>CAZRHI010000011.1:0-20969 GCA_964599945.1 uncultured Acetobacter sp. | reverse complement strand
CATAAAAATAACGTGCCTTTATATAACGAATATTTACCAAAAAATCAAAAATGTCAATGACAAACGATAGGGAAGATATAAATTTGGAAATCTATCCTCAGCAAATTAATATTGATGAAGAAAATACAAAAGCAGATACAATAAAGAACACAAAAAAACTATAAAGAGATACTTTGCGCCCAAACCACCACCATAGTAAAAACCTTTCCCAAACAACAACTTACAAAATAACCATAACAGGCAGCTCAAGCTGTTAGAGATATGAATAGAAATTATTGGGATATGAAACGAGATAATACCATAAACGCTGATGATTATTTTCATTGCAAGGCAAATTACGAAGCAACTTCAAGAGGAAGAATTGGTGAAAAGGTTGCTGAAAAATTAGGAAATGCTAAAGAAGAATTTGACTATTATTATAATCAAGCTTGGAAAGGGCTTTCCCCATTAGAAGCATCAAGAGATAAACTACATGACAGAAAAGTTAATGAAATTGGTAGACAACGGGCAAAAAGCGGTGTATATACTAATTCAAGAGAAGGATGTAATTCTTTTAGAGTAAAGGGAATCAATGGAAAATATTAACTATAAAAAGCTTTCATGGAGAATATTTCTTATATTTTGGAATATTTTTGCTATCATTGGCGTATGTATAACAGCTTATTTTTTCTATATTATTTTTGATGAAGAAGGGTATTGCTTAAGCAGCGGGCATGGCGTATGGGATTCTAATGCCAAAATCTGCCGCACGGATTGTATCAAGTGGGATAAAATCCGCGGATGCATAAAAGAGGATAACTTAAACAATAGCGAAAAGTAAGTTCATTCAAAATAAAAAAAACGGAAGTATAAACTTCCGTCATAAAGGCTGTGCGCCTCGCACTGGTTGTGCAAAAGGATAAGAATAAGGAAAAATATACACAATAACACCTTGATTTTACATAATATTCAAAAATATCAAATCCTTAGCAAAAATCAACCAACTCAGACCTTCAAAATAATTCTAAACGGCAATACAGACACCGTTTTTCAAGGTAATCTCTATTTTAAGAATAAAAAAGCTCCCCGAAAAGAGGAGCTTTCTTTGGAGATAATGAAGTCAATTTGCGTAATGAATTGGCTCATGGACTATTAACATTTGAAAAAACACACTCATCAATGATGATATGTGGTTTATCTCTCGTCTTTTTTATGATAATGTATCCGTATATCAGTGAAGAAAATTAAATATTTATTTTAAATTATAAGTTATAAATGTTTTAAAGGAAGTTCTCTTTTCGTTATTAACAAGGAAACTTATAATGAAACAAAGGTTTACTATTGAGCAGAAAAAACAAATTGTTAGAGAGTACGAAAATAATCATTCTGTTAAAGACTTATGTCATAAATATGGAATTGCTAAAAGTTTATTATATGTTTGGGTAAAAAAGTTTAGGGTTATTACTCGTCCATATGCTAAAGAAAGAACTTTTACAGCAGAGGATTTTTATCTATTAGAGCGAAAATGTTATACATTTAAAGAACAATTGCAAATTTTGAAAGAAAGTGGTTGTTTAAAAAAAATTAAACACTAAAGAAAAAGTCGAAATTATAGATCGATTAAAAGATAGGTATAGTTTTAATCAAATATGTTCGGCTCTAAATTTTTCTCGGGGAAATTATTATAAGGCGTTAAAGAGGAAGGATAATCCAATCAAAACAACTTATGAACTACATAATGAAAAGATGTATCCTCTAATTAAGCAAATCTTTGAAGACAGTAAACAACGTTTTGGCGCAGATAGAATTCGTTTAATGCTAATGTCTATGGAATATACCGCATCAAAAAAATATATTTTACAATATATGAAACAAGAGAATATGGTTTGTAAGCAAAATAGTCCTAGTTATTTTAATACTTGTACGAATTTAAAAAATCATCGGTTTCGCAAAGACAAAGTCAAACGAAATTTCACACAAGAAGCACCTAATATGGTTTGGGTAAGTGATATTACTTTTATTCGGGTGGAAAAACCTTTTTATGCTTTAGGTGTCATTATTGATTTGTTTTCCAGAAAAGTCATTGCTTATAAAATATCAAAAAATGCAGATACCAAATTGATTACAGAATTATTTTTAGATGCCTATAATGCTCGTAATAAACCAAGTGGCTTTATATTTCATAGTGATCAAGGTGTGCAATATACAGCATATGCATTTCGTAAGCTGTTAAGAGAATTAAATATTAGGCAATCTTTTTCTCACCCAGGAACGCCATATGATAATGCTGTAGCGGAATCTTTTTTTAGTGTTTTAAAGCGAGAAGAAATTTCCCATAACTATTATATGACACAGGAAGAACTGCAAGAAGTTGTAAGTGAGTATATTGAATTTTACAATACGAAACGACCGCATTTTAAATTGGGAGCAATGACACCTAATGCATATGAGGCAAAATATTATAAAGAAAGAGAAGAAATGTTCTGCAAAAAAAATAAAGACCTTTGAGACCAGTCCTAAAAAATATGTCTCAAAAGTCTTTACTGCAACAAATGGTTGCGGGGAGGAGAAATAAACCAACAATGTATACAAATTTTTAAAACGTCCTACATTGTTGATTTAACATAAAAAATAAAAATATTTATACAACTACCAAATAAACGAAAATCAAAAATGTCAATGACAAATGTTGATTAGATATAAAAATAAAAAGAGAGAGTTTAATGCATGGTGGGTTTAAATCTACTATCTACATCAAAATGAATTGTTCTGCCCCAAAGATCGCTAATAACTCTCTCAAGCGTACACAACAATACGACATTGTCTACACCAAAAGTTTGTATACTTCTTTTCATACTTCTTACCCAGTTTTTCTCAAGGTTAATGCAAGAAGGAGGGAGGTTGTCGATGATATTATAATCATTATTAAAGAATTTAGCGATGGCGATATGCGCAATATCGCGTTCTAGTTCGGGTAAATTGTCAGGGATTTCAGGTCTTAAAAGGACTTCACAATACGCATCAACATAGGTAATCACAATTTCTTGAAAAAAATCCTCATATCTATATATCGGAGGTATATTACCTGTATTTCGATAGAGGATGCGAAGAAGTTGTTCGGTGTATCCCAGAAAAATGCCTCGGATATAAACAGCATTTAAGTCATTTTCATCAATATCCAAATATTTAGATAAAATTTGCAAATTTCTTGCTTGAAGTGATGCCACCATAAAAACTCCGCTTCCTCAAATAAAAAAAAGCCACCTAAATTAAGGTGGTCGGAGAGTTCATAAATCATCTCTGCAAGTTGATCCTCCTAGTCTTTAAAGCCAAGGGCTTCTGTTGTATGCACTAAAAGCTCCCCGACCAAACGAAGTTCAATCGGGGACATAGTCATCATTCCGCAATTTTTCTACTGCGAAACAAATCTCACGATGTATATCCATCACCGTGCAGAGAAAGAGGATTATGACGTCCTCCGTGCCACTTTTTAGGCACTAGACACAGGAACTGTGAATGTGTCTATATACATACTAGATATAATAATATTAAAAATCAATAAAAATATTTAAGGTAATGTTTTTTTAATAAAATATTTTTGCCAAATAACTTGATTTATTAAGAATTAGCCGCTAACATAGTCTAACTAATTTTATATTTCAAAGGAACTACAATGGCAGAAAATATCGAGATTCCAAGCGTAGACGGCAAAAGTATGGACATTACAGCAGTAGAAAAGGAAAAGCTTAAAGCTGTATTTCCAGAGTGTTTTAATGAGGGAAAACTGAACATAGACAAGCTTTTGAACCTATGTGGCGAATTTATCGACAATGATTTTGAAAAATATAAGTTTGAGTGGAAAGGGAAAGCCGAGTGCTATCGTATTGCTGCCAAACGTTCCACCGGAACACTCCGTCCTTGTCCGGAAGAAAGTGTTGATTTTGATAAAACGAACAACCTCTACATTGAGGGCGACAACCTAGAAGTCTTGAAACTCTTGCAATCAGCCTATTACCGCAAGGTTAAGATGATTTATATCGACCCGCCATATAATACGGGAAATGACTTTGTTTATGAAGACGACTTTAAAGACCCGATGGCAAAATACAAAGAAATCACCAGCCAAACAACAAAATCAAACCCCGAAACAATGGGACGTTATCACACCAACTGGCTGAATATGATGTACCCTCGTTTACGTTTGGCTGCCAACTTGCTTCGTGACGATGGTGTAATCTTTATCAGTATAGATGATAATGAGGTAACCAATCTTCGCCGCCTTTGTGATGAGGTTTTTGGAGAAGAGAATTTTGTTGCTGATTTTTTATGGAAGAAAAAAGGAACAACGACAAATGTTGCGGGCGTTTCCGTTAGTTCTTTAACCGAACACATTTTATGTTACAAAAAAGCTGATAAAGGAATAAATAATAGAGTTGTTTCAAAAGAAAGTCGTTCTTATCCGTTTTCTGACGCAGAGGGTAATTATAGGAAGACCATTATTGAAAAGAAAAATGAAGGAGAATATGCTAGAAAAACAATGGAATTCCCTATAATCGGACATAAACCTCGAGAGGGTAAACGTTGGCAAATTGGCGAGGAAAAAGCGCGTGAACTTGAAAAGTTAAATCGCTTTATATATGAAGATGACACTGTAAAATTAAAAATTTACGATTTTGAAGATAAAGACACAACATCAGCATATCCAAATTTATTATTTGAACACGGCTCAACTGATAGCGCAACAAAAGATTTAAAAGAATTGCTTAATGCTAATATTTTTAGTAATCCAAAGCCTGTTCCATTAATCAAGCAGTTAATAACTTTTGCGGATAATGAAACTAAAGATTTAATTGTTCTAGACTTTTTCTCCGGATCGGCGACCACCGCGCACGCTGTCATGCAGTTAAACGCCGAAGACGGTGGCAACCGTCAGTTCATTATGGTGCAACTGCCCGAAATTACAGACGAAAAGTCCGAAGCATTTAAGGCAGGCTACAAAAACATCTGTGAAATCGGCAAAGAGCGCATCCGCCGCGCTGGTGCAAAAATCAAAGAAGAATATAGAGAGAAAAAAACAATTATAACAGCTGCGTCTAGCTATAATATGGAGAAAATGGAATTAAGCCTTGGGCATCGCGATTGGGAAAAGGAAGAGAAGCATAACGAGGCATCAATAAATGAAACAAAAAAAGAGCTGGACACAGGTTTCAAGGTTTTGAAGTTAGACACCTCAAACCTTACCAAGTGGGACGATACACCGATAGATGCCACCGCTGAAGATGCTGAGGCAGACTTGTTTGCACGCTTTGATGCTATGGAGAAAAGCATTAAAGCAGACCGCACAGAATTAGACATCATCTTTGAAGTGATGCTAAAATTAGGTATTCCGCTCACATATAGCGTAAACAAAACCGAAGTCAATGGTCGCAAGGTTTATTCTATTGGCGATGAGGGGCTTATTCTCGTATGCTTAGATGGTTCAAATGGCGGTATCAAACCCGAAGATGTTGAAGCAATGTGTGAACTCGCTCCTGCCAAAATCGTAGCCTCCAAAGAAGCCTTTATAGATGAAATGTCTATGCCCAACGCTTTCTACATTTCTAAGGACTACGGCATAGAAATTGAATTGTTGTAAGGAGAAAGTATGATGGATTTTTTAACAGCCATTGGAGGCATAGCTGTCAAAGCAGTCGGAATTTCAGCATTAAAATCTTATTACAATAAACAAAAAGAAAAAGTTCGCTGGGCTATTGAACAAGAACTACGAGACGGAGATTTTAGTAGAGTTCACGAAGATGATTTAATTGCTATTTATTTTCGCCTGTATCACGCGGCAATTGAGGGGACAGCCAAAAATAATCTTCGACTTATGGCGCGCTTGATTTGCGGGTTAAATGAAAAAAACAAACTAACAGCGACCTCTTTTCAAAGATACTCAAAAATATTAGCCGATTTATCAGAAGCGGAAGTACAATTTCTTGCCGAATTATACAACGAGCTAAAGAAACCGAATTGTTCAGAAAAAGAAATAATGGAAAAAATAAGAAGTGAAAAAGGACATATTTTATTTGGCTTGATACGGACAGGATTTTTGATTCCTTTCCAGCCTGTAAAAGGTACTCCCCCAATTGCTAGTGATATTAATTTGTGGCTACCTTCACCCAAGCTAAAAGAATTGTATTCCTTATGGAATTGGGAAGATGTAGCTCATTGGACGGAGGATAATGATTAACATTATAGCTGATAAATTCAATATTTTCAAGTTGACTATAATTTATAGTCAACTGCGTCAGGTGTACGATTTTTTCGTATGGCTACTCAAACTTCATCAGTCGGTTACAATTTGTAACCAGTTAGATGAAACTGTGACAAATTGTCACGCTTTGAAAGGATAACAAATGATATTTTTTAAGAAAAATAAACAACTTAATGTGCAGGGAAACCTTATAGGCATAAAAAAGATTAATGATACTGATTATATTTCTATTACGGATATGATAAAATCAAAAGATGGTGATTTTTTCGTATCAGATTGGTTAAGAAATAGAAATACTATAGAATTTTTAGGAGTTTGGGAAAGTCTTAATAATCCCAATTTTAATTATGGCGAATTCGCCATAATTAAAAGTAAGGCGGGTCTAAATAGTTATAAAATCAGCGTAAAAGAGTGGGTGGAAAAAACGAATGCCATAGGATTACAGGCAGAAGCTGGACGTTATGGGGGAACTTATGCTCAGGTAGATATAGCTTTTGAGTTTGGTATGTGGATTAGTCCAGAATTTAAACTTTATCTAATTAAAGAATATCAACGGCTAAAAACTATAGAAAATAACCAATATAATATTGAATGGGAAATAAAAAGAGTTATCACAAAAGCAAACTATAGTGTTCACACAGATGCTGTAAAAGATTTTATTATACCGCAATCACGTAAATGGAGAAAAGATTTAGAATATGCTAGCGAGGCAGATTTGTTAAATTCAGCTATTTTTGGTTTAACAGCAAAAGAGTGGCGCGAACAAAATCCTGAACGTGTCAAAAACGGTGAAAATATAAGAGATAGTGCTAGCATAAACGAATTAATTATTTTATCAAATGCAGAAAGCCGTAACGCTCAAATGATACGAGAAGGTTTTTCTAAAGAAGAACGTTTCAAAAAAATTCAAGAAATGGCACAAATTGAATATCAGAGTTTGCATAATTATGATGCAAATAAATCATTAAAAAAGCTAACGCCAGAGACCTACTTACTAGAGGATAAAAAAGAAAGTAAAAAAAACTAATCTCAAAGGTCTCGAATTCGACACCTTTGGAAACATAAAATATTGAAAATACAGAGTGTAATATGAAACTAAAGTTCAAAAATCAAGAATTCCAAAACAACGCAGTTAAAGCGGTAACGAGTTTATTTGCCGGACAAGAGAAAATAAACTCAACATTTTCAATTGCTGATAATTCAGCACAAATGCCGTTGTTGCAAAATGAATTCGGGTTTGGTAACCAGCTAATCTTAGATGAAGAACGGATAGCGGAAAATCTGCACGCGGTGCAAAAAACTCATAAGCTACCGTTGACCGATGATGTAAGCTTGCCTATCCATGCATCAATAGAAATGGAAACGGGAACAGGTAAGACTTATGTTTATACCAAAACGATTTTAGAGCTTAATAAACTTTACGGATTTAGTAAATTCATTATTGTCGTGCCAAGTGTAGCTATTCGTGAAGGCGTGAAAAAGTCTTTTGATGTAACACAAAGCCATTTTGCTACACTTTATGACGGCGTACCATACCATTACTTTATTTATAATTCGGCAAAGCTATCTGATGTGCGCCAGTTTGCGACATCTTCCAATATTGAGATTATGATTATCAATATTGACGCATTCAAAAAAGCTGAAAACGTCATCAATCAACAACAAGATAAGCTTAATGGCGAAACAGCTATGCGCTATATTCAAGACACGCGGCCCGTGGTTATCATAGACGAACCCCAAAGCGTGAATAATACACCAAAAGCTAAAGAGGCGATTGCTATGTTGAACCCTCTATGTGTTTTGCGTTATTCTGCCACCCACCGCGAAAAAATTAACCTTGTATATCGCTTAACGCCAGTTGATGCCTACCAAATGGGCTTGGTTAAACAAATATGCGTTTCTTCAAACTCTGTGATTAACGATTTTAATAAACCATATATAGCATTAAAATCAGTATCTTGTGAAAATGGATTCACGGCTAAGATTGAAATTGACGTCGAAGGTAAAAATGGCAAGGTTGAACGCAAAACATTCACAGTCAAACCAAACGATGACCTATATATCCTATCTAACCACCGCGAGTTATATAAAGGCTATAAAATCTCGGGGATTGACTGTACAAGTGGCTATGAGTGCATAGAGCTATCCGATGCGGAAACCTTAAAGCTTGGATCCTCCATAGGCAATGTTGACGAAGTTATCCTAAAACGCGCTCAAATTTACCGCACGATAGAAACACATCTGGAAAAAGAACTTCGCTATTTTGAAAAAGGTATTAAGGTCTTGTCGCTGTTCTTCATAGATGAAGTAAAGAAATACCGGACAGAAGACGGAGAAAAGGGAATTTATGCGAAACTTTTTGAAGAATGCTATAATGAATTGATGGCAAAGCCTAGATATGCCGTACTGAAGACATATTTTAATACAAATGTAGAAGAGGCACATAACGGCTATTTCTCACAAGATAAAAAAGGCGTTTATAAAAACACCAAGGGAGATACGCTCGCCGATGATGACACTTATTCGCTCATCATGAAAGATAAAGAGAAATTATTATCCTTTGAGTGTCCGCTCCGCTTTATTTTCTCTCACTCAGCCTTAAAAGAGGGGTGGGATAATCCGAACGTATTTCAAGTTTGCACGCTGTTAGAGCAAAAATCAACCTTTACCTGCCGGCAGAAAATCGGGCGAGGGTTACGTTTATGCGTTAATCAAGATGGTGAGCGTGTGGAAGATAAAGACATCAACATTTTGCACGTTATAGCAAACGAAAGCTTTGCTGAGTTTGCAGATAAATTACAGAAAGAAATTGAGGAAGAGACAGGTCTTAAATTTGGTGTACTTGAGTTGGATATGCTTGTCGGCTTAACGTATGATGAAGAAGTCGAAGTAGAACGTGAGATTTCATCTAAAGAAGCTGAGAAAATCGTCGAGGTCTTAACTAAAACGGGTGTGATTGATGAAGACGGGGCGGTTAAAGACGATATTAAGCCAGCCGAGATAAAATTAGAAGATGTTTCGCCAGCACTCAAAAAAGAAGTAGAGAAGATTATCGTGGAAGAAAAAAAGCCCATTTCTGTTGCAACCTTAGCTTCTAAAACTTATACAGAAAAAGTGGTTGAAACAAAATCCTATGATTATGAGAAAGCCGCAGATACTTTGGAATACTTGAAAAAAACTAAAATCATCTCAAAAACAGGAAAGGTTAATAAAGATACATTAAAGGCGCAATTAGAAGCTGGAACACTAGATTTATCCGCTCGCTGTTCGGCAGCAGAACAACGTGCCTTATTACAGGCTATTGAACGAGCAGATAATAAGCCAGTCATCCGTGATGCCTCTCGAGATGTTATCGTAAAGCTCAAAAAACAAGTGATGATTTCACCTGAATTCTTGGAAATATGGGATAGAATTAAGCAAAAAACGACTTATCGCATAGAATTTGACATCAACACTTTAATAGATAATACTGTTAATGACTTAATGGCTATGCCACCGATTGATACGGCTCGCATAATGACACAAGTTGCAGACTTAGATATTGCGCGATCAGGGGTGGCTCACGCTGAAAAGTCTGTTAAAACAATAGAGTTAGAAAACAATTATACGTCATTACCTAACATTTTGCAGTTTATATCTAACAAGACTTTATTACATCCATCTATCATCAACACCATTATTAAAAAAAGTGGTCGTTGGATGGACTTTTTGAAAAATCCGCAAGAATTCTACGAAAAGCTCTTGGAAATTATAGAGAATAATTTTCATAAACTGGCGATTGACGGGATTAAGTATGTGAAACTTGTTGGCAAAACGTATTATATACAGGAAATTTTTGATAGCTCTGAGCTTATAGCAAATCTTGATAAAAATGCCGTACCGGTAGAACATAGTATCTATGATCACATTATCTACGACAGTAATGTTGAAAATAAATTTGCACAAAGCTTAGATAATGACCCCGATGTGAAAATGTTTTTCAAGCTTTCGACACGTTTCAAGATTAAAACTCCGATAGGGGCATATAGTCCGGATTGGGCCGTGTATTTAGAAAAGAATGGCGAACAAAAGCTTTATTTTATCCTTGAAACCAAAGGAACAACGAGCCTTTTGGGCTTAAGACCAGAAGAAGCGCAAAAGATTCATTGTGGCAAGCAACATTTTAATGCTCTTGATGATGTAGAGTTTTTTGAAAAACCCGTTACGAACTGGGCAGATTTTAAGAAGACGATTTGACTATGGTAGACATAAAGCAGATATATCCTACACCTTTTGCAGCATTTGTAGAAGCCAGACGTTTGGCGACGTTGGCAAATGATGATTTTATACCGGTATTCGCCTCGTCAAATATTAAAGTGTTGCCATATCAAATAGCCGCAGCGCGGTTTGCTATGCGCTCTCAATACCTAAAAGGATGCATTCTGTGTGATGAAGGTTCTCTCGGTAAAACGTATGAAGCATTGTTAATTGCAGCTCAAAAATGCTATGAAGGACAGGGAAATATCTTAATCGTTCTACCGTCAAATCTCATATCACAATGGCAGAAAAAAATAAAAGAAGACTTTGCCCTGCCATTTACTTTGTGGAGAGAACGTGATAACCAAGATATGAAAGCTCTTACAGAGTTCTTTGTCAAAAATGAAATTGATAAATATGCAAGTCAGTTTAAGCCTCAAAATAGAAATTTGTATATAGCCACATACGATGAAGCTTTGCAGGATGCGGAGGATATTGAAAAAATACAGTGGGACTTGGTGATTTTTGATGAGGCAGACTGTCTGTTTAAACCAGAAAATAAGACCGTCATAACCTTAAAAAAGATTGTGGGTGATGCGTTTAAGCTCTTGCTAACCCCAACACCGATTACATTGTCCGTTATGGATATTTATGGCTTGATTCATTTCATCGATGAAGAAGTGTTGCCAGATGCGGAATACTTTTATAAACGCTATTTTCGTAAACCCGAAAATTATCCCGAATTGTATGGTTGGGTTTCTCAGTTTGCATTTCGAACACTAAAAAGGCAGGCGGCCCAGTATGTAGGTTTCACCAACCGTATTCCATATATGGGATATTATGAATTAAACAAAGAGGAAAAACAACTGTATTCGTTGATTGATGGATATTTGAATTTTCCTAAAAAAGACGCTTATCCGGAAATGGATTTATATCGTCTAACATTATTATTTTATCACTTAGCTTCCTCATCGCCAGAAGCACTAGCTAATATGTTGGATGCGCCAATATCAAGAGCTAAAGATGAGGAAAAAAAGCTCTTAAGCGAACTACAATCCTGTGCGCGCACTATAACTAAGAACTCAAAGATTGACTTTTTGATTAAAACACTCAAAAAGGTATTTACACACCTCAAAAAACAAAAGGAAAATCAAAAAGCCATAGTGTTTGTAGATAATTTAACAACCATTGAGGTTCTTTATAAAGCATTATCAGAAAATGGGTATAACACCTTAAAATATAAAGATGAGAATGCTCTGGAACAGTTTAAAAATGATGCCGAGGTGCAAATTCTCATTACGTCAGACAGTTCGGCAAAAGGGCTTGATATTGAATATTGCCCGGTTGTTGTACAATATGATTTGTTGTACAACGCAATGGAAATGGAGCAGAGAATTTGTCGTTGCCACCGCCAAGGGCAAAAATCAGATGTTTTGGTCATCAATATGCTATGTCGTTCCAATGTGGCAGATATTCGTATTTTAGAGTTAATTAACAAGCGGGTTCTGCAGTTTGGTGGTATTTTCGGAATATCTGATGAAATTATCGGAAACTTTGAACAATCATTGGAAGAAGTGCTGGAAAAACGCCGTAAACCAGATGTGATACAAGAGCATATTTCTGAGACTATCGCTCAAAATCGAAGCGAAAACGAACAAATTGTTGCAGATGCTGAGAATGCGTTATTTACCACATTTACAAAAGAGATAGCTGATAAAATAACAGTAACTCCACAATATATCGCAGAAAAAAGTGCCGAGATAAGTGGTGATTTATGGAATTTAGTGGTCTATTTTCTTTTGGTTAGATGGTCTGGAATATTTACCATTGATGAAGAAAATAAAATAATCTATCTAAATGAGATTGGAGAGAGACCTGTACTTTTCTATTATAACCAGAGATCTTATCTCTCAAATAAAAAATATGGATTAGCCCCGGATTTTAAACCAGAAGCCTGTCGAATTACCTTAAATTCTATTTTAGTAGGAGGAGTGATAAGTTACACAGAATGTTCTTCTGAAGGGTATATTCAAGTTGATGCTGAGATTGAACCCTGTGAAATTTCGTTTTATAATGTAGAGCTTAGAACATCAGTTCAAAAAGAAAAAAAATATAATATGTGGTCTAAGTCGGGAACTTGGTTAAAGGAGTATAATGTTTTATATGGAAGAACGAAATCTGGAAAAATTCTATCGGATCAAGAATGTCGAGAAATATTAAAACTTCCTGTAAGATTTTACGATGAGAGTGGAAAAAAAGTTGATTATTCACTTAGTTGTACAGCAAGTGAATATTCTGTTTCTAAAATAGATGAGATAGAAAGAGAAATCATTTTACGCTATTTATCAGAACGGAAAACCCAATTAGATGACGATACAGTTTTATTAAAACTCAAAGCCTCCCGACAAAAAGCGGAGCTAGAGGATACGCTCAATGAGTTACGGAAAAAGCTTAAAGAACTTAATGCGTCCCTTGCTAGTGCAGTAGAAAGTTTGACTGAGCTAAAAATTAAAAAGCAAATCAATCAACTAGAACAGGAGCTACGCCAAAAAGAGGAAAGTTTATTCCTAGAGCAAATGAAAATTGACGTAGACCTAGAGGCAGAAATTGAAAATATAACCGACTCTAAAAAGCTGTATTGCAATTTTTATAAATTATTTACAGTTAGATTAAATGAAAATTTGCTAGATGGCAAGTTTTAAATCGAGAATTCCGAAGAACCTCTATAATAGTGTATATAAGTAGATGAAAAAATAATAAACCAACAAAAAATAGCATTTTTTTATTGATTTTTAAAAAATAAGTGATAAAAATTAACTAAATCTTAAACTTTTGGATAGGTGAACTATGAAGTATAAGAACTATGTACCCAAAAAACAAATAAGATTATCTACTTATTTATTGCTTTCATCGGTTTCATTTGCAACATTTGCTTTTGCTCAGAACAATAATATTGTCATAGATCAAGCAGCGCATCAAGGAGCGGGAAAGCCTAGTATTGTTCAATCATCAAATGGTACAGATGTTTTAAACATAGTAAAACCTACGGCAGGTGGCGTTTCTCATAATAAATTTTTAGAATATAATGTATCTGATCAAAACTTAATTTTGAACAATCTTACCTTTAAAACAGGAATACCACAAGGAGAAAGTACGCTCGGAGGGACTGTAGCGTTCAATCCCAACTTTGGAACAGGTGATGCTGCGCGAGTGATTTTGAATGAGGTAACATCCAATTCTACCACTGCCTTGGAGGGATATACAGAAATATTTGGGCAAAGAGCCGCATTAGTTATCGCCAATCCGAATGGAATTACAGCAACGGGAGCAGGTTTTATAAACCTCTCCCGTTTGACGATGGTTACAGGTAAGCCAAATGTTGCCGATGGTAAATTGCAAGACTTTGAGATTTCTCCAGTCGGAATCATTAGTATTGAGGGAAAGGGTGAACAGGCATTTGGTCTTCATGTGTCAGAAAGTCCAGCGGAATTAGTGGCTAATACCGTCAAAGTAGCTGGCAATATATATGTTGATGAAGATCAAGAATTAAGTATCAAAACAGGTAATGATAAATATGACTACAATACAAAACAAATAACTTCTAAAAGTGATACCACGCAACAAGCAACATTAGCCTTAGATAGTACAGCTCTAGGAGGGATGTATGCGGGACGCATTAAAATTGAAGCAACTCAAAGCGGTATGGGTATAAAGACGGACGGAAATCTTGTAGCTGATATGGATAATTTGGAAATCACAGCCGATGGTGATATCGTCTTTAAAAATGTTGCAGCTCAGAATAATATCAAAATTACCTCAAAGTCCGAAACGATAAAGCATCAAAAGGAAAGTATAGCGCACGCAGAAAAGGATATAATTATTACAGCCGAAAAAAATATTCAATTGGATGGAACAGCGTATGCATCCAATAATATTTCTATAAAAGCCAATGATAGCTTTGAAGTTAAAGGAACTATATATGCGGAGAATAATATAGGATTAACGGCTCAAAAAGATGTAGCCTTAGAGGGAGACTTCATTTTATCAGATACTCTAGATGTTAAAGCAGGCAATGATATACAGTCAGAAATGCAGGTGGCTGCTGTTACTCAAGCGAATATAGTAGCGGATCATGATTTTGTTTTAGGCAAAGAGTTTCTAAATGCAAATATGATTAATATTGAAACTAAAAATAATATCATAAATTCAGGGAAACTTGTAGCCGATACAGACTTAAATGTTAATATTGGTGGGAATCTAACCAATAATGATACAATTTTGGCGCAAAATATAGCGACATTAGAGGTGGGCGGAAATAGTTTGTTCGATAAAGGTTCAGTTTCTGCTAAAAATTTAAGTATAAGTTCAGGAGCATTAACCAACAATGCAGACATTGTAGCCGATGAAACTTTAACTATAAGTACATTAGGTGATATTACAAATAATAGCAAAATAATTTCAGGAACAGACACTAATTTAACCGCAGACAATATCCATAATTTAGGACAGATCGCTGCAAATGGTAGCATTAATATTTACACTAAGAATGATTATATTAACCACCGCGATAGTGGTTTACTTGCAGGCGCGGATGTTATTGTAGAAGCAGGAAAGGATATTATAAATTATTTAGCTGAGATATTTGCAGGCAATAATATAGAGCTTAAAGGAAAAGACGCTAAGATTGGAGAGGTTGATCCAAACAAAGTTTATGATAATCCAAATGTTGAAAACAAACATACTTCTGCATCAAATGCTAATAATGAGCAAGAAATACACACAGGAGAAATAGAAGAGGACGACGGGGAGCTCGATATTACATTAACAGAGTTGGGTATAACCTTGACTTTACCAGCCGATGCGTTTGCAGAAGAACCTAAACTCGGAGATAAATATGTTTTGGATGGATATACGATTTACATCGGTGAACGAACAATAACACCAGCCGATACGCCAGATGGAGAACCAACAGTCAGCTTTAAGAACATTGATAAATTAACAATTTTAGATGCAAATGGTAAAGAAGTAGCTTATACACTTTGGGATGAAGTCGGAAGTGATGAAGATAATATTGAAATCGGCGGTAACACCGAAGAAAAGAGTTCAGAAACAATTCAAGATCAAATCAATAATACGCCATATGAATCAAGTCAAGATCAGTTTAATGCGTTAGTTAATATTGGTGGACGGATCGAGAGCCTTAACGACATCACGATTACATCAGATAAACTCTATAATATGGGGTTCAATCTAAACACAGGTAAAGATGGATACAGTACCTACTATAGTAAGATTAGAGATTCTGCGCCATACAACGCGGGGTGGTTAGAGCTTGGTCGATATAAAATAAGTGAAGTTCATCTAGATGCGGAAGCAGGAACAATTCTAGCTGGTCATAATTTAAACATCAATACACGTGATATATTAAACCAAAGTTCAACATTTTCTGCAAAAAATAATGCTATCATCAATACGGAGCAATTGCGTAATCAAACATACAGCGAGATTGTCAGCTTAGCCATAAAGAAACAACGCCGCACCAAGAAGAAAAAGAATTTTCGAACGAAAAAGAAAACATACAATGCAACCGAATATTACAATGAGCGGATTTATTCCAAGGAAGCTTCGTTAGTAACCGCTGGCAATAATCTTGTCATCAATGCAACCGGTGGAAATGTTATTAACGATCAAGTAGAGGCTGCAACAGGCTCATTCCGTTTTGGACGCGATGAAACACCAGAGATTAAATCGGGACAAGTTCCTGTTAGTTTAACTCTACCACGTGGTGATAACGGAATGTTTGCTGTGTCAGATGGCGATCCGAAATATATGATACGTTCCAATGTAGACTTTCTCAGCAATACGCCATTCGTTGGTTCAGATTACTTTTTTGATAGAATAACCCCATTCTCAAACGAATATAACACACGCAAGATGTTAGGTGATCCCGCCTATGAGACGCGTTTGGTGATGGATGCAATAAGGAAAGCAACTTATGGGCATTACCTCGGCAATGGGGAAATTTCTAATGATTTAGACCAAATGAAAGCCTTATATAATAATGCCGCCGATGAATATGAGAGATTAGGCTTAAAAATAGGGGTGGCATTAACAGCAGAACAGATCGCTCAGTTAAATACAGACATTATCTGGTATGTTGAAAAAGAAGTAAATGGTCAAAAAGTTCTTGTTCCAGAGCTATATTTATGCCAAGCAACATTAGACGATATTGAAATCGGTGGTTATGGTGCAAAGATGACCGGTGGAAATGTTGCAATTAATGCCGATACAATTAGTAATTCGGGCGATATATATGCTAAAAATGAGCTTGCATTAAAAGCCAAAAACTTGCTTAACGAGAGCAATCGCACGCAAACCGCCCGTATTATCGGTGGCAGAACGGATATTGAAGCTGACACTTTGATAAACCGCAGTGCTACCATCGGTGGCGAAGTAACAACGATTAAGGCCAATGACATCTTAAATGAAACCAAGAAATACACCGAAGAAACTCGCCGTGGAAAAAATTATGATTTGATTGAAAAGACAGGACAAGAGGCTGTTATATCGGGCAATAAAGGTTTGCAGATTGAAGCAAGCGGTACATACGCGGCCAAAGGTGCAAAACTTGAAAGTAAAGAAGGAGATGTTTCCCTTAAAGCCGAAAATATTATCCTAGATACGGTTGAATTGCATAATCGTGAAGAACGTAGCAAAACCAAATCCGGCTTTATGAGCAAAAAGACAACCACCACAGTCAAAGATAAGATTGAAAATGTCGGTTCAGCCATTGTTGCCGGCGGTAATGCCATCATAGATGCTGTTAAAGACATCTTCTCCAAAGGATCAAAAGTTGAAGCTGGAAAAGATGCCCAAATCACAGCTGGCGGAAATATCACAGCAGTAGCCGCTGAAGACAGCCAATATTCTTACTCAAAAACTAAAAAGTCTTCATGGGGCGGGTTGAAAAAGTCCTTAGATGAGGTTGAACACGAAGAGAAACGCCTTAAAGGTTCTAATATCAAAACAACAGAAGGTTTGACTGTTGTTTCGGGTAAAGATACCACTCTCGTTGCCTCAAATATTGAAGCAGGAAAAGATGTTAATATTTTGGCAGGTTATAAAGCAGGAGAAGATGGAAAACTTGAAAAATCTGGCGAACAAGGTTCTGTCAATATCCTAAATGGTGAAGAAACCACTAAACATCGCGAAGTTCATCAAAAAACGGATTTAACAAAAGGCTTTACCGAAATAGCTAAAATTGCTGCATTAAATGCTGTAACAGGCGGAATGGGGGCAGTTGTAAACGGAAATGTCGGATTTAAAGACGGCAAGCTGAATATGGACATAGAACTGGGTAAAGAAACCAAGGACACATGGGATAATGTTCAGAAAAATACTGTATCAGCTAATATTACAGCGGGCGGAGATATAAACATTGGAGCGGTTCAAGATGTTAACATTAAAGGTTCAAACATCATTTCCGACAATAACATAAATATAACTGCCGAAAAGAACATCAACATTACTTCATCTCAAAGCACCGAAGACGACAAGAAAACCCATAGCGAAAGTAAAATCTCAGCAACTGCAGGTTTAGGTAATTCTGTTGTAGACGCTAGTTATGCTATTAAAAATCTAGTAGAAGCAACCGAAGATGTTAAAAAAGCAAAAGATAATCTTGATAGAATAGAAAAGCTCTATTCGGAAGGTAAAGCGAGTTCCCAAGCAGTAAAAGATGCAAGAATAAATCTTGCTTTTGCAACTGAAACATTAGCTATGGTAACGGCGGCAACATCTCAAGCAATGGCAAAGAGTGGTGCTAGCGCTGAAACATTAGGTTTTTATGTAGACGCTGGAATTACCTCGACTACAAAACAAAGCCAAATAACTTCTGCATCTGTGCAAAATACAGGTTCTAATATCGTAGCAGACAAAAATATTAGTTTTGCAGCAGGAGAAGATATGAAACAAATTGGTTCAGTTGTCATTAGTAAACAAGGAAGTATCAGCTATGATATAGAGAACAATTTAATTTTAGAAGCAAGCAGAGATACCTATGGAAGTTCGTACAAAACCCAAACTTCTTCTGTTGGTGTTGGTATTTCAACTGCTGGTGGTGTCTATGCTGATTTAGGACAAAGTAACGCTCAATCACGTATGAATGGCGCGATATATAATAATTCTGAAACAATAGCAGAAAAAGGAAACATTAACTATAATATTGGTAATGATATGAAAGCAGAAGGCTATAATGCAGTCGCTAAAAATGTAGCCGTAAATGTCGGTGGAGATATGAATTTATCTTCAATGCAAAATACAGACTATGCAAAAAATACTTCAAATGGATTCGGCCTTGGTATTGGGCAAAGTCAGAGTATCAGTATCAGTCAAAGTGAGGGCGAAACTGATAGACGGTGGGTAGATAATGTTTCCGGAATTATCGGAACGGAATCTGTAGATGTTAATGTCGGTGGAAAACTGAGTTTAGAGGGGGCTGTAATTGCCAATATAGATAATAATGGTATTGATACAGGTAATTTGAATATAAAAGCTGGCAGTTTGGAATATCGAGATATATATAACTATGAACATAGCGAAAACAAAGGTCTCGGTTTCGGTACTTCAACAGGTACAGCTAATAGCGGAAAAAATACTGGCGATCCCAATGGTACAACTAGAATTACAATCACAAATCAAGGCTATGAAAAAGAAGGTGTAACCCATGCGACTATCGGACAGGGTAATATTGAAGTAGCAGATGGTAGTGATATATCAGGAATTAATCGTGATGTTAATAATATTGAGGAAATTACGAAAGATCAAATAACAGGTGCATTGGATGCAACTATTACCATTGATAACAGATTATTAGGTCTTGTTGTTGGGGATACTAGCGGTGCTGAAGCTGTTTTGGATGATATTACAAATATAACAGATAATGCATTAATCCACGCAGATAATACACGTAATCTTTCAGGTACTTTGGTTGATAAAGTGCATCAAGCGCAGACCAACATAAGCAATGATTTCGGAAAGGATAGTGTGATTACAACAATTACTAATGGAATTTTAGAAGCAGCTAATACCGCTATTGGTGCCGCTGGCGGTGTTATTAGCACATTCTTAGATGGAGATAAACGGAGCGTATTATTAAAAGATGGCAAAGAAGCATCAGCAGAAGATTTGACAAAAACACAGACATACATTGTTAATGGTATAATGAATAGTAGGCAAGATGCCGAAAATACTAGTAAAAATTACGAAGATGTTATTGTACGTTACAATCCAAGCTATGGTTTTGCTGGAGATTTATTTGAGGCTGCTATGGGTAAATTATTCGGTGGTTTTGAAACAACTTCGGGTTGGGTGGCTCTAAACCAAACAGTTGCAGGAGATTTGGAAACAAGAAAAGATATGAATAATGCTAATAACATTTTTCACAGCCAAGGAACAATTATTGGGAGAGGTGCTGGAACAATTATTGATAAAAATAATGTGAAAATAGATTCTGCACAATCATTCACCGCAGTTGGGCCAGCTGTTAGCATGAAAGATTGGTATAGTACTTATAATGGTTATGATACTGGATATGATTACAAATCAGGAGATATTGTTCGTATATTTACCACATTAGATGGTGTGAAAAATCCGTCCCTATTTTGGTTAGCAATTAAAAAACATTCTTTATCTGCACATGATGCAGATGGGTATTTATCTAAAACAATTTCTAATAAGTCCCAAAGTAATAATATAGATAAAAGATAGGAGTGTTTATTATGAAAAAAACAATTTTATTATTAGTATTTCCAATATTTGGATGCGTACTATATGTTTTTACTCAAACTAAAATTGTAAATTTATCATCAACATGGCAGCTAGAAAAATCTACAGCAGGATACGCTATACTAAAAAATGATATTTTTTCAAATATTGCTGTCAAAATAGATTTTAGCCAAATATTATATGGTTATGGATTAAATTCAGAAAGTTGTCAAGGAAAGTACCAATATAAAAATGTTAATTATATAATTGATGTTGAAGTCTCTAATAATCAAAAAGAAACGAATTTAAAATATTTTTTTAATCCATCTTTAATATATTTTAAACAAAATAACCAACTCTATAAATTTCAAGCATATGATATGTTTGATAGAAACTTTGATGCACCTGATAAACTTTATAATGTTACTAATTTATTACTAGATAAAGGTAAAATTTTAGTCAGTTATAAATCTCCACTTATCTGTGGAGAGCTTGAAAATGCAGAATTTGTAATGGACGGACTTGCAATTTCAAAAGGAGATAACACCAAACCAATACCATTAACTCCTATAAAACTTCGCTTTAATTTTGATAATCCACAATCCATTCCTTTGTATGAGAAATAAAATATGACTAAACGGACTTTACTTTTGGCGATAGCCACTGTGATAACTTTTTCAACAACTGCTTGGGCGCAGATGCCTCCGTCTGTGTTGCAAAATCAAAACCGCAT
>CAZRHI010000010.1:0-20990 GCA_964599945.1 uncultured Acetobacter sp. | reverse complement strand
TAAAAATACCAATACCAGTTAAACCTGTAGACATAACGGAACCACGCTCTTTATCAGGCATCGCACTTAGCGCACTAAGCTCGGTTACGCAACGACGAGAATAACCATAGTTATTAGCTTCTTCTACCGCAGCGTCTAATAAATCACGCATTGGGTCTGCCATCATGGCCATTTGGTCGCCTTCTTCAACACGGCGTTTAATATCGTTTGTTTGCTCAATCTGCGAGGTGGTAATCCACTCCAAAATCATCGCCATACATGGCTCATGGTTAATCCATTTATCTGGTAATAAATTCCATGTGCCTATCGGCAAATAGTTTTCAATCGTTAGGTTATCACTTTGCAAATCTTGAATTGCTCGAGCAGCATTAGCACGTAAACCACCGACACTCATATCTTCATAATATTTTGTGAGTTCGGCTTTATCCTGCGCAGTCATTGAGCCTTCGTAGATTTTTTGAATAAACTTTTCATTTGCCAAAGCTCTTTCGCATTTAGAAGATACAAAGTGAATAAATCCGCAAAGTGCGCTTCGACCAGTTTTTGACCAGTGAGGGTCTGCACCACCTTTAGGATCTTCTACTAAGGTGTTACACATGGAGTCGACATACAGATCACGTTCTGGCCCCGGGGCTGGTAATGCCCCTGGAGAAAGAGGATTCCAACTTGGATAATATTCACCTGTTTCAGGGTTATCTTCTTTACCCCAGTTAATTACAAATACTGGTCCTACTTTTGCTCTGGCTCCTGTGGTACTATAACACAACTCTGGTTTTGGGTCGTTCACGATAATACTTAACCCATCAGAGTTAAAAATTGTTGGAATAACCACACCTGCGGTTTTACCAGTTCCTGGAGGCGCGCAACATAGAGTGGAGAGGGTTTCTTTTAACTTTAACATTTTGCCTTGGAAACGTCCAACAACCATGCAAAAGCCATCAAACCCAAGCAAAGGCATTCTTTCAATATCTCGTAAGGTGGCAATATGTGCAGAACCATGAATGTTTGATTGGAAACGGTATGGACATTTTACACCACCAATTAGCAAAATAGCAGGGAAAGAAATAAAAGGAAGAATCGGAATCCACAAACTTAAACGGAATGGCCCTGTATGATGATAAACTTGTTTAAACCATTTAACATAGCGGTTGTATAAAAAACCAGGGTCGCTTAATGATTTTTGTAAAAACTTACCAACAATGTCTACACTTTTTTTAGACACGCCATTTTGAATTAAAAATGCTAATGGTTGGGCTAAATATGCCAAAGCTACTGTTACGGCAATAGATACAAAAAAAGTTATTGTCATCCACCGCACAGCGTTGTCATATTCTTCCCATTCTTTCCCTCTTTCTTTTGCCATTTTTCCCTCTAATAATTAAAATTATGCCAAACTTCTAATTAGCTTTTTGAGTTTTTCCAAACTATTTTTATCTGTCTTATCATCACAGTTATCTATTGTTTTGGAGAATAAACGTATCTCTTTTGGACTACCACGATTTATTCGTGTTACATTGATATTCATATTACTCCAAATTTCAAACATATCTTCTGCGTTAATAATGTTTCCTGCTTGAATAACCACATAAGAAACAATTTCATATTTCATATCTGTTAAAGCAAGTTTTGTCTTTAATATATCTCTTGCAACATCAACCTTTCGCACTGGCGAAATTCGGTGGCTACTTTCTGAAAACCACAATGGTTCTTCATCATTAAATTTCTCTTCATCGGCCAGCCAATCTCCTGTTTCTTTATCAACTAAACACAAAATGAGCTGATTTTTAGATACAGCAACATAGTCGATTTTGGTGTTTTTAATAATTGCTGATGGAATAACATCATATCCCTTCTGGTTTAGCACATCTAAAACAGGTGTGTGAGACTCTTTTATTGGAGAAGCTGGAGGAGTAGCTTGAGCTGGTGCTTCTTTTGGTTTATTTTTATTGTTTTGGGGTTGTTTTTCGTTATTTTTTCGAGGTTGTTCTTCGGCTTTTGCTTTTGGTTGGGTAACCTCTTTTGCGGAAACCTCTATTGTTTTTGGCTCATCAGCAACTAATGCAGATGGAATTGGTGTTTCTGTTGGGCTTTTTTCCTTCTTTTCAAAATCAAAATCTAAATCAAAGTCGTCATCATCAAAATTAAACAAAGCATGATCTGCTGGAACTTCTTGATTTTTCTTGCTGGCGGTTGAATATGGCGAAGCAGACGAGCGCGTTGCTGTTAAGTTATTATTTATATTTGACTGCATCAATGTTGCAGAAGGCAACGGAGGACGTTTTAATGGTGCTTTTTTAATAATTGGTGTTTTTTTAACAGCTTTTGCTTCTTCGTTAATTGACTTTTTCTTTACAACTACTGGTGGCTTTGTTTTTAAGGTTAATCTTCTATATAAATATAATGGGCTAAAGAAGACTTTCTTTATAAAGCGTCCCCATTTTACTAAACATAGTCCCACCCAACCAGTAATCAACAATGGTATTGCGCTAACAATAATCAGCAAAAAACCAATCTCTGACTTACTCATTGATGCGCCACTATTCCATTTATAGCTCAAAAATGTCCAGTGATCTCTTAAAAATATGTCAAAATGCCAATTTATTAACAAAACCACTCTAATTCCGTCTATGAATATTATACTCCATAGACAGCCTATCAATAATGTTTTTAATATAATCAATAGTGGTTTCAAGTGCTTCTCCAGTTTCTCATTGCTTTATTATAGAACTTGATTAGTTAACAAGAGATTATTCTTTTTCATTTTCTTCTATTTTTGCTGCAATTTGTTTCCTTAAATTAGAAGAGGTATTCCCTGTAACGTTATTTCCATTTTCTTTTTTGATTTTATCAGAAATCAGTTCATCTAAGGTTTTATCTTTGCTACCGATGTTTTTTATTGACACATGTTCAATTTCCATATCTTTAGGATTTGTCATTTTTCGATATGATTTATCTATTATAGCTAATACACTCTTCCAGAAGCCTTTTTTATAAATTTTATAGCTCCAAACCAACCAGATAATTGGTAACAATATTAACGCCAAGCCTAAGCTACAATCTCTAAACGTATTAAAGACACCACCCTTTTCCCAGTAATCATTCAAAAGGAGATATGAATTTTTGTTTAGTAATTCAAAACTCCAAAATAGCTTAAACAAAATTTGAGCTATATATATCAATACAGCTAAAACAAACACACTAATTGATGAAAACCTTATTATATTTTTGATTTTTTTCATAATTTATCCTATCTAAAAATACTAATCTCTTCCTGTATAACCTTTTATAACTTTTAGCATTTCCCACTTTGTCCATTCTTTAGCATTGATATCTTTTTGATCTTTTGCTTGAGGTATATCTTGAAGTGTTCTGCCGTCTACCATAAAACCACTCATACAATCTTTAAATTTATCTATACATATTTGGGCATTGTCTTTTGTTTTTTTGCTATTGTCTTTTTCCATGTACATTTTTTTATAAATACCTTCAAATGTTTCTGTTTGTAACGTAGAAAGTTGCTCCATATATGAACCGATAACAGATTTCATCTCTTCGGGATTATCTTTATGTACTTCTCTAATTTTATTGATATTTTTTATTATTTCCATTTCATATTCATCTGAACGTTTAGAGATTCGTTCCTCCATTTTTTCCTGTTCTTTTTCAGGATCTTTATATATTTCTTCAACTTCTTCTAATTTTCTTTTCTGCTCTTCAGGATTTGGATATGCAGCTTTTACTCGGTTAATCTCCATATCTTTGGTTACAGGATTTAAAAACTCTTCCATTGTTGCCACATATACTGCAAGTTTTATAATATTTTCGTCATTTTTAATTAGCTTATCAATAAACTCTGGTGCATTATTAAAGTTTTTCATATTTTCTGCATATGCTGATTGAGGATCTGCCTCAGCTTCTCTACGTATATGTACTAATTCTGGAAAGAGATTTGGCTCTTTTTTGAATATTGTCCATTCTGCCACTTCCCCATTCATAGCATTTTCTAAGTTTCTGCTTAATTCTCCATGAACAGCATGAGCCTGTTCTTGTATTTTTCTAATAGCTGTTATTTTCTTGTTAAATACTTTTTCTCCTGCTGCCATAGCATCTGCTTTTTTTACATCTTTCTTTACAGGAGGAGCTTTGCGTTCTGGATACAAAACGAATGTTACAAAATCAAGCGTAATATCAACAGCGGTATCTATTATTTTATCATAAAAAGCCCACATTTCATTCCAAAAGACTTCCATAATATCTTTACCGCCTGCAACCTTAACATCTTTTTTCTTATGATCTGGTGCTTTGGGCCATGATTTTGCCTCTGATACTGAGGTTTTTAATTTTTGACCTGTTAAATTATCGTCTACATATGCTCGAGAAACACCATCACTCACAGCTACTGTATTATTATTTGTATTTATTTGTGGAGTTGGATCAGCTTGTTCTTCGCCACCACTCTGAGGCGTATCCCCCTGTCCCTCTGGTTGTCCTGAGCCATCATTCTGAGGAGTGTCGGCTTGACCACTTGGTTTCCCTGAATCTTCATTCAAGTTATTCTCTATCATCTCGTCTATTTCTTGACGATTTTTTTTCAGTCCCTCATCTAATTCGTTACTCATTGGTGTTCTCCTTTTTTGTTTCTTTAATATTATCACAGAAACATTGATTTGTCTACTTTAAAGCGCAAAAAAAATCAAAAGAAGCTTTAAACTTTTAAATTTTTGATGAACTTACCAATTTTCTGATTCTCTTTTATGCCATCTTCTGGCGTTACTTTTATTAACCCAAAAAACTTTGGTTTAATTTTTTCAACTTGTATCGGAGCGAACATCGCAGGATTCTTTGTTAACGCATCAAAGGAACCGTCTGGATCTTTTTGTGCAACTCGAAAATAATTATTTATTAAGCGATCAACATCTATTGGGAAATTCTTTTCTTTTAATTTTTTAATAAACAATGCTTTTCGTTCTTGTAATTCCATATATTCTTCATAAAGTTCTTTTTTTATTCTGTTTTTTTGTATTTGTTCTCTCTTTTGTTCGTACTTTACTTCACAAATTTCCAGATTTATCAAAATCTCAACATAAGAAATGATTGCTAATTGCATATCTGTATCTTTTAATGTTTCTGCAAAAGCCAAATACTCCTCATCATTTGCATTTTTGGATAAACGTTTCATATTTTCTGGATCTGCTTTACTAATTAAATCCCACCCGTCTAACATATATTGAGCAATTTTTTTCCCAACACTGGGTTTATAATTTGGCTTTAGTTGCTCTTCATTATAATCTGTTGTTGGTAGTTTTAAATTTTTCCTGTCTGCTAATGAGTATAAACCGTCTTGAAAGTTAGATACAGCGCGCGCTAATTCTTGCTCTTCGGCTTTTAGTGTATTTTGAGAGGTGGTGGAGGTGTTTGTTGTTTGAGGAGTTACCTTCGCTAGCTCATCTAATTGACCATTTGCTGTTGCTGGAGGTGTTACAAAGCTGTCTAGTCCACCCGCTGCAGGAGCTGATTGTGGAGTTACAAAACCGTCCAATCCTTCTGATGTAGGGGATGATTGTGGGGTTACGAAACTATCTAATCCACTAGTTTCAGGGGTTGATTGTGGGGTTACAAAACCGTCTAGTCCTTCTGGTGTAGGGGCTGGCTGGGCTGTTACAAAACTATCTAAACTACCGATGTTTGGTACCGAAGCTTGGTTTTCTGCTGGAGCAATAAAACTATCTAATTCTGTTGAATTTGCCTCTGGTTCTTTTGTTTCCGATGCTTTTTCATGCCCAATAAAATCATTTAATAACTTCGCGAACTCTTCTTCCAAATTTACTGTTTCTGCTACATTAGTCTGCTGTGGCTCCGAAGCAGTAGGTGTCAGGAACGAATCTAAAGAAGTTTCATTTTCAGCCATTGTGGTCTCCTTATATCTAGAAACGTTTTTACTGTTTCTACGATTATATTCTTGATTTTATATTTCTCTTTAGTGTATTTTATTTTTAATTGGTGAAAATATGTTTAACACAAATGGCTATGACAGACGAAAATACTAAAATTTACTACACATCTCCTGTTGGTGAGAGTAGTTATAATATGAGAATTGATAAATTTATCACACAAGAGATACCTGATTTTTCTCGCTCCCAAGTACAGCGTTTAATAGAAAAAGGATATGTTTTTGCTGACGATGAGATTATTGTTGATAAAAACTTTAAAACACGGCTTGGCGATATTTATCAAATTAGTCTACCAGAGCTAGAGCCTGCAACCCCTATTGCTGAGGATATTCCTCTTGATGTTTTGTACGAAGATGATGATTTAATTGTTGTCAACAAACCTGCTGGAATGACTGTACATCCTGCGGCTGGTGTTTATTCTGGAACTTTGGTAAACGCTTTACTATATCACTGTAAAGATTCTTTATCTGGAATTGGGGGTGTTGCTCGCCCTGGGATTGTTCATAGAATTGATCGAAACACAAGTGGAATTTTAGTTGTGGCAAAGAATGATGTCGCTCACCGACATTTAGCTGAGCAATTTTTTAAACACTCCATAGAAAGAACGTATTTTGCTTTTGTTTACAATATTGCATCGCCATTAAAAGGGACAATTATGGGAAATATTGCTCGTAGTCCATATGATAGAAAAAAAATGGCGTTGGTTCAACAAGGGGGAAAAACAGCCATTACTCATTATGAAACTGTTGCAACTTATGGCAATACTGCATCTTTGATAAGATGTTGCTTAGAAACAGGCAGGACACATCAGATTCGCGTTCATCTTTCTAGTATAGGCTGTCATTTGATTGGTGATGACATTTATCAAGCAAAAAAGAGTTTATTACGACTTCCCGAACCTGATAAAAATATCGTTAATTCTTTTCCTCGTCAAGCTTTGCACGCTTCTTCTCTTGGTTTTTTACACCCAAAAACTGACGAATATTTACATTTTTCAGTTCCTTTTCCAGAGGATATGCAACGCCTTCAAGAGGTGCTTTGTAAATATGAACTTAAGTAGTAAAATTGGCCTTAAACCTTAAAAATTCCTTAAAAACAATAGAACTAATGTCTAGGTTGTGGAAAAAATTTTTACAATATAGACTTTCCTCTAGTCAACTTTTAGGAGATTTATTATGAATGAACAATCTATTTTAAGCGGACTAGATTTCTCACCAGAAGAAAACCTCTCTCGATATTTGCATTCTATAAAAAAATATCCCATTTTATCCTTGGAAGAAGAGTTTGAATTAGCTTCTCGTTATCAGCAAACAAAAGACAAAGAGATAGCCTATAAGTTAATTACCTCTCATTTAAGACTTGTGGTTAAGGTTGTTTCAAAATATCGTGGATATGGATTACCCGTTGGTGAGATGATTTCTGAAGGAAATATTGGACTGATGTATGCCATTGATAAATTTGCCCCAGAGAAAGGGTTTAGATTTTCAACATACGCTCTTTGGTGGATAAAAGCCTCAATTCAAAAATACATTCTTAACTCTTGGTCTTTGGTTAAGCTTGGAACAACGGCTGCACAGAAGAAATTGTTTTTTAATTTGCGTAAAATAAAAAACCGATTAAATTTAATAGATGACAGAGAACTCTCTCAGCATATATTAAAAGATATTGCAAAATCTCTTGATGTTAGTGTGCAAGATGTTACTGATATGAACATGAGATTAAAGTCTCATGACGGCTCGCTCAATGCTGTTGTTGATGGAGATTCGGACGGAGCAACAGAATGGATGGATTTTATATCTGATAACAAGCCAAACCAAGAAGAAAGCCTTGCCCATGCGGAAACAATAAAATATCGCCGAAAAATGTTTAACCAAGCTTTGTATGTTTTAAACAAACGCGAAAAAGATATTTTGTTTAAAAGACGCCTATACGAAAAGACTATTACACTAGATGATTTAAGCAAAACGTATAATATCTCTAAAGAACGCGTTCGGCAGATAGAACTTAACTCTATAAAGAAAATTACAAAAGCCATAGAACTTATGCAATAAATCTTGAAACCTAGCCATTTCTTACTATCTATCATCTAAACTTTAAGATGAAAGGTTAGGTTAAAAATGGAAAACCGCAATGAACGAAAGCTCTATATTATTCTCCTATTGGTATTATGTCTGATTTCTTTTGGCTTTGGATATTATTTATTTAAACATGAAAACATTAAAGAAATCAGACCTGTGCCAGTTAATGATAGTATAACCTTAAATGCTACCCCAATTATTCCGCAAGATGTGGTTGTAACCAGCAGCTATGTTGGATATGTTGAAGCGATTAACCAAGTTCAAATTATTCCTTACATTAGTGGGTATCTAAAGGATATTACCGTTAAAGCAGGACAAGACGTTCAAAAAAATGATTTGCTTATCACTATTGAACCAGAAGAATATAAAGCACGTGTTGATGCTGCAAGTGCAGAAGTTTTACAAGCAAAGGCCTCTTTAGAATATAATGAAAATTATTATAATCGTGTTCAAAAATCTGGCAAAAAAGCTTTTTCAGAAATTGAGATTGATAATGCGAAAAACAATTTTTTACAAGCACAAGCTCATTTAAAAAACGCGGAAGCGACCAAATTATTAGCTGAAGTTAACTATGGCTATACGACAATTAAAGCTCCTATTTCTGGGATTGTTGGGAATTTCACCTTAAGTGTTGGAGATTATGTTTCCCCTAATAGTGGTTCTCTTTTAAGCATTGTGCAAACCAATCCTATTCGTGTTGTCTTTTCTCTTACTGATACAGAATATCTTAATATGAAAACAGATGGCGTTTTATTTAAAGACAGTGTTATCCAATTAAAATTACCTAATGGCAAAATCTTCGAACATACTGGAGAATTTAAATATACCAACAATCAACTTAACAAATCTACAAATTCATTAGCGGTTTATACTTATTTTAAAAATGACAAGAATGAACTTTTACCAAATGCATATGTTACGGTTGAGATTAGCAAATCTTTTAAAAACATCGTTCTTATTAACAAAAATCTTATTACCATGTTAGCTGATGGTGATTATCTAACAATTTTTCGCAACAACAAACCAATCAGACAAAAAGTAGACATCCTCACAGAAAAAGACAATCAATACGTTTTGAAAAACACCTTTGAAAATAATGATTTATTAGTATTAGACGCCACGGAGAAATTCCCTACAAACACCCAATTTGATGTGAAAATTATAAAATAACCTTAAGCGGAGAGTATTAGATGTTTTCAAAATTTTTTATCGACAGACCGCGTTTTGCTATGGTCATTTCTATTGTTATGATTATTTTAGGATTGCTTGCCATAAAAATTCTGCCTATCTCACAATTTCCCGATATTACACCACCGCAAGTTAGTGTTAAAACAACGTATCTTGGAGCTAATGCACAGGTTTTAACTGATACTGTGGCTGTTCCTATCGAAAACCAAATGAACGGTGTTGAAAATATGCTTTATATGTCTTCTATTTCAGATGACAATGGCTCATATACTCTTACTGTAACTTTTGATATTGGAACTGACCCTGATATTGCGCAAGTAAAGGTTCAAAACAGGCTACAACAGGTTAATAGTGAATTACCTGATGAGGTTATTCAAAATGGGTTGGATGTTTCAACTGAAAACGCAGACATTTTGGCTTTAATCGTTTTACGCTCGCCTAATGATACATTTGATGGCTTATATTTAAGTAACTTTGCTTATACAAATATCAAAAATCCTCTTTCTCGTTTATATGGTATTGGACAAGTACAAATATTTGGTCCGCAATATAGTATGCGTATTTGGCTTGATATTGATAAAATTACCTCTCTTGGTTTAAATAGTTCGGATATTATTGCTGCGGTTAAAAACCAGAATGTTCAGGCTGCTGTAGGAAGTATTGGAGCAGCCCCTAGCTCAAAAAACACCAATCTGGTTTTATCGCTAACCGCTAAAGGACTTTTGAACAGCGTTGAAGACTTTTCTAATATTGTAGTTGCCACATCTGAAGATGGTGGAACAATTTACTTGAAAGATGTTGCGCGGCTAGAGCTTGGTAGAGATACTTATAATATCAATTCAAAATATGACAACGCTTCGGCGGTTATTATTGCATTAAACCAGACGCCTAACACCAATGCTCTTAAAACAATGGAAGTTGTTCGGCAGGAAATCGAAAAACTTGCAGAAACATTCCCTGAGGATATGGAGATAAAAGTTACCTATGATTCAACAGATTATGTTCAAGCATCTTTGGCGGCGATTGTTGAAACACTTTTCATCACTTTTGCATTGGTCATTTTAGTTACTTATCTATTTTTGCAAAAATTTAAGACAACACTTATCCCTCTTATTACCATTCCTGTATCTCTCATTGCCACTTTTATTGTAATTTATCTGTTAGGATTTGACATCAATATCTTAACCCTGTTTGCAATGATTTTGGTTATTGGACTGGTGGTAGATGATGCGATTATTGTTGTTGAACGTGTTCAATATTTAATGTTAAATGAACAACTTAACTCATACAACGCCTCGGTTAAAGCTATGCAACAAATTGGAAGTGCGGTTGTGGCGACAACATTTGTTTTATTAGCTATTTTTGTACCCGTAGGGTTAATGGCTGGAATTACAGGAAAGATCTATCAACAGTTTGCTGTGGCGATTGGAACATCTGTTATTTTTTCGGCATTTAATGCTTTAACGCTAAGCCCTGCCTTATGTTCAATTTTTCTTAACAAAGAACAAGAAACTACACCTCAAGGATTTTTTAGATGGTTTAATAATGGATTAGATACTTTTAAAAATTTATATATTAAGGTTGTTGGCTTCTTTTCCAAATATTTAATATTTACCATTTTAGCGGTTTTAGGTACAATTTTGGCGATTGCCATATATTTTAAATTCACAGCTACATCTTTTATTCCAGAAGAAGACCAAGGGATTATTTTTGCCAATGTGCAACTAGATAGTACGGCAAGTATTAACCAGACAAATGATATTTTGGAAAAAATGAGTACTGATATTCTAAAAATGAACGGGATAAAATATATCATCACAGTTGCTGGATATAGTATGCTTGGCGGAAGTGGCGAAAATGTTGCTTTAGGAGTTATTGGTCTTGAAGATTGGGCAAAACGAACAACAAAGGATTTATCTATTGAAGGGATTACCACCTCTTTAACAAGAAAATTTAGCACATATCCAGATGCGGCTATCAATTTTTTTGCCCCACCCTCTGTTCCTGGGATTGGACAAAGCAATGGACTTTCTTTGGAACTGGTGGCAACAGACACAAATTTATCGCCCATGGATTTGGAACAAACACTTAATGCATATTTAAGAGAAGTCAACACATTGCCTGAAATCGCATACGCTTTTAGCACTTTTGTTGCTGATACACCACACATTTATTTAAATATTGATAGAACGAAGCTACAATCTTTAGATATTCCTGTTTCTCAGATGTTTGCCACATTACAAAGCAATCTTGGAGCAACATATATCAATAATATTACTCTTAGTGGACAAGTCAATCGCGTTATATTACAGGCTGATTTTGATTATCGCAAAAATGTTGATAGCATTAAAAACCTATACGTTAAATCCAATTCGGGAAACCTGATTAAAGTCGACAGTTTTACAAAAATGGAAACAGAAATCTCTCCAAAAATCATTTATCGTTATGATTTATATACCGCAGCGGCAATTACTGCGCAAGCCAAAGAGGGAATTAGTAGTGGTCAGGCGATGGACAAGCTTGAAGAACTTGCCAAGAAGATTTTACCCAAAGGATATGCGATAAACTGGACGGCACTTTCTTTGCAGGAAGCTGAAACCAGAGGTCTTGTTGGTGCATTGATTGCTCTGGCTGTGGTATTTTGCTACTTGTTTTTGGTAGCTTTATATGAAAGTTGGATGTTAGCATTTTCTGTGATGTTTTCAACGATATTTGCAGTTTTAGGAGCATTTATTGGATTACATTTATTTGGCTTGCCTTTAAGTATTTATGCACAATTAGGTATTGTTTTACTGATTGGACTTGCGGCTAAAAACGCTATTTTAATTGTTGAATTTACTAAAGATTATCGCGACAAAGGATATAGCATTTTAGAAGCCTCAGAGAAAGGTGCTGGAGAACGGTTTAGAGCGGTGTTAATGACGGCCTTAACTTTTATTTTAGGTGTGTTTCCAATGATTATCGCCACAGGCCCAGGAGCTAGTTCGCAGATTTCCATTGGTGTTACAGTATTTTTTGGAATGATTGTTGCAACATTGGTTGGAATTGTTTTTATTCCTGCACTTTTTGCTTTGTTTGAAAACATAAAGGAATATTTTTATCCGACACCACCTACTAACACACAAAAACAAACCACTAAGGAGAATAACAATGTTTAAATACATCGTATTTTCAGCACTTTTGTTCTTAACTTCTTGTAATGTGGGAGATGAGTACACACATGACTATTTTATAAAAGACAAAGAGGTTCAAAACGCTCTTAACCTTCAACCAAACGAAGATGTTATAGAGGCAAATTGGTTTGAGATATTTAACGATTCAGATTTAAATACACTGATTCACCACGCTTTAAGTAGCAATTTCACAATTCAGCAGGGCATTGAACGATTGCTGCAATCTCGATATTCCTATCTTATTCAATCAAAACAGGATTACCCAATGCTTGACGCTAGTGGAGGATATAACTATAACAAAGCAAGCGATAATCAAAAGTATTCTTATGATGTTAATGCTTTTAAGGCAGGATTTGATGTTTCTTGGGAATTAGATATTTGGGGTAAAGGGAGATACATTTCTGAACAATATTATTCTTTAATGCATAATACAGCTTACTCTCTTTTAAATATAAAAGTTTCTATTATTGCGGAGGTTATAAGCACATATATTAGCCTCAGAGAAGCACAAGAAAAGCTTGACATTGCAAATAAAAACTTAAAGTTACAATGCGACATTATGCAAACAATTAAAAGCAAATATGAAGCAGGAATTGCCGACCCTCTGGCATTAAACCAAGCTGAATTTGCGGTTGAAAAGACAAAATCCACCATTCCAACATTAAAGACGCAAATAGAAAACTATAAAAATGCCCTTGCGGTTTTATTAGCCGTTACTCCGAATAATCTTCCGATTAACCTTGACAAATATAAGAAAAACATCACCAACACCGCATTTAAATACAACGTTCAAAAGCTTTACAACTTACCCCTAGGTGTTATTCGTTCCAGACCAGATATTATGGCTGCTGAAATGTCTATTGTTGCCCAAAATGCCGTAGCCAACGAAGCTATTACAAGCCTTTATCCAAACTTTAATCTTAGCGCAACATTTGGGTATCTTTCAAACAGCGGACATACATTGTTTAACAACAGCAGTCAAGTTTATGGGTACACTCCAGGAGTTACATTACCTATTTGGCATTGGGGACAATTAACAAACAATGTTGAATTACAAAAACATATCAAAAAAGAGTATATTCTTAATTATAATGAAGCGATGTTGACCGCTTTAATGGAACTTAAAGACAGTATTACTGCGATTGAACAAGCCTATCAGACCAACGCATACAGTCAGACATCTCTTAACAAAATGCGTAACATCTTGGAACTGACCCACAATAAATATGAAAATGGACTTATTGAGTTTACCGACGTTGCTACTGCCGAACAAGATTACTTAAACGCACAAAATGCCTTAGCTGAAAGCAATGCGGAAATTTTACAAAATCTTACCGCCTTTTATAAAGCAACTGGCGGTGGGTATAATATAAAAGATTGCAAATAGTTATACATTGTGCTATACTTTTAGTATCTATTATAGGAGGTAGCATTATGGATATTATAACAAAAGCTAAGTGTTTATATGAATTAGCCGAAACTAACCAACCCTTATCGGCGTTTGCCTCCGTGGAGATTAAGACAATTCCCGAAGATAAGAAAAAAGTGCTTGAAGAAACAATAAAAAGAAATGCCGAACGGCGTGATGAGCTTATCAAAAACGACCACTGTCGCCCACATTTGGATGTTTTTGGATATAAATTGGATATTGATATCAGCCATACTCCAGCTGGTGATATTACATTTGATTCACATACTGATTTTTTAAAAGCCACTCTCCCTTCAGATTTTAACCCTGAAAGCTTTATGGAGAAAGGAAAAGATTTTGGGCAGAACCTTCGGCAGATACATCAAAAAGGCATTACTGGCAAGGGCATTAAAATCGCAATTATTGATGAAGGATTATCCCCTCATCAGGAATATGATGAAAAAATAGCACATTATGAAAATTATACCGCGTCCCCTACTGGAAGCTTTCATGGTACAGGTGTTACCTCTTTAGCTGTTGGAACAAATTGTGGCGTTGCCCCCGAAGCAGAGGTTTATTTTTTTGCCGTGAAATCTAACTCTGACAAACGCTCTGGCAAAAGAACTGTCGGAGAAATCCCCAAAGCAATTCAACGATGTATCGAAATTAACCGTTTATTGCCAGAGGGTGAAAAGATTGTGGCGATTTCCATTTCTCAGTTTTGTGATCCGACTATGGAAGGGTTTGATAAATATGAAGAAATGCGCCTTCTTGCTGAAAAAGAAGGTATCGATGTTATTACAGTTAAATTATTTCAAGAGAAAGGTCTCTCTTTTGATGGTTATAATAGAGATTTAAATAAAGATGTTAACGACCCCGACAGCATTTTACCACTAAATGTTAAATTTATTGATTCTAGGGCAAAACCTGATTGGTTTGACGATGACAAGCAAAAAAAACTTTTATTTCCCGTTGAGCATAGAACTGTTGCACTTAACACGGGTGATAGCGATTACTGTCATTGGGCCATAGGTGGTTATAGTTGGATTATTCCACAAGTTACTGGACTTTATGCTTTATGTAAACATGTCCACCCAGATTGCACACTTGAGCATATGTGGGAAATGGGGCTTAAAACTGGTATAAATCAGGAAGAATTGAACGGAGTTGCTGTACAACCGCAAAGGTTAATTAACGAATTACAAAAAGAGAAGCTTCTTGAGAATAAACACGCATATCAAGAAGAACGAAAGGAACAAAAGAACAAACTATCCCTTATGCAAAAAACTAACAATGGCAAAACTTTTTAATAATTGTATGTGTCGTCCAAAGGCACGTCTTGATTAACACTCTGAGGTTTGTATATAAACAAATTACTCGCTTCTGGGATATCTGTTGTTCGGTTAACGTATCCTTTTTTCATCATACATCTTTGATATTTTTTTGGGTCTGAACGAGTATCATCTCTTACAGAATTAACCATTATTGGCATTGCCCCTGGGTATGGAACAAAACTTGCCCATATACCATGTTCTTTATGCCATTTAACAACTGTTTCATAACGTTGTTCTTCTGTATAAAACCAGCTTCGGAAATTTGTTAACTTAAAGGCTTCTGCCTCTCGCATACATTCAGAATGATCTCTGGCAAATTTAAGTCCACCAGTGTTATATCTATCCCAATGGAAAACAACCTGTCCTTTAGGTCCTCCACAGGCACTTAATAGAAAAATAATACCAAGTAAACATTCTTTTCTCATTTTAAAAATCCAAATTACTATAATTATCTGACGGTTGAATACCCCGAATCGTATCTTTTAGAATATCTTTAAAACTTGGACGTGATTTTATTTTTGCATACCATATTTTTGCATTCTTATATTCGTTCCAATAAATATCACCCAAATAGTCTATTACTGATAAATGTGCGGCAGCTGTCAAATCTGCTAGACTTAATTCTTTACCTGCAAGATAATTATTTCTATCTGCCAGATAATCTATATATTCCATATGAAATTTTAAATTATTTAGACCTGCTTTTAATATCTTTGTATTTGGGGCTTGTCTATGATGAAAGCGTTTTATTATTTTTTCCGTAACAATATATTTATACACTTCATTATAAAATTTGACATCAAACCATTCTACTAATCGACGCACTTCTGCTCTTTCTAATGAATCTTCTGGAAGCAATTTGTATTGTGGATTGCTTTCTTCTAGATATTCGGTAATTGCCGTATTTCCAGAAACCACTGTTCCGTCAAACACTAATACTGGTAAACTGCCAGCAGGATTGATATTTAACATTTCTTGTGAAATATTCCATGGCTCTTCTTCCTTTAAAACAAACAGCATTTTTTTCTCTGCCATAATCAGACGAATTTTCCGCGATTGTGGTGAAATGCTGTGATGAACTAAAAGAACCATTTTTATTACTCCTAAAAAATTATTTGTATGTTAAACTTAAAATTTATATTTTCAAGTAGTTATTCATCTATATCTTCTTCATTCTCTTCTTTTCTATCAAAACCAATATATGTTGGAGGAATTACTCCTTTGGTATTTTCTTTATAAATGTTTATCAACTCTTGAAAAGCTTTATCTCGAACTTTTTTATATCGCTCACTTTTCAAATATTTTGTTATACTTGCCTCACGGGAATCTTTTTTGATTTTAGGAGATACTCGAAGAAAAACAGATGCCTTCCATACGGGAGTTTTGCTAAATGATACAAATTTTCTTATTCCTTGTTTATAAGCTTCTATTAGGCTTGAATAATAACTGGCGGCAATGAAATCAACTTTTTTTGTTAATAATTTTTCATATGCTTCTTGAATAGTGGCTACTTCTTCAATTCCTAATGAAGTAAAGTCTTTTAAAATATATTTAGGTAATTTATCTGTTTTAACATAAACACCCTTATATTCCGCAAGTGATTTCTTTCCTTGTAAATTTAGCTTATTATCTGTAGACATAATGACGTGTATTGCATTTTCAAAAAACGCAGGATAGATATATTCATTTTTTGAATATGGATATTCTTCATAGTATGTTCCAAAACGAGCATCTTCTGAAGACTTTCCGCTTTCAAAATCATTTATTTTATCTTCATATTTATTCTCACTGTATTTCAAATGAACATATACATTTATGGCGTCTGCCATATCTAAAAATATTTTATTAAAAACAGATCCTTGTTCAAGGGAAGATAACGGAAAATTATCATGATCTGCCAACGCATAGATATTTAAGGATTTAGTCTTTCTGCTTATTGGATAATCTATTATATATTTAGGCTGATCATATCCATATTTTTCTTTTCCATACATTTTTAACACTTCGGCCTGTGCTGATAGAGCATATATTGATAAAATTAGTGTGGCTAATATAATTCTCATGAATAATCCCCGACTTTAAAAAGAATCTTTGATATTTTAAAGTATATCATCTATTGTATTAAAAAATAATTTATCTTAATTATTTTTAGTGCTAACTATAAACTTTGTTTTATGTAGGTGTGTTTTGAGTGAAAATTTAGATGTTGTTTACGACCATTTGTTTTTAAAAAAGGGAACTTCTCGACACATTTCGCTGTTTGTTTCTGGTGCTGAAAATGTCGGAACTTCTTGGTGTGTTTTGAGCATTGCTCATGCTTTAAATCTGGAGAGAAAGAAAGTTCTACTTGTTGATGGGAATGGCGATTTTTCCAATATTGCATCTTATCTCGTTTTATCTTCGCCCCAATACCTTGAGCAATATATTACTGGAGATAAAACACTTAATCAGCTTATTTGCGCTTACAAAAACAAAGATTTTAATATTTTAACAGGTGAATCAGGCAAAAATTATCTTGTTGAACAACCCCTTGGAAGACTTCAAATTTTTGCTGATGATTTAAGTATTATTGCTGAAAATTATAATCACACCTTAATTGACGCAGGAACAAACATCTCTGAAAAAACATTAAGTCTTTGCCAAATTGCTGATAACATTATTTTAACGTGTTCTGAAAATAATGCGGACATAATCAAAGCTTTTGAGCTTATAAAGTTTATAAACGAGCTAAAGCTTTCTTCTAATTATTATTTAATTATTAACAAGGTAAACTCTTTTGAAGATGGATATAAAATATATGAAAAACTTGGCAAAGCCTCTGATAGAAACCATTTGAAATTTCCTGAACTATTAGGTATTGTTCGGCTTGACACTCGCATACGAGATACGATAAAAAATAAAGAGTTACTTCTTTGCCGTTATCCAACATCAGAAGCTGCTTTGGATATATGTAATATTGCTAAAAAACTAAATATGGAGGATTAGCTTTGACGAACAAATTTAACTATGACAGTCTGGATTATTATAAAATATTAAGAGTTTCTTTTACTTCTTCTGAAGAAGAAATTCGGCAGAAGTATCGTGAGCTAGCTAAATTTTGGCATCCAGACCATAATACTGATCCTAACGCTGTTGATATGTTTCAAAAATTATCTGTGGCATATGATGTTTTGAAAGATCAGCAAATTCGTTTAAAATATACGCTTTTATCTCTTATTTACAACAAAGAAAATTTCCCTGAAATTAACTCGATATGTGTATTACGTAATATGCATGGACAAGAAGATTTAAATTTACGAGCTTTTCATTTAGTTGAAATTACGGGAAACGGTATTGGACATTCCTCTATTGATAAAATCTACTATTGTAGCCAATATGAAGCCGTAGGCGTTGTTGGAAACATTACTAGACATAATTGGATAAAAGGTTTCTTAGGTGTTAGTGCTATTTTTGCAAATTGTCAGGCTCTTGTTCAAAACATTTTACGCATTAACGATGCTAAAGAGAATTTTAAGCTTTTATTGCATAATTCTTTAGCTTATAGAGATGAAAACAAACTTGAAGAAGCACTCACTCTTGCAATGCTTGCAAAAGACTATGCTACAAAAGAGGAAGAGCTTTATCTTAACCAGTATATTTCATCTTTTGGGCAAACTCCTTTTTTAAGTGTCAAAAAATGGAATTTTAGCAAATTAAAATCCCTTCAATTATTTTATCCTTTAGCTTTTTTAGGATGTATGGCTTTAATTGTTGGGAGTTTTTACCTGCAAAAGTATGAAAAACAACGGCAGACAAATCACATTAAGCAAATCGTTACATTTAAAGATGGACATAAGACTTTTAGTGATATTGCTGTTGCCAAAATTTTTGATATTCCTGTTGACGTTTACAGCAAAAATGAATTATATCATACAAATAATACTGTTCAGGCAATGCATGGCGCGGATAAAGAATTTGATGTATATAAGACTGTTGAAAAAGGAACAACGGTTAGAATAACTGGTTATACTGCTGATAGAACATGGTTAAGAGTTATGTTTGACAATGGTGATATGGCTTTTATTGAAGCAACTAATTTAGAACAAGGAATTGGTACGAAAATCCCTCTATGGAGTAAAATTTATAAAGAAGAGTAAAATAAATAGGATACTAAAATGGCATTAGAATATAAGATTTTAAAAAAGCACAACAAATCTAGACTAGGAGAGCTTCACACCAAACATGGCGTAGTTCACACACCTGCTTTTATGCCTGTGGGGACTTGCGGAACGGTAAAAGCGATGTTACCAGAGTCTGTTGAAGCAACAGGTGCTGAAATTCTTTTAGGCAACACGTATCACCTTATGCTTCGCCCTGGGGCTGATTTGGTCCAAAAAATGGGAGGATTGCATAAATTTATGAACTGGCACAGACCCATTTTGACTGATTCTGGTGGGTTTCAAGTGATGAGTCTTAAAGGGTTGCGAAAGATAACAGAAGAAGGGGTAAGCTTTAAATCTCATGTTGACGGTAAACAGTTCTTTTTATCTCCTGAAGAATCGATGAATATTCAATATAAATTAGATTCTAATATTACAATGTGTTTTGATGAATGCACGCCATTTCCTTCAACATACGATGAAGCAAAGCGTTCTATGCAACGATCTATGCGGTGGGCAAAGCGCAGTCGTGAAGCGTTTATTGACCGTGAGGGGTATGGTATTTTTGGTATTCAACAAGGCAGTATTTTTGAAGATTTGCGCAAGGAATCGGCGGAAGCTCTTAAGGGAATTGGCTTTGACGGATATGCTATCGGCGGACTTGCGGTTGGCGAAGGGCAAGAAAAGATGTTTGAGGTATTAGATTACGCTCCTCAAATGCTTCCTGATGACAAGCCCAGATATTTGATGGGGGTTGGTAAACCTGATGATATTGTTGGAGCGGTTATGCGTGGGGTTGATATGTTTGACTGTGTTATGCCGACACGCTCGGGCAGAACAGCACAGGCCTTTACGGAATTTGGTCCTGTTAATATTCGCAATGCTCGCCACCGCGAAGACCCTCGTCCGATTGAAGCTGGGTGCGATTGTCCTCTATGTAAAAATTATACAAGAGCTTATATTCACCACTTACAAAAATGTAATGAGATTTTGGCTGTTATGTTGCTAAGTTGGCATAATATTCGCTATTATGAACGTTTAATGCAAGGAATCCGCAAAGCACTTGCTGAAGATACATTTGACGAGTTTGTTAAAGACTTTTACCGCAAGCAACAAATGGGTGATATTGAGGAGATTTAACTATGGCAGAGAAAAACGTATGTAGCAACGATAAGGAACTTTTATCTGCTTTTATTAAAGAAAACAAAAAAGACGGTATTCGTGTTTTTGTGGCAGGTGGTTCGCGCGGCGGACATAACCCAATGTATGTGCGTGAAACATATAATCTTGGCAAAAAGATTGTTGAAATGGGCTTTAAGCTTGATTTCGGGCTTTCAAACAGCGGTATTATGGGGGCGGTTGCTCGTGGGGTTATGGACGCTTGGAACGAAAAGCAGAACTGCGCTACGCCTGATTTTCCAATTCAAGGAATTACGACTGAGGAATATTACAAACTTTATGATTCTGATGATGTCTTGCTTAAAAAGATTAACGTCATTTTTGCAAAAACATTAGAAGAGAGGAAGCAACGCCTGCTTGATGCTGATTTTGTGGTTTTTGCCCCTGGGGGAGTTGGCACACTTGACGAGTTGGCATACGACTGTGTGGCTATGCAAGACGGATTATTACAAAAGAAGCCGTTTATTCTTTATAATATCGGTGGTTTCTTCCACCATTTGCTTGAGTTTTTGAAATCTATTGCAAATAAAGGTTTTTCAG
>CAZRHI010000009.1:4554-20999 GCA_964599945.1 uncultured Acetobacter sp. | reverse complement strand
ATCCCCTATATAATATGGTTAGAACATATCTTGGTCGCATTATAGGTTTAAAAAAACTAACATAGAGTAAAGATTTTGAAAGATTTTAATATAAACACACTCTTTTTTATAGAACTCACTCTCTGCTTGGTCGTTTTTGCGGTTTATCAAGTTCGTCTTCGCCTATTGCATCACTGCAAAATCTTAGCCACCCAGAGCCTGCCTTTTTTCAAAACCAAAGACCTCCCTTTTTATTATTCCTCTTATGCCATAAAACAAGAGTGCATACATACATTTTTTAACCTGCCCTTACCATTGATAACCAAACTAGCTCTTAAAGCAAGCAAAACCAGCTCCCTTGCCTCACGCCTTAAACAAACAAAAAAACACCTAAAAAAATATCCCCAAGATATAGACTTGCGTTTATTAACTGCCGAACTCGCCATGTTGTGCAATGAAACCCAAATCTTTCACCACCTCATCAAAGAAACAGAACTCCCTTTTTTTTCATCTCTTAACCAACGCGCTAAATATTATTTCCTAAAAGCACACTATAACCTTTATGAAACAGATTTAAATAACGCCTCCATACTCTGTTCCAAAGCATTGACAATTTATCAAAAACAAGGGTTTGAATATGAGCAAGCCTCATGCTATCTCTTATTAACACAAATATACCGCCTAACAGGGGTTTTTGATGTTGCCGAAACAATGCTAAAAGAAGCAAAAACACGTTTTCATAAAATGAATATGATAGCAAAAGTTGCTGAGTGTATGACCTACGATGGGCTTATCTCTTTTGGACGTGAACAATATGACTTTGCCATACAAAACCTCTCTAAAGCAACCAACCTTGCCAAACGCCATAAGCTATATCGCTCATATGCGGATATTAACAACTGGCTAGGGCTTTCCTTTTATATGAATAATCAACAAGAAAAAGCAGAGCAAAGCTTTCTTCTTGCGCTAAAAAACAGCCAAACAAGCGAATGCACCGCCTATGCAACAGAGATGCTCGCACGCCTCAAATATCACAACAAAGAATATGAAAACGCCATAAAATATGTTGAAACCGCTCTTAAAACTTCAAGTTTTCAAAAGAACCCCGCAGGCTTTCTAGAAAATTTATACATCAAAGCGGAAATCCTGTTTGCCACTAACGATTATGAGCAAAGCAAAAAAATACTAACCGAGATAATCAAAAAAAAGCTCCCCCCCGCAGCACCATTTTACCCAGCAAACGCCTACACCCTTTTGGGGCTGATATACTTAAAACGAAACAACCTCTCCAAAGCCAAAACGCTGTTTAAACAGGCGGTAGACCTTGAACATGGCAAAAACCGCTTAAAAGGAGCCGCCATAGATTATAATAATTTAGCCGAGGTCGCGCGCCTTGAAGGCAACACCTCACAAGCCAAAAAATACCTAACCCAAGCACTTTCTTATGCCGAAGAAATAGAAGACAAACAACTAAAGTCATACCTTTTAGCAAAACTAAAATAAACCTCTCGGCTAGGTTAAAAAAGCTAAAAAAGCATTTATCTAAACCCTATCTCGCACAACTTTGTATAAAAGATATAAGAAAGAAAGGAATGACGGCAATGTCTCATTTTTTACTGACTATACTGTTATATCTTATTCCGCTCATGCTGTTAATGATTCCCTTCTTGCTGGTGTTTGACGTATCGCTAAAAAAACACCATTCCCCCACAATAAAACAACCCACTCCAGATATGAACGAGCTAGAACTCAGATTAAAAAAATTACTTGAAAACAATCACAAATCCGCCCAAATTAACACACTTCAACAAGAATTGCAAAACTCTAAAACCAATCACGTTGCAGCCTATATCAAACTAAACAAAGAGGATATTCAAGAGTTTCACCTGTTTCAGCTCATCTTTTCGCTGATTAAAAATAACGCCGAAGATGAAAAAATCATCAAAATCCTGCGTCATTATCTCCCCTCATGCGCCACCACACACCTATACGCTATCTTACACTCGTTTAAGGTTTTTCTAAACATAAGTTATCACGACGGCAAACAAAAAGATCTGCTCAAAGACTTAAACCAAAACCGTGTACGCACCACATTGTTATATCTCGAGCAAAAAATTAACCAAACCCTAAATAGCGTCGCCTCCGCCCCTCCAGCGATGCAACAACTCATTATTGACCGTGCTGTGGTGTATGGCTTGGTGTTTGCAGGTTTTTGCGAATTTTATGATAATGACGCCACCGAAAAGATTTTGCGGCTAGCCCAACAGCTTTCGCCAGAAATTTTCAAATATTGGCATATCATTCCCCGTCAACACGCCACAGAATATAATTCATTCAAACAACACGTTAATACCAGAGTTATCGGCAATCAATTAAATTAACAAAAAAAGATTTTTTGCTTGTTTTTGTCTAAAAGATGTGTTATAGTACAATCCAATAATCTATACACATCTCTATTATTAACCCTTTAACACAAAAAAAAATGGAAAAAATCTATGTAAACTTCGTCATCAAAACAGACGAAGCCATTAGACTAGAATGCCGTAATGGTAGCAACTACGCAGAAAAAGAAATATTTTGCGTAGATGAAAACAACTTTTTCTTTTATGTCAGAAATCGCAACAAAGATACCCAAACCGTGTCTTTGCGCGAAATTGATAGGGAAGAATACAACACCCGTAAGAAAGAGTTACTAAACAGTCGTCCTAATGCAGAAACAAAAGAGTGGAAAGACGAAGGAAATTTCTACTCACTAAGAGAGTTTCACTTCGGCACATGGAGGCGCAATCTACCAGCACAAGACTGCGTTTTTTTCACCGAGAACAAAGTCAAAGATCTTGCCGATTCGGTAGTCGCACAGGTAACATCTCAACGACAAGCCGAAATCACGATTGACAAGGAAGTCAAAACCCAATACGCACGCAAATGTGGAGGATTGGCTCACAAACTCGGCATTAGTTTTGTTAACGCTCTACGCATCGGCCCCGAAAGAAACAAGCTGATACAGTTCAAAGATAGCTACCAACGCGCACTTATTACCGCACAAGCTATCCCGCTTAAAGAGCAACGGCAACTCTACACCCTTCTTAACGGAGGACGAAAAACCAAAAAAGAGGCTATGGATTTACTCAACATCCAATATTTTGACGCAGATGTCAATCTTATGGATTTTGAAGAACTTATCCAAAATCTTTGGCGCAATCTCTCAAATTATAGCGAGGAAAGTGTCCAAAGAGCTATCCGAAACGGTGCAAACATGGAATATGACGAAAGACTTGCTATCTACCAAAAGCTCGCACAAAACAGTCGTGAGCTAAAAAAAGAAGCACTAGTCGAACTAGGAGTAGACCTCGACGTTATTGAATTCAAACGTTATCCTCTACACATCATTCGTCAAAAACTTGCCGCCACCCTCGGCATAGACCTCAACCTTGATTAAAAACCCCAAACGAGAAAACAACCACAGTTTTCTCGTTTTTTTATACTCCAAAACCAAATTATGCCAAACATATCTCTCTCACTATCTATTCACCACTCCAACAACATTTCCTCTCACTACCCACACAATTCTCTATACACCTCGTTTCTCCTTATCAACCACTCCCACAGTGTCCACTCAACCCACCATTCCTCTCCCCCTCCCCCTTCAACTCATCTCTCCTTTCCCTCCCCCAACTACACTTCTCCCACCACTCCACCGCCCTACTTTTTCTCTCATTCTCCCCCTCCAACTCATCTCTCCTTTTCTCTCCAAACTGCACTTCTCCTACCACTCCACAGCCCGACTTCTTCTCTCATTCTCCCCCTCCAACTCATCTCTCCTTTTCTCTCTCCAAACTACACTTCTCCTACCACTCCACCGCCCTACTTCTGCTCTCACATTATCCCCTTTTCGCTTCTCCCATTTTACACAAAAAAAATGGGAAGAAGATTCATATCTTCTTCCCATAAACTCAACTACAACGGTGCAGAAACTCACCTTTTAAGCTTTTTCGCTCTCTTTCAGTAAGGCTTCAAGCCCAAGACCGAGCATCAGCTCCTTATAGGAGTATACTTCGTCTTCTGGCACCGTAGCAACGATATACGTCGGTCTGCTTCCGCGGAAAACTGTGCAAGATAAGCTCCGCACATCATCGGTGGTTGTTTCGCTGATACCGCAAATGCGGTTAGAGATGTTGTACATCGAGCCTCTGCCGATAAGTTGCCATGCGGTCTCAAGAGCCTTGTTGTCAGACTTTTCGTACTTGTCAAGCTTTTCAACCATCGCTGCATTGCGAGATTTTTCAAGCCTACTTTCGGAAGCCTCAGTATCGCAAATACGATTAACCGCGGCGATAAAAACATCTGTCAGCTCCTTTGCGCCAGCACGTGAAGTAATCATGGCGCGCATCGTACGCAAACCATAATAACCAGCGATTTTGAACTCCACGTTAACATCACCATATCCAGCCTCGGCATAAGCGCGTTCAAGGCGACCCAAGAACATGCTCATCATCACGTTAGCCGTCGGACTATCTTCGATTGTCAAATGCTTGACATCCCAGCCAAACATCAGACGGGTAACGCCGTCAGAAGCATCAATACGACCAGCACCGCCGGTATAGATATTGTTGTCTACCTGAGGCTGTTTTTCCCCTTCTGGAACTCCGCCAAAATATTTTTCGGCCAAAGACTTGACTTCAGAGAGTTTTTTCTCTGGCCCAGCGATTACGAGAACCATGTTCGAAGCTGTATAATAGGTCAAGGCAAACTGCAAGACCTCGTTTACAGTACACGACTGAACCGATTGAAGATATTCCTCCGTAGAGCGAACCAAATCCGCACCAAACGCCGTATGCTTATATAAAAGCTTAGAGCGACGAACAGTAAGCGGTGCGGTATCCAACGTCTGCTGAACGATTGCCTCTTTGGCGCGTTCAACAAACTCCTCGGTGATAACCGTGCGACTGAACACCTGAGAAACCTTGTCCAGAACCTCAGAAAGAACCGAGCCGCTAGCGGTATAAGCCGTCATCGTACCACCGAAAGCAGGAATGATTCCTTTTACCTGCAGAAGAAGAGTACGCTCAAACAGATTGGCAATACCGAGTTTGGGTTCGTTGACATGACCAACGTTGATACTCAGACAGACTGAATAGTCTTTTGAGTTACCTGCGAAAACAACGGACGCCCCGTTGCTTAAATTAAAACTTTTCATAAAGTTAAGTTTTTTAGTAAAACAAAAAAATACACTCACAAAAATACAAAATGTAGCATATATATACTCCGAAAATTTTTTTTGTCAACTAAAATCTACAACTCGCCAATTTTCCACCCAAACGCCACCTTCCAACTGAAGTGAGGCTTCCATTTGAGAACTCAATCGCTCTCTCGGTTACGATAGGAAGAAAGGCGGAAAATTTTGTGAGTGAGTCTCAAATGTCCTCCAAAGGAGGGGAGTGTAGTCAACCTACATGACCCGACTGAAGTGAGGCTTCCATTTGAGAACTCAATCGCAAAATTTTCCCCTTTATTCGAGGGCGTAAATATTATTAACCCCCCACTCTCCCTCACTTTTTGCTAAAGAATAAACAACAGTGCCTTCACAAAGCCCAAACCAAACAGCATCGCAAGATGAATTAGTATAAACAAACATATCCCCCCCATTTGCAGAAGGTTTAATTTTTGTAATGGCAAAAGACATTTCTTTCGGACGGTCCGTAATATCTGGACGCACCAAAATAAAATTAGGGATTCGCTCTTTCACACAACCTGCAAGCGTTGGTTCTAACGTACATTTAACAGCCAGCTCCACCGCGCAAAAAATCTTATCATCTACATCACACCCACTCCTAAGATCAGCCACCGTATAAGAATGAACCGAATCGCTAATCATCAAAGGCTGTTGTGCTTCCCCCTTTTGTTCAGGCACAGGCTCTGGATTACCACGCAAATAAAACACCACCACCATTGCACCACCAAAAATAACGGCAAATAACGCCATAATTGCTATTCTTTTCATCAATTTTTCCCTTATTTTAAAATTTTCAAATTTTTAAGTATATTTTTAACCATATTATTTTAAAAGTATAGTAAAAACTCAGCTTATCAAACAAAACTATTGCAGTTTTAACGATTTTGGGCTATACTAAAAAACGCTCAAAACAAACAGGAGATAAAGAATAATGAGAAAAAGTAGTGATGAACATGGCTACACCATGCTTGAAGTAATCATGTACGTTAGCATCTTAATTGTTTTGAGTGGCGTTCTCGCCAAATATGTGCATACCGTTTTTGTTCGATATAACACTGGTCGCGTTTCCCAACAAGTTGTAGACCTAAAAAACGCGGTAATGCAGTTTACAGCCATTGATGAAGATTATTCAAAACTAACTCTGGAAGCTATGAAAGAAAAGAGAGCCCTCCCCTTAGATATACGATTAGGCATACACTCTCTTGGCGGAAAAATAGATGTAGGTTCAGTATATCACAAACTAAGCGTTGCAGGAAAACCGCTATCGACAAATGATAACTATTTATTCTATATAACTTTTGATACAATTCCAAAAGAAAGTTGTGTAGAATTATTAACACAAGGACAATTCTATGGCGGAGGAACAGACATAGACACAATTATCGTAAACGAAGATAACGATGCTAACAAACGTTACTGGACATATGAATACTCAATTTATGACACAAGCGAAGTAAACACTGCACAAGTCAAAATTATATCCTTAAAAGACGGCAAACATAGCATAGAGATTAACGTCCCTGAAGCCGTTCAAGCCTGTTCCGAAAAAGAAAATAACACAATCACATGGATTTTCAGCTAAAACATCCGTTAAAATAGTTGATTATTTTGTTTTTTTACTTGTCGTTAAGAAATCTGTTGTTATCTTATGCGTAAAATATTTTTTAAAGAACAACAAATGCGCCAAGATATAAGGAGAAAAGCAATGGTAAATTCTGTTATTCTACCCCCAGATTATGTTCCAAACAAAAAAGAAGAATATATGAATGAAATGCAGTTGGAATATTTCCGCCAAAAATTAGTAGAATGGAAAAAGGAACTACTTGCGCAATCTAATGACACATTAGATGACTTGCGTCAAGGTGGCTTAAACCAACCAGATGATGTAGACCGTGCTTCGTTAGAAACCGATAAATCACTGGACTTACGCACCAAAGACCGAGCAAGAAAGTTAATCTTAAAAATAGACCAAGCTCTAGAGCGTATTGAAGATGGCTCTTATGGATATTGTGAAGAAACTGGTGAGGAAATCGGTATCGGTCGTCTTATGGCTCGCCCAATCGCCACCCTCTGCGTTGAAGCCCAAGAACGCCATGAACGCATGGAAAAAACATACGATGACGAAGCCTAACACCACAGCTCCCAAAGATTTTATTTTAGCCTCAGGTTCGCCTCAACGCCGTTCTCTGCTAGAAGAGATTGGGTTTATCCCTAAAAAAATCCACCCAGCAGATATTGATGAAAGCGTTCTCAAAGACGAAACTCCGCTCAAATATATCCGCCGTATTGCGCGCGCCAAAGCTATTGCCGTTGCCGATATTTTTCCAAACGAACACATTTTAAGTGCGGATACCATTATTGTTGTTGGCAAGAGGATTATCCAAAAATCTCCTGATGATGAAACACAAACCAAAGTTATGCGCCTCTTATCAGGACGCACGCATAAGGTGATTACTTCTGTTTGCCTTGTAAGCAAAAAAGGAAAAATCAGCCAAAAAACCATAACCACCAAAATCGCCATGAAGCATCTAACCGAAACCGAAATAAAAGACTACATTGCTTCTGGTGAATGGCATGGTGTTGCTGGTTACCGCATAGAGGGAATGCTTGCAGGCTTCGTAAAAAAGATTATTGGTTCATACACAGGCGTTATTGGCTTGCCATTGTATGAAACCAAAAATATGTTAAACTCAGTAGGCGTTTATTAAACCACGTCTAAAAATTTAAGCAACCTTAAAAAAGGAGCAATGAAAATGATTAAAGCAGATACTATCGTGTATGAAACATCAGGCAATGACGCCTGCTTAGCTTTGTTAGACAATAAAGAGCTATGTGAATTTACAATTTTTAACGAAAATGGTGCTTCAGAAGGCAACGTTTACCTCGGACGAATTGATAAAAAAGTTAATCTTTCCGAAGATAAAAATGGCTTTATGGTAAACATTGGAGATAATAAAGAAGCTTTTATGAACGCTGGGGAAAAAGGTCTGCTAGAGGTTAATATGACCGAGGGGCAATGCGTGGTTGTTCAGGTGCAAAAAGAATCTCGCGCAGACAAAGGAGCAAAGCTCGTCCGCGCTGTTCAAATCCCTGGAACATATTTGGTATATCGCCCTTTTGGAAGTTATATAGACGTTTCAACCAAAATCAATGACGAAGAAAAAGCCGAAGAGCTTCGCCAAGCCGTTATCCGCAACGTTAGCTCTAGCCAAGAAGGTTGGGTTGTACGCACCGCCGCAGCAGATGTTGATACCAACACCGTCATTGAAGAGATGAGCGAACTTCGCGCCATCTATGAAAACATTCGCGTTAAAGCACGCTCAGCTTCTGCCCCAGCATTGCTTTATGCCAAAGAAAACCCATTGTTTGACCTCATCCGCCGTTATAGCAACACCTTAAAAACCGTCGTCATCAATGACCATAATTTAGAAGAAAAAATCAAAGCCGTATTTAATGGTGAAGTAAAGTTTGATAAAGACCCATCAGAAACTTATGGCATACAAGATATGTTGCAAACAGCCATGGAAAAAACAGTTAAACTTCCTTCTGGTGGTGAAATTCATATCGAAGAAACTTCTGCTTTTGTGGCAATAGATGTAGATAGCGCAGGAATGGTTGCACGCGGACAAACCGACAGACTAAACCAAGAAGCCGCCCGTGAGATTGCACGTCAAATCATCTTACGCAATTTGGCAGGAAAAATCATTATAGATTTCGCAGGCTCAACCGAATATCGTTATATGCGTGGTGTAATGGATACACTAAGCGAAGAATTAACGGGAGACCCACAAGGCGCACACGTTTTAGGCTTGTCTAAAGCGGGTAATGTAGAAATTTTACGCCGTCGCAAACAACCAACCTTGTTAGAGCGTTTCTCTGTTGAATGCCCAACTTGCCATGGCACAGGGCGCGTGGAGCCATAAGATGAGCGAAGAAACATCACCCTCCCCCCAAACCGAAAACATCGTCAAAGTACATAAATGTCCCATATGTGGCAAACTAACAGACAATGCGAAATATCGTCCATTTTGTTGCAAGCGTTGCGCAGATATAGACCTCGGTAACTGGTTTGGTGAAGGTTACGTTATTGAGGGCAAAGCCCCCATAGACGAAGAAGAAAGCGAATAAAGTCCTAAACGCGCTAACCCAAGTTAGCGCGTTTACATTTACATACAAAATAAATTTAGGAATCTCGATCTCTTGACACTCTCATTACTCTTGTTGCTTTCTTTTGTTGCACTGGCACATCTATTTTTGTTTGCGCATCTTCATAATAAGATGTCAGATTATAACGCTTCCCTCGTGAACTTCCATAAATCTGTCCTTCAGCTTCATACGCCACACTCACACCATCTTGATAAGTGATATTAGGATTATGCGAAAGCAAAATCTTCGTTAATTCAGCATCTCTATTTTCTCCACGACGATACGCCTCATTATCCAAATATTTTGCCATATATCCCATTTTCTGCTCATCTGTTTTCAAACCTTTACTCTCAAGATAGTCATCAATTTCTTTCATCTCTTTATAAGAAATTTGCTGATACTGCATAACCGCACCCGTTACATCCAGAGCATCTTCCAAAGAAAGCGTATCCAACAACCCCCGACAACTAGACAAGTCAACCGTCATGTTATGCCCAATATATACATCTTTAAGCATTCTCGTCGAAACCTCTTGATAATCTTTTTCCTGATTTTTCAAAATCTCCAGTTGTTCCGACCATGATTTTTTGGCAAATTTCCTTGCTGCACTTTTAATAGAGCTACTCATCTGAAACATATATCCACCAGCTTTTTTCTCATGCCAATACTCAGAAGCCACTTCCACCACACGCTTCACACTTTTAGGATCTTTCGGATTAAACCCATGCTCTTTAACAACATCTTTTAAATAAGGAAACATATCCAAAACATCATCAACATTCCTATCTTCCAGAATTTCAACAGAAGCTAACTTTAACCCCACTTTTTGTAAGGAATCCGTCAATTCATCTCCATTAGATTTATTATAAATTTCTACCAATTCTGGTATCACATCACTAAAAGAACGTTCATAAGTTTTAGACTGTTTAGTATTCCACAAATGATATTTCTCTAAAACATCTGTTGCACTTTGATTTTCTTCAATTTTAAGGGTATCCCGAAATTCCTCCACCGAAACCACCTGTGAAAATTTCGCATTTACTTGAGCCAAGTCATATTTTTCTATAATGTTTGAAACATTTTCTTGCGCATAAAGATCTTGCAAATCAGATACAAACAAGGTTTTATCCAAATAATCTGATATATACAAAACATCGTCCCCAACTCTAATATGCGTTCCTTTTTCATCTAATTGCTGTATATAATCCACAAAACTCGGTCGTTCCTCCTCACCTTTCCAGTTTACATAATCATCTAACAACGCCCCAACAGTAGTACTCTCCTCCATTTTGAAAGTTTCAAACCCTTTGTCTTTCAAATAATCTACAACTGTCCCCCCATCTTTCTGCCCTTTTTTCGCATAATCTTCTAATGCACGAGATAACGAAGTCTCTTCAGTTACTTTCACCATATCAACATCTAATGATTTTAAATATGTTTCCAAATCTGCTTTATTTGCGTCTTGAATATCCTCGTATTTTTTGCACAAATCATCTAAGTAAATATTCCTTGGAATTTGAACAGTTTCAACACCTTGCTCTTTGAAAAGAGTATATTGATACGCTGCATGCAAATATTGTGAAGCCGTCGCAATCGTTTCTGTCAAACGATCACTCCTTGCCGAATTAGTAGGAAGATGCAAAAGCTCTCCAATACCATCATAACTATAATGATCTTCATGAGCATTTTCATGGATAAGAACACTAGCTTTCGCAACAGGATTCCCCTGAGTATATTCCTTAGCATACCCATCAGCAACTATCTTTCCACCTGCCTGAAATTCACGCAAGAAAATTTTATTCTCTGAATAAGAAAAATAAGCTTGATTAGGAGCACCATCCCACCCAGAAACAAATCCTATCTGATTACGGTCAAGCAATTCATCTGCACGTTGAGGAGCAACTTTTACAAACGCCTTATCTATACTCAAACTATTTTTTATCATATTCAGCTTTCTCTGCTGATAATAAAGCCGACCTTCTCGTGATAAACTTTGGTCCACACAACCTGAGCGTATCTCATAAGCTTGGCGAAAATCTCCGCCCCAATTTCCAATATGAAAGGTTTCGTTTTCATCATGCAATAACGCACCATTTTTCTCATACCCTTCTACTGGCAAATTTAGTTTATTAAACAAAGCCTCCGCTTTTTGTTCTTCACTCGGCTGCGCTTCAATCTTAACTGCGACATCTTCATCATTTGAAAAGTTTGGCTTTTCAACCTCTATTCGATTTTCTTCTAGGGCTGTTTCAGCTTGATGCATTGCCATACTCTGTATCGGACTAGTTAAAACTGTCGATGTCATCGCCAACTTCAGTGCCACTTTCTTAGCCTGTTGCTTCAAATCATCTTTTATAGCCATAGCAGCCCCTTCACAATAAATACTCTATTAGGTCAAGTATATCACACGCACGTCCCTCTGTCAAGAACAAGCCAACCCTTTCAAATATTCAATCTGGATGCGCGAAAGCTCTTCAACTGACTGCACCACAACATATTCGCCCTCTGCGTGCATTCCCTCACCCGTACCAGAGTGCATAATAACCGTCGCCCCCTTGTCTGCAAATAGTCGTGCGTCTGTTGCGCCACCAATCTGAACGAATCGAATTTCTTTACCCATAATTTCCTCTGCAAGCTTTTTATAGGTCAAAATTTGTGGATTATCCTCGCTCATCACCACAGGGGTTGAAACCGAAACAATCTCATACCGAACCCCTCGTTCACACGCCTTTTTAAGATTTTCTTCTAATCCCTCAATAGTGGAATTTTCCGTTAAACGAAAATCCAACAACGCCACAGCGTGTCCAGAAATAATGTTAGAAACATCTCCGCCCTCAATTTTAGCCGCGTGCATTGTGTCAATCCAAGTGTTTTGAGGCTTGCCACTATAAATATCAAAATAAGGATACGCCTTGCGAAGATTTGCTAATGTTCGCATTAACATCTCATTTGCGTCAAGACCATCCCAAGGTGTTGACCCATGCGCCTGTTTTCCCTCTGCCAAAAGCTTCACAAAAACAGGATTTTTACACTTGTTAATAATCTCACAAATATCTCCCCCAACATCATTATCAAGCACAACATCTGCGTCAAGATTTGGGTAGCGATCCATAAACGCGTGTGTACTCTTGCTCCCTTTTTCCTCATCGGTTGAAAGAATAATACCAAATTTTACAGGCAAATTATGCTCTAACACATAGTGCATGGAATTCATTGCAACCGCTGCAAAAGATTTCATATCCAGCGTGCCACGACCATACATTTTGCCGTCTTTAATATATGGATTAAACATCTCATCAGACGCTTGAACAACATCAATATGCCCCAAAACCAACGCGTTTTGACGCATATCGTCATTATTAGCAATATAAATCACAGGACTAGCCTCTTCAAATCGCTCAATTTTCACCACAGCGCTTGTACCATTAAAGCTCTCTTTAATATAGTCCAAACATTTATCAATCTCTGAGGCATTTCCTGTTTCAGTCTTAAAGCGTATCAAATCTTCAATCGTCTTAATCAAATCCATTGCGATTATCCTTTCATCATAAAAACTATTGTGGGCAAAACCACACACCTATTTTTTCCATATTTACGCCAGTTTATCTGCATATTATAAATAAACATTTAAAAAAATATCCGCTTTTAATCTTTTTTTAACCCCCACCCCCTAGACTTAAAAAAAACAATCTCAAAAAAGAGGAAAAAATGCGCTTATCTGTTTTATCGTTACTATTCGCTATATTCGCCATAAACGCAAACGCCGCGATTATTGAATTATCCCCCAGAGAAACGCGTTTTGTTTCCATGCGTGCCAATAAAGTAAACGCGCGTTCTGGCCCCAATATGCGCTACCCGATAGAATGGATTTATCAGCAACAAAATTATCCCGTGGAGATAATCGCCGAATATGAACAATGGCGCAAAATCAGAGATTATGAAGGAACTGTAAGCTGGGTAATGAAAAACCTATTAACCAACGCACGTTACGCTCTCGTTACCGAACCAGGGATTACCAACATTTATAGCAAAGACAGTCTAAACTCTGAAGTTATCGCTCGCGCCGAAAACGGCTCAATCGGAAAAATCAAAAAATGCACCCCTGCATTTTGCTTTCTAGAGTTCGAAAACAAAATAGAAGGTTGGATGCAACGAAGCGTCATCTATGGCGTTAAAAAAGACGAAGAATTCAAATAACCCACACTCCCCATTTTTTAGCCACGGATTCTATTTAAAATCCGCCTAACAACAAGCCTTCCAAATAGACAAAACTTAACATCAAGTTAATAAAGTATTTACAGTTAGTTAATAATAAACAGGTTGCGATTCGTAGTGCATTTTTTTTAAATCTTTTAACTCCTTATCTTTTCTTGTTTTCAAGGCTCTCACCCTCCAAAATTAACCATTTATATACAAAAAATATCTTTACATTAAATATGCCTTATGTTAAAAATCAAACAAGGCGTGTCAAAGCGTCCGTTTTGCCTATGAAAAGACAACAAAAATAAGCAAAACAACCATAAAAGGGAGAGACTAATGAAAAAAACAATAAAATGCTTAAGTATACTATTAGGGCTTATCGCAGTTTTTAGTGTTACCACCACCAATTCAGCCCATGCTGCACGGGTCAAACTAACCCCTCAACACATATATCGTTGGGCACGCGATAATAACACCTCCCGATTAGAACAATTCAAACGCTATATCAACCTTGGCGATGAAAACAAAGTAACCGCGCTTTGCCTTGCTCAAAAAGCTAAAAACCGTAAAGCATATTCCCTTTTGCTTGATTACGGTGCTAGTACAAAAGTTCCTTGCCATGATGATAAAGACCCTATATGCGCCATAATTGCTGGAGAGAAAAGTAAAATCTCCCCTGCTGGTCTCTTGCTTTTAGGCGCAGGTGCTGCTGGAGTATATTTCTTATTAGATGATGACGATGACAAATGCGACATCACACAATATCCATTAGATGACTGCCCTGACCATGGTATCTGCTCCGAATGTGAAGACAAAGACAGATTAGACGACTGTGAAGAAAATTGGATGCCTAATGAAGATTATACCGCGTGTATCCCTGTTCCTTGTCCAGAAGGTCAATACACCGTATGTCCAATCAAAGACGAACACATCTCCACAGCCACCCCAAGCGGTAGCTATTCTGGCGACACACCATGTAATATATGTGCTTATAACTGCGACACCGCAAAAGGCTATTACGACACAGATGCCTCTTGTCGCGCACAATACACAGGATATAGCTGTACACCAAGCGCAAACGGCTGTTTCATCAAAGGTGTTTGCGATATTGCCCAAGGAAATTACAGCAACCAAGCTGATTGTGAAGATAAAAACCCAGGATACACCTGCACCCCAAGTAGTGTCGCAGACGGCTGTTGGAGCAAAAGCATTGCCAAAATCTGTACTCCTCCTGCTGTTGAAGAAGAAACCTGCATCACCCCAAAACCAGGAATTATCTTAACAGAAACACCAAATGGCGAGCTAACTGGTGAAAAGATTTGTGTAAATTGTAATTATGCCTGCGATACAGCAAATGGTTGGTTGACAGATTGTCCTGCTGGTAAAGTCTGTGATGATGAAATGTCGCCAGACGGATTAAGTTGTTACACAAACCCACGCTGTCCTGATACACATATTCACCTAAGCGAGGAAGCTTGCGAACTCGCTTTCCGTGGCTACACCTGTGTAGAAAGCGCGCCAGGTTCAGGCTGTTGGGGACAAGGGCCAGCCAAAGTTTGTATTCTGCCATACACCATAGAATATCCTGATGTAACTGCCTGTGGTGAAGGTGGCGCAGAAGGGTGGAATTGGGCGCAAGATACCGTTGTACCTTATTCTGGAGAAAACATCTGCGGTAAGTGCGATGAAAAAGATTGCCCAGCCGAAAGTGCAACAAACTATAATGTAACAACAAACTGCCCAACCACATGGTCAAACCTCAAAGTTACTGGTTCCACAGCAACTGGCTGGAATGGAAACAACAGATGTTACACTTGTAACTATGCTTGTAATGAAACAACCGCCTTCCAATTAGAAGATGTCTGCACGAATGGCGGATATATCTGTACACCAGAAACACAACACAACATAACCTGTTACATAAGAAGCGACATTGCAAAATGTCCAACAAACTATACCCGAGGCGTTGAAGATTGTAATGATAAAGAACATCCAAACGGCTGGACATATACCTCATCTGGTTTATCTGGCGACCTCCCTTGCGGTCTCTGCACACCAAAAGTTTGTAACACACCATACTCCACAACATATCCTAACGTAACCGCCTGTGGTGAAGGTGGCACAGAGGGCTGGAATTGGGCGCAAGATGATGAAACCCCATACGCTGGCGACAGTATCTGCGGTAAGTGCGATGCTAAAGACTGCCCCACAGGCACAGCAACCAACTATGAAACCTCAACAAACTGCCCAACCACATGGTCAAACCTCAAAGTTACAGGTTCCACAGCAACTGGCTGGAATGGTAATGACAAATGTTATACCTGTAACTACGCTTGTAACGAAACAACCGCTTTCGCATCACAAACAACTTGCCAAGCTGGCGGATATAACTGTACCGCAGAAACTCAAAACGGCGTAATCTGTTATATAAGAAGTAGCAACGCAGACTGTCCAACTGGCTATGATGTAGCTATTCAGGACGTTGATGACTGTGGGGACTCTGGCTCTAAAGGTTGGACGTACACATCTTCTGGTCAATCTGGCGGTCAAACCTGCGGTAAATGTACACAAAAAACTTGTAACACACCATATTCCACAACATATCCTAACTTAGCCGCTTGTGGCGAAGGTGGCTCAGACGGCTGGACATGGACGCAAGATATAACAACCTTTGCTGGCGACAGCATCTGCGGTAAGTGTGAGAAAAATGACTGTCCAACAGGCACAGCAACAACTTATGCCACCTCAACAAACTGCCCAACCACATGGTCAAACCTCAAAGTTACTGGCTCCACAGCAACGGGCTGGAGTGGTAATGACAAATGTTATACTTGTAACTACGCTTGTAACGAAACAACCGCTTTCGCATCACAAACAACTTGCCAAG
>CAZRHI010000009.1:0-4454 GCA_964599945.1 uncultured Acetobacter sp. | reverse complement strand
AAACCACAGCTTTCGCATCACAAACCACTTGCCAAGCTGGCGGATATAACTGTACTGCTGAAACTCAAAACGGCATCAAATGTTACGTTCGTGGCACACCCTCTGGTTGCCCAGATTCAACATACACAGCAGGCTTAACAAGTTGTAGCGCAAAAACTAACCCATCAGGTTGGACCTACTCTTCCTCTGGTCAATCTGGCGGTCAAACCTGTGGTAAATGTACAGCCAAAACCTGTAGAACAGGCTATACAACATATTCAACCACAACCTCTAGCGCAGCAGCATGTGGTGCTGGAGGAAGTAATGGTTGGAACTGGACAGCAGATAGCACAACCCCATACGCTGGTGATAACGTCTGCGGTAAGTGTGAGATGAAAAACTGCCCAAGTGGGACGGCTACCTCCAAAGAGAACTGCCCAACCATTGCTAATTATACAGTTTCAGGAGTAAACTCTTCTACCCAAAGCGGTTGGACTGGTAATAACAAATGTTACACCTGTAATTACGCTTGTAACGAAACAAACACCTTCGCATCACAAGCAACTTGCCAACTTGGCTCAACATATACTTGTACCAAAGTTGAGGCCAATGGAGTTTCCTGCTACGTTCGTAACAGCTCAAGCATAAGTGCCACAACAGAACGGACCCAAAACGCTGGCACTCTCAACTTAACAACAAGTGGCAGTGAAGACTTAATTGTGCTTAACGGCTCAACAGTAATTCAAAACACCACAAATAAGCTAACTGGTGAAGCAGGAAAAATCAACATTTCGCATAACTCCACTGGCTCAGTTTATGCAATGAAAGGAACAAGCTCAAACCGCCTCACTAACGAAGCTGGAGCGTCTATCAACATTCAAAACAACTCCACAGGTTCAGCATATGGTATGTATGCAGCTAACGGAGGTACTGCCTTTAACCGTGGCACAATCAAGATTGAAGGCGAAACAGGCACAGCCTATGGTATATATGGCGAAGGTGCAAACACGATTGAAAACAGCGGAACAATAGATGTTTCAGGACGTGATGCATACGGTATATACGTTAAAGACGGCGACAACTCTCATGTCTTTAACACCATAAGCGGTATCATCAACGTTAATGCCGAAGGTGAAGCTCATGGTATTTATATCGACCAAAACTCACAAAACGCCGTTGTTGAAAACCAAGGTAAGATTATCGTTAATGGCGAAGTTAAAGAGGGGCAATCAGGCATCACACTAAACGGAGCAAAGCTCAAAAACGCAGGAAAAATGGTATTTTCTTCCAGAGCAAACTTGAACAGCCTAGGTGGTAATGTCTACCTCGAAAAAGGTGGTAGTGTTGAAGCAACTGCTCTCTCTGGAGATATGTATGCAGGCACCTCAACTGTTATGGGCAACAACGCTGATACATATGTTGAAACTTCAGCCCTCAAGGCAGAAGATTTGGCAGACCTTAACGTCATCTCCGAATCGGCAATGTTTGACGCTATCATTGAGCAAAATCAAGACAAAGGCACTGCCAATATCAAACAGGAAAGAAAGAACTTTAGCGAGTTCACACCAAATGCCTCAATAGCAAACTATCTGGAAGAAAATTATCAAAAAGGTTATCTAACAGATACATTTGATGACATCAAACGTGAGACAACCACAAGTGGCGCGTCTAAAAAAACTGCCAAGAAACTGGGATATGATGTATTACCAAACTTTGCAGATGAGAACTTTACAATCTTAAAGAGCTTAAATCGCAATATGGCAGATAAGATTTTAGCTCCAACAGATGCGGAAAATCGTGTTGAAACAGGTGGCGACCACATCAGCTGGGAAACAGATGGTAAAGGGCTACTCTCTGGCGCAGATTTAAGCTCTAACTCAATGTATATGTTTGGCGATAAACGTCTTAACAACAACAATCGTTTAGGTCTTGGTTTAAGTTATACAAAACTTTCCTCAGACTATGACACAGGTGGCGACCGTGATATGAACATCATTAGCATCTTTGTTCCATACATTCACAAATTTGCTGAAAGGTTACACCTTGCCTCAATCTTTAGCTTAGGCTACGGACACGGCGAATATGACCGAGGAAGCAATAACGAATCAAAAACCAACACATTCTTCTATGGTATAACCAATGAACTGCGTTATACTGTGGATCTGAATGGTTTTGCCGAGCTAGAACCAGCCTTGATGTTAAACGCAATCGGCTACTTAGACGAAGGATATGACGAAGGGCATGGCGCAGAAGCTCTTGAAACCAAAGGAACACATAACCTCTCTGTTGAAGCAGGCTTTGGATTATACCTCAAGAAAGCTGTTAAAATGGAGAAATATGGCAAACTTGGCTTCAAGATTGGTGGTGCATACTATCGCGAGCTAGGCACTCCATACGACAACATTTCAGCTCGTATGAAGAAAGGCGCAAACAACTGGTACCGCATCAACGATTATGCAAACCTCTATAGCCACGACCGTGCAATCCTAGAGGCAGCAATAGACTACGAATATAAGAAAGTAGGCATCTACCTGAAATATAATCGCCTATTGCAGAAAAATAACCCAGAGTTATTTGACCTCGGCGTGAAATATAATTTCTAACTTCTACCCCCGCCCTCAAAAGCGGGGGTTTTTATTGTTTCCTTCTCTCTCGTCATTGCGAGCGGGCGTAAGCCCATATGTGCGAAGCAATCTCCTCCCCTCCTTCGTCATTGCGAGAGCCGTAGCATCAGCTACACAAGCACAAGCTTTCCATAAAAAAGTGCCTCCTTCGTCATTGCGAGTGCCGTAGCATCAGCTACACAAGCGCGAAGCAATCCATAAAACAGGTGCGAAGCACACTACTCATCGCTCAATAGATTGCCACGTCGCACGTTGGCTGTACGCCACCGCACTCCTCGCAATGACGCATAAAGCAAGCCCTCCCCCACCACAAAAAATATTGACAAAAACCCAAAAATATGCTACCCTAAAAGGGATAAAAACTATATATTTGAATATTATTAACCCAAACAGAGAACCCTGTTTTTCAGATTATTTAGGAAATTAAAGGTTATAAGCAGGCTATAAAAGGTTTGTTGTGGTCTATAAGATTTCCACTTGTAAAGCGAAGTTTAGAAGGTGATACCGAACACTGAGGCTCATGCGTTGAGAGATGACTTTCGTTTTAACAAGTTAAAATAAATTATGAAGAGAAATAAGGACTTTGTTTATCTAAAATACAAGAGATATGAAAAAAATTGACATTATCGGTCTTGCTCTTATGGTTGCAGGTGTAGCACTTAGCTTCTTCACCCTGTGGGCACTGATACTCGTGGTTATAGGAATAATCACGTGTTCGTTCTACATCGTCCCTCAGGGATACTACGGCTATGTAATGGTTCTCGAAAAAAACATGGGTGTAGCCCGTAGCAACGGCTGGGGTCTCAAAGTCCCGTTCGTCTCGACCATCACATACGTGTCGGCAGAGCCATTCACACACACGGAGCATATCCAAATCCAAAATGCCATGAACGACAACACAGGGATTAACTATACCCTGACGTTTAAGTTCAAAGTAGACTATGCTCACCAGCTGAAACAGCGTGTTCACTCGCTTTCTCAGAAAGAGTATGCTGAAAGGTTTCTCTGTAAGCCAATCGGTCAAGCTCTCGGCGACATCTGCGCCACAAAAACAAACGATGAGCTGAACACTCAGCGTTCGCAGATAGCGGCAGATGCACTAAACCTCTTAGCACCAGACACCTATATTGAAATCATCTCTCTAAGCATCGGAGAGAATTTCAAATACTCTGAAGCGACAGAGAAGGCAAACGAGCAACTGGCTGCCATCGCCCGCGAAAAAAAGATAGTCGACGCCAATGACGAGATTATCAAGAAAAAAGCGGAACAGCTTCTTGTAACAACAGAGGCCAAAGTGGCTGCCCAAATCAAAGAGGCAGAAGGAGAAGCAGAAGCGATTCGTCTCAGAGGCGAAGCAGAGGCAGAAGCGATTCGCAAAAGAGGCGAAATGCTCGCCCAACACCCTGAGCTTATCGAGGAAACCAAGGCGCAGAATCGTCCGAAAGTTGTCGGTGGCACCCCCATCGTCAACGTAGACAATCTCTAATTTTTATCCCTTCGCCGCACACGCGCCGAGGGGATTTTTTATGCTACCCCTATCATTGCAAACAAACTATCCCTTTTTCATTGTCAACCCAATCCCCACAGCCTGTCATTGCGAGGAGCTTTAGCGACGTGGCAATCTATATATGGTGTGCTAAAGCACCAATTTATGGATTGCTTCGCACGTATGGGCTTTAAGCCCGCTCGCAATGACACACAAACACCCCAAAAACAAAAAGCAGGGCAAAGCCCTGCGTAGCATAGGGTGGGATAAAGTGCAATGCTTGAGGTGAATCTAGGGCTGCGGTGTACAAAGCGGTACATAAGGGAGGGATTTCGCCTCAATGATTGTGCTTTAGCACATCCCCC
>CAZRHI010000008.1:13542-21222 GCA_964599945.1 uncultured Acetobacter sp. | reverse complement strand
TACTCTTATAAATTCAAGGTTAAACACAAAAAATCTTTAAACGCACTATACAAGCATTATTTAGAATGTCAATAAAATTTTTAAATGAAATTATTTTTTATCAAATTTATAGCTACCGAAATATCTTCATTGAGATGTTTCTTGTTTGAAGTTGTACAACTATTGTTAATTCCAGTGCAAATTTGCGGTAAAATTCCTAAATTATCAATAGGTTTTCCCGAAGGAGCAAAGAACACTCCATTTGTAATAAATAATTGTTGTTGACTAATTTTTTTAACAAGCTGAGTTGTCCCTTTACCGTAGGTCTTTGTGCCAATAAGTGTGGCACGGCTTTGGTCATGAAGTGCTGCCACAACCAATTCCGCTGAAGAAGCGGTTTGTTCATTTGTTAAAATAGCAATGGGTTTTCCCTCTAAAATATCCCCAGCTGTGGAGGTATAGTAATGTTTGGGCTGGTTCTTACTTTCCCTATAAGTGATAAGGGTATTGTCAAGAAACAAATCGGCAGTTTTGATTGCTTCGTTAAAATTGCCACCATGATTGTTGCGTAAGTCTAAGATAATCCCGTCAATATCATGATGTGTGGAAATAATTTTTTTCAAATAATCAGAAAACCCATCATAAAACAATGTTGAACTGATATATAAAACATTATCAATAAGTTTATAGTTTAATTTATCTGAAGTTGCAGAAATTTTTTCAGCTCTGGAATATTTATCAAGCCCATTAGCGATTCGTTTAATAACATCATTTTCCAAAGTTAAAACATTTGAAGCAATTTTTTGCGAAGAATCAATCCCCGCATTTAAGACATCTGTCAATAAATCTTTCCATAAAAGCGGATTCTCCTCTTTAGGAAATTTGAATGTTCTCACAAGCACATTATTATTATATAGAAAAGCTTTCGAATTGCTATGATATAACTTAAGAGAACTGTCAGCTTTATTTAATGTATCGCCCCCTGTAAGAAATAATTTTTTGGAATCAAGTGTGCCATTATATTCCAAAATTAAAGTATCCACAAACATATCAATCTCAGTAAATTCATATGCTTTAACTGGCAACACATATAAGAATAAACTAATCACGAATATAATGGTACGTTTGATAATCATATCATTCCTCAATTTCAGCGACTAATGCTGTATGGTCAGAAGGTTTATTCATCATACGAAGTGATTTATCAGATTCGCACATAATGAGCCTTTCAGCAAAGGACGCGGTCATAAACAGATAATCAATTCTTAAACCAGAATTAGTTACAAAAGAGTTAGCGGTATAATCCCAAAATGTATAACCTTCCTTTTTAGGGTGAAGAAATCTAAACGCATCATGAAAACCAGCAAATTTTAATGCTGATATTTTATCTTGAACATCTTTACGATATAGTGGGCTGTCCTTAAATCGATGAACATCAAAAACATCAATTTCTTCCATCATAATATTAAAATCGCCACCAACAATAGCAGGAATACCGCTTTGCTTAAGCTCAATCATTCGGTTATAAAATTTATCAAGCCATTCTGATTTATATTTGACTTTTTCTTCCTCGATTCGCTTATCGGGTGAACATCCGTTTGGTATATATGCCGAAATAGCATAAAAGGGTGTTTTTTCTTTATGAACTAAAACCTCTAAATATCTTGCTGCCATATCATCATATTGAGGCAAATTTCTGGAAGTAACTTCAATATTGTATTTAGATAAAATCGCTACACCATTATATCCTTTCTGTCCCAATGCAACAGCTTTATACCCCAAGCTCTCACATTCAAAATACAAAAACTTTTCGGTTTCGCATTTTATCTCTTGCAAAAATACTAAATCAGGCTGAACGTTGCGTAACCATTGACACAAGTTCGCACATCGCGCGTTGATGGAGTTGATGTTATAAGTTGCTATTTTCATCTATCAGCTTTCTTAATAATTTGTCTGATAAAATTTTAATCCGTAGAATATTAAAGGATTGTAAATATATTCTCAGTTATAATCGTCTTAAATTGAAAATCAAAAGGGGTAGACAATGCTGTATGGAATAAATTCTGGTCCAGAGAATAGCGATAATAAATTTCATCAAAGAGTAGCAGACCAAAATATTCAGATAGACCAACGTCAAGAAGAAATACAACATGCTAAAAATGGTTTTATCGGAATGTTAGCAGGTATTGTTGTTGGTGGTATTGTTGGTTGGGTATTCTTAAGTCCAGCAGAAAACTTGAATAAAGAAAAAGTAATTCCTATTGTTCGTAGACCAATAAATCCAGCAAAAGTACAACCGAATGACCCAGGGGGTATGGAAATAGATAATCAAAACAGAGAGATTTATCATATTGTTGATAATACTCCAAAATCAGAGGGCAAGGTGAATATTATTCCAACTCCAGAAATGCCTCAGCTTGTTGTTGAAAGAGATATAGAAACACCTGAAAATATTGAAAATCTGGTGGAAAGTATCGAAAACGACATCAGCTTAAAAGAGGTTGAAACTCCTTTAGAAAAGCCTCTCCAAGATATAAAAATAGCAAATTCAGCATTATCTGCAATCAATACGAATAGCAAAGAAAAAATAGTCATACCTCAAAAGATAAAAGATATAGAAGTTAAAGTGCAAAAAAATGTAAATACAGAAACCTCTAAAGAAACTGTTCAAAAGATTGAAGCTTCTGCTGAAAAAAAGGAGAATACCCCTGTTATAAATAAAACAGTTAAAAGCACCAAAGGAACATGGTATACCCAAATTATAGCTTCTTCAAGTCGTAAATCCGTTGAAAATTTATGGAAAAATTTAATAGCAAAACATACGTTCTTGAAAGAATATCCTTATGAAATAGAGAGAATAACAGCTGCAAACGGAAATAATTTATACCGCTTAAAGGTTGGAATGTTCAAAACTCGAGCAGAAGCAGAGAAGTTAAGTAATAAACTCAAACAAAATAAAGTGAGTAGCATAATTAAGCAAAACTAGGAAATAAAATGGAAAAACCAATTTTAGCAGCAATGTTATCTTGTGCAGGAGAGAAATTAACAGATGATGAAAAATACTTGTTTTCAGCATATAATCCGCTTGGGATAACATTATTTTCCAGAAACATAATAAGTAAAGAACAAACAAAAAAACTTGTAGATGAAATAAAAAACACAATTAACAGAGAAGATGTTCTTATTGCCATAGATGAAGAGGGCGGACGAGTTTCTCGCCTAAAAAATATAACATCAACACAATATGTTTCTGCGGAAATATTGGGAAACAGCCCATTAGAATATAGTCAGTTGCAAGCAGAGTTGGTTTCCTTGGATATGCGTGAACTGGGAATAAATGTGAATTACGCTCCTGTAATAGATAAACAAACGATTCCTCAAAATCCTGTGTTAAAAGGACGATGCTTTAATACAAGAGATGATAAAATCATCGAATGTGCAACAACAATGGCGCAAAGTTTTATATCAATGGGGATTTGTCCATGTATCAAACATCTTCCAACACATTTTTCATCACTAGAAGATCCTCACTTATATCCATTGTCAACAGATATGCCGATAAATGAAATAGAAAAAACAATATCATATTTACAAGCTCTTGCTGATTATCCAATGGCAATGACTGCACATGTTCGTATAACAGCAATAGATGCAGAATTTCCTGTTACAATGTCAAAAAAAATTATAGATAGATTATTACGAGGATATTTAAATTTTGATGGTTTTTTATTAAGTGATGCAATAGATATGCACGCCCTAGAAGGAGATATGTTGCAACGCGCAAAATTAAGTATGTCCGCAGGGGTTGATGCTGTTTGCTATTGTTCTGGACGTTATAAAGATTTATATGCAATATGTAACGAAAAAAGATTTATGACTGAAAAATCACTAATAAGATTTGCAAAAATAAAAAATGTTATTCATAATACAAAAAAGAGTGTTAACAAAAATGAACTCCAAAAACGTTATACTTGTCAGTTTAGCAATAAACAGGAACAACACTATGGATATGACGCAACGGAGACTTTAAACCAAATGCTGAAGAAAGGAGAAAACTTATGATTTGGGTACTGGTGATAATTGTGGTAATTGCTATATATAATGCGGAAAGATTGCCAGAGATAATTGGAAAGATGAAAAATGAAGTGCCAAATATCGTAGAAGCAGGGAAAAAAGTTTCTAAAGAGTTAAAAGAAAAAGCTCAAGCAGCGCATCAAGAAAAAAGCGAAGAAGAAACCGCTACAAAGAAAAAAAGCAAAGAAAAAACAGACGAAAAGTAAATATCTAGAAGATATTGAAAAAATAAAAACTCTAAAAAGTATACTTTTTAGAGTTTTTTTGTGGTGTAAAGGACGATCAATATATATGAAACAGGCAATCTAAAATAGAATAAATTCAATCCGTTCATAACAAAAAAGAACCCTAAATAAATTTAGGATTCTTAAAACAAAAAATAATCCATTCAAGGAAGGTACAAAGCCCTATTTAATAGCAGGAATATTAAGTTGAGCAAAATGACCAGGTTTAATTTTTACATTTGCATAACGCAAATTATCTGTTTCAATCATATATTCTTCTCTTCCAGTTAGCTGAGCAGCTAATTTATAAAAATCACGTCCGTTTAATTCCTGTTTATACCAGTTTAAAATATAAAAAATACACGCTTGGCTTTTGTCGGTTAAACCACAACGAGGTCTACCTGCTGGAACTTCAGGATTTGCTACAATTCCTTCTAATCCTTTATTTTCAATAGTTTGTTCTGCAAAAAAAACTTTCCCAAGAAATAACCCTATAGCTAAACAAATAGAAGCAGCAAGATAAACAATATTCTTTTTAACATAACCACTTAAATCAGTATACTCTTCACCAGCACTTTCATCCATAATATAATCAAGCTCAGGTGGTAAGGTTTCTAAGATATAAGAATTATCTTGATCTATATTGGTCAAATTTTGAGCTTCCGTTGCTGAAATTAACGCATTGCTAAGCTCTGTCTTTTCATCAGAATCTACGAAAGTATCTACTTTGGCTGTTGTATCTTCAACTACTTGAGGCTGTTCTTCGTGAATGATGTTTTCTTCAATAGGTGTTATAATTTCAACGGTCTCAGAAGCTGGTGCAGAAACATCTTCCGCTACAACCTTTTCTGGGGCTTGTGGAATATCACTAACAGGGCGAACCTTTGCTCGTTTAATCTTTTTTAATTTCGGACGCGCCCCCTCTTGTTGTAGCATATCATTACTTTGTAACGCTTGTTGCTCTTGAGTATTACTCGCTAAGAAATCATCTAAAGAATTATTCTCTTCCATTTTTCCCCCATTAAATTTTATTTTTTATCTTTTCATCTGTCTTAAGAAGTCTAACTAACCGAGGAACAATATAAACGATTGTCTCCGTTCCTTCTGCAGCCGAACCGAATATTTCACTAGGCAAACCAATAATCAAAAAGTTCTCGCCTAATCTATTGCGTACTTTAAATTTCGTAATTTCGCCATCAGTTGTATCCAAAGTAATTTCAGATAAAATCCGATTGTTCTTTTCTATTTCAGCTTTTGCCAAAAGCGATAAAGGGTATTCCATATTATCAAGCTTTCCACAACGTCCTACGTCAAATCTAGAAAACCAACGAGTAGGAACAACAAAACGTCCTTCGGAAATATCTTGAATGCGTCCATATTTACTAACGAATTTTTGGAGTTGATCTATTGATATGTCATTTGTAACAGTCAAAATTCGTCCAATAACACCCGTTTGCGCGGTTGCAATACTGTCAAATTTAAAGTCTTTCAATAAATCCTTCCAAACAATACCACAAGGCTCTTTCGCAATAACTCTAAAAACGCTCACATCATACATAATCATAGAAGGATTATTTTCAAAGTCTTTTACTAGATCCTGAATCTTATTTATTGTTTCTAGATTTGTTTCAAAAGTAATTGTATATTCACGCCAGTTTGTAATCATATTGGTAATACCAGCACCGCGTAAGACATCTAAAAAGCCTAATAACAGCATTCGAGAACTTGGGGCATAAAGAGTAAAACTTGCTCGCCTATTCAAAATAATCGAGTTTGTTTTTGTATCATATCTGTAAAATAAATCAGCAGATCTAGAAATCATATCTAAAACTTCTTTAAAACTTCCGTTTAAATCTTGCCCATACAAAGTAGGATAAGGAGCATCTTGCGCAACTAAAGTAATACCAGCTTCATCAGTTAGTTTAAGTAAAGCTTGTTCAGCAGGAATATCATCAAAAGTAAAATTCCTAACCTCAAAATCAGGTAAAGTATCGTTTATATCATTACGCTCAATTCTAAAAGAAACATTATTATGAGGCAAAATTTGAACCATTTCTTGTGTTTTCCAATTCACATTACAACGCAATGGCGTTTCTAAATCCAAATCATTAGCTCTAAATGTTGTTCGTAACATATATGGATTCTGCTGTGGTAACACAAGAAAATTATTCGATTGCTCTGAATTAGGTGTGTTATGAGTAATAATTGTTTCTTCACTATCTTGAAAAGCGTTACACGCAACCATTAAAAATAAAGAAAATATCGCAAACAAAACAGATTTTCGTTTAAAAAAAGTACAACTATTCATTTTCATTATCTTTCTTCTGAGCCAATTCTTCTTGTTCAGCCATAAGCTTTGCCACAACATCATCAATGCTCTGTCCTGCGCCATTTGTTGGGTCATCGCCTGCTTGGTTTGTAAAGCCACTAAAGGCATCTTGTGCAGCACTTAAATCTTCATCTTTTTTCGCATTCATCTCAACCGAAGAATTTCTTTCAAGTTCTTGCTTATATAAACTTAAATTATCCACTAAAGCCTGAATTCCACCTTTGATTTTTTTCTCAACATAAGGGTGCAATTCCTTATGATCAATAATATAATCCCCTGTTTCGCATAACTCTTCCAAAACATCAATAATATAAGGAAAAAAAGGATAATCCTCAACAGCAATATTTCCTTGCCGAATACATCTAGCAGCAATTCGCGAAACTGTACGATCATAGTAATCCCGAATGAGAACATAATTATCAATATACCACAGTGATTCTTTTGTTACCGCAATTTCATCTACTTCAGACATATAATCCCCCTAGCTTCTTTTAAACTAAAATAAAGAAAATCATTTGTAAATGTTTTATTTGTTATTACCCTCATCTGTGGAACCATCATCTTCAACATATTCCCATTCCCATTCTTCATCACCTTCCGCACCTTCAATAGGATTACCATTTTCGTCTACATATTCCCATTCCCACTCATCATCAGATTGGGCTACGGATGTTTCTTGCACCGAATTATCCAATGCTTGAGATAAACTAGGATTTAGTTGCTCTGTAAATTCACCTGATGATTCTTCTTCAACATTTTCATCATCACTATAATCATCTAAAGCAATGGGTTGATCAATAGAAGAAATGTCAATATTATCACTTGTCAAAGCTGCTCTAATTTTATCTAATTCTGCACTGTATCTACTGGGGTGTTCTTCTTTGGTTGGTTGGATGATGCTATCAAACTGTTCTTCATCTTGATTCGATTGCAAAACAGCTGTTTCATTACGAACCACAAACTCATCAAGTCCGTCTGCAGGAGCTGATACAACTTCTTCATCACTAGTTTCTACCGATGCACCAGACAAATCAAAATCAGAACTATCACTAGTTAAAAACTCATCAAGTCCGT
>CAZRHI010000008.1:0-13442 GCA_964599945.1 uncultured Acetobacter sp. | reverse complement strand
AAGCTGATACAACTTCTTCCTCACTAGCTTCTACCGAGGCACCAGACAAATCAAAATCAGAACTATCACTAGTTAAAAACTCATCAAGTCCGTCTGCAGAAGCTGATACAACTTCTTCCTCACTAGCTTCTACCGAGGCACCAGACAAATCAAAGTCAGAACTATCACTAGCTAAAAACTCATCAAGTCCGTCAGAGGTTTGTGTAAGAATATCTTCTTGTGATAATTCATTGTCTGTTTCATAAGCTAAATCAGCACTAACAACTTCCTCTGATAAATGTTGGAATGTTGAAATATCCTGCTGAGCTACTGTTACATCTGATAAAGTCGAGCTAGTTTCTTCAAAATCATGAGCTGTGGATACTGTTTCATCTATTTCAGGCAAAGAAAAATCTAATCCGTCATCGTTTCCAGATAATACAAGCTGATTTTCTTCTTCTTCATTATTAACAGCAATACCTTGCTCTGGTAAAGCAAAGTCTAAACCATCGCTATTTGGTAGAGTTTGTAAAACAACATCTGGCTCAACCTGTTGTTCATCTTCTTTTCCTATTGATTGTTCTGGTAACGCAAAATCTAACCCATCTCCTTTTATGAAACTATCAGATTCGTTTAATGATGTATGTGTATCAATCGTTTCTTCTTCTGAATTTTCAGGTAATGAAAAGTCAATATCATCAATAGTTTCAGTTGAAACAAAAGAATCAGACATATCTAGCGACTGTACAAGTGTATCTTCATCCTCAAAATCAATAGATTCAAATGGTGGTTCGTCTAAGGTAACATTTTTAAAATCATCGTCATGCTTAGATGCTATATTTCTAATAACACCACTAAATGCAGGTGCAATTTTTTCAGATTTCAATGTAATATCTGACAATTTTTTCTGGATATTAGATAAAATACCAGATTGTTGACCAGATACTTCATCTATGCTAGAAGGACTCAGATTATTGCTAAATTCTTGATTGTTTTGATTGTGCTTTTTCTTCTTTTTCTTCTTTTTAACATTCTCCCCCCTTACTTCTGCAAAATGACCGAAATTTTGTTCGGAATTTTCCTGAGCAAAGTCCTGAGATAAATCGTCATCTTCAGAATAAGCAGGTTGAACACTTTCCTCTAAAACATCATCAGATGAAAATTGAGAAACATCTGCAACAGAAGCAGTATTATTCTGAGTGGTCAACTGTGGAGCAACAGGTTTTAGAGAAGCAATAGCTTCCACTCGTTGCTGAATATTTTGTGTTCCATCGTTAGCAGAACATAATTTTTCCAACACAGTAGATAAAGCCACTTGTGAAGAAAGAAGCGATTCCGTAACTTTTCTTGTTTCTGCTAATGCCGAGAGAAAAGAAGTATGAGAATTTTTTATTTCCTCCGCAATAAGTAGAAAAGTTTTATTTAGATTCTCAAAAACCGCATTGTTATTATTTCCAGATGCGCTATCTGCCACAGTCGGTGGTGTCTGTTTAAATGCCGAAGCTAAAGCCGTTGCTAGTGTATCCGCAAACGATGCGTCAAGCGAACTAGTACTAGCAGAGGCAACTGGAATGTGTTGAAACGCCGAAGCCATAGATGTAGCCAATGTTTCAGCAAAAGAGGAATCAATAACAACACTTCCACCAACTGCCATTCCGCTCGCAACGGTCGTTTCTGCAGTGTTTGCACCATTATCAAAATCATCTTTGTTTGACTTTACAAAAGAAATACCCTTTGCTGTTTTGACATCTTCAATGTGTTCAACAAGTAGACGACCACCAGGCATACGTTTGAAATAATCACTAACATTTTGAGGAAGAGCTAAAAGTTCTTCATCAAATTTATTGCGTGTTTCTTCACCAAAAATATGTATCTGCCGAAAAATGTTCAAATAACGTTGTGCTATCAAAATCGGAGCTTCTACTGCACCCTTGTCGCTACCGAACTCTACATCATTTAACTCAGCCACGGATCCATCCTCTATACAAAATTACAACCACAATCAAATATCAAAACACATCTATAATAGAGATATGCTTATAATGCTATTTCAACAACCTTATGAAGTTTTTTGAAATCGTCATTATTAAAATAAATGCGTTCTTCAGGATTCCACATTAAACCATACAGTTGTCCAGTCTCATCTTCACGAACACTGACCACATACGCTTGTTGTTCAGTTTTATAATATAAAGCAATATCACCAACACTAGCAATTTCAGAAGGCGCAACAAACATTACTGCTCGATTCGATAAAGTAGAACCAAGTCTACGAGAACACAAACTTACACCATATACATCGCGTTTATCAGCTAAATTCACAGGTTTAACTGCTTCTTTAGTAGTTGCTGCTCTATCAACCAAAATCGAACCATTTGTTCCAGAAACGCCAAATACTGGAACTTTTAATGTCTCTAAATCAATATAACTATTACTCTGTTCAATCGGAGTGCGTTGAGCATTATTGATTTTATATTTCGTGTCGTTATGAATAATAATCTCTTCCAAAGCTCCAGCTTCATCTAAGCGTTTAACTTCAGCTTTAAGGGCATCAATATCCATTTTTAGAGCTTGAGCAATGTTTCTGTATTCTTTATCAGAAACTTCTCTTTGTCCCATTTCAATACGATGATAAACAGATAAAGTCATATCTGCGTTTTCAGCTACTTCAATTAAGGTTAAAGACTTATCATTGCGGATATAACGCAAAGCTGCTCCTAATACCTTTAAGCCACTAGTTTTATTAATTTCTTGACGGCGTTCTTGCTCTTTTCTCCACGCCATAACCACATCACGTTGCGAATTTTGTTCATTAACATATAAATCTTGTAAAGAACAATTTAAAACCTCTGCAACCAATATTAGCTGTTCTTGGTTAAGTCGTCTATATCCTTTTTCAATCTTAGAAATAGCTGATAAACTAATTCCAAGCTTATCAGCTAATTCTTGCATTGAAACGCCATGTAGTTTACGATTGATTCTGATTTGATTTGGAAATACTATTTCTTCCATAACACAATACCTCAAATTAAATAATTTTATCTTATAATAGTCGCGCTAAACAAATTTGCAAGTCAAAAAAATAAAATTCCCCAAATCTGTATAACTTTTGTCAAAGCTTGGAATGTAAAAGTAGACAACCCTCTCTATCACATAATGAGATACTGAGGTTAATATGCATATTAGAAGTATTCTAAATTAAAGTTTCTATATTAGTCTTCCAAATATTTTACTTTTGAATTTATTAGACCTTCTTCTTCGACCAGCTGCCAAAACGTTATTAACAATAAAATCTCTAGTAGGTATGCCGTTAATATCCGTAAGACCAGCAAGATTACCCATTCCAAAAGTAAGATCGTAAGGATCTTTAGATTTTGGTTGTGGGGTAAGTCTTGGTGAAATATTTCCTTGACTGTCAACAACTTGATTGTCGTCATATTTTGCCAAAATACTATCATGCCCTTTTTGTGCAACAGCAGAATAGCTAAACTTCACCTGTTCAGAAGCAATATCTCCCGTTGAAGCATCGCGTACTCCTGTTACATCAATTTTCGTCATGCCATTATTAAAATATACTTTATAGTGTTCCGTATGAGGGTCGTCGACAAGCTTAGTTGAAACTTCTGGATTACGTGAAACAGTATCAACGTCATATTTATCAATCACAACAGAATCACGCATATATGTAGAGCCATCTACTTCATATTTATCTACATACGTATATGTATTGAAAAATTTAGGACCATCTAACGAAAATCTTGTTGTTCGTTCCTTTTCAAAATAAGGATTACCATTTGCATCAACTTTAGCATGATATTTAGTACCAAGCCAATTTCTAAAAGTATAAGATCCATCTGCATTTTTATGACCATGGAAAGCAATCAAATTATTGATAAGGCCAATTTTAAGTTGCCGCCCCATTTTCTTTCTGCCAACGGAAAGTTGAAATGCAAGTTTATCAAAATTTTTCTGTTGCGTAGTTCCGTCAACACTATAGGTTTTAGTATGCTCTGGACCAAAGAATAGATATTTTTTAGTTTTTCTTTCATAATAAGCGTTTCCATTAGTGTCTGTTCCAACGGTATATTTAGCACCTAAGAAGTTAAATTCACCGCCTCCGCCAAAGTTTAATTTATTATTTAAGAAATTCATACCCATCGAGGCAAGTTTAATCTTAGATTTCCTCCAAACTTTTTTGTCATCAACGATATTATCATGGTGATATTGTTCCCACCGATTGCGGTCTTTTTTCTGAATATAGCCAACAGCTGTTTGCCCAGTTGCCATATCAATTTCAGCCGAAAAACGAGTTTCTTTACCTGTGTGGTCAACCTGAGTAACGATGATACGATTTGGGTTATCAGGGTCAAATATAACATTTCTAGAGCGATAATATCTTCCAACGTCTTGCCCTTGAGCTTTAAGCGAGCGTATGGCAATCTGTTCCATAATAGCTTGTTTATAAGCAGGGTTGTTTTGTGCCAAAGGGGAATTCATTAACACGTTAAACGCCTGAACGTTAATAACAGAACCATCTTCGTTAAATAAATATTTATCAGCAAAGTCTTTCTTAAAGGAAACTTCGTTTTTAATTTGACGTCCACTTGCAGTATATACTGTTTTTATCGTCATATATTTATCAGACACAGTAACGTGTTTACGTCCAATAGGGGAGGTCCATTCTTTTCTTAAAGCGGTAGATCCATCAGCATTTTTCAAAATTGAAAATGAAGCAATGCCACCAAATGCCAGCGTGCGAGTTCCTGTGGTTGCATCTGTTTTACCAAACATTCTTACTGCTAAAGAAGCACTATTGCGAGATATGCCTCTTGTAGTAGATTTGATTAAACGTTTAGATTTATCAATAGCAATATCTTCAGCCTTATCAACAATTTTATTGGCTTGATCTTCCACTAGATTGGTTAGTTTGCTACCAAATTTACCAGTAGGAGAAATTCCAGAACCAGAGGCAAATTCACCAGCCAAGTCTTTTGTCATCGGCATATAAGACCAACCAATAACCAATATGAAAATAATCATTAACATATTAAATCCAAAAAACGCAAGTCCAGATACAGGACTCATAAACAATTCAAGGGGGTCCGCAATGGCTGTAGCCGATCTGATAATACTCTCAATATAATCTAAAACACAGGTTAATAAAACCGCCATAAAAAGGAAGGTGAATAATGAGTGCAAAATCCATTCAAAAACCTTTTTCAAATAAGACTTTGTGGCACTAAATGCGTAACCAGCAACAGCAAAAGGTAATAAAGCCATTGCAATTCCTAATTGTAAAATAGCATCACCGATAACCCAAGGATATCCCACCAAAAAGAAAATACCACCAAGATATAAAAACAGACCGTCAACAATAAAAATTGGATTAGGCAGAATATGGAATAAGCGATGCGGACCAGTTCCCAAACAAAAAGCCCAACGTCCATGATCAAAAAGCGAGTTAATTTTAGCTTCAATATTATCAGCTGCACAAATAACCATTGTGCCAACATCTAAAGGAAGGCCAGCAGTTTCAGTAGCAGCCGCTTGTGTTACAAACCCAGCAACACCTGCTGCTTCTGCGCAAGTTGTCGTTTCGTTAATTGTATTGGTGAAAAACAAACCCGTCCGAATAATAGGAATGAGTGTAAGATTTAAAACTTGATAATAATCACGGCTAACGATAATGAAAATAACAATACAAACGAAACCTTTTCTGAAAATATCATTAAGAAGATTCCCTGGGTCTTTAGCATTCATAGAAGCAAGATTTTTCAAGATAAGCAAAGCTAATGTAACCGCAAAGAATGTAATGACTAATTGTCCTAAACCAGAAGAAAATACAACATAAGATTTTCCTGCGACATAGCTTCCAGCATTATACAGCACTTTAAACAGAGGACAAAAAAGACAATTAGAATATCCTTGAGGGGGAACACAGTTATCGGTTGTATCAATCCCCATTGCAAAAGCGGCAACTTCTCCTGCTTTATCAACAACCCATTCTTTGATACTCGCAAAGGCATCGCTTGCAAAAAGCAAAACGAATATTCCGATGAGTAACGGCAAATAATGTGATAAATTTTTTCTTAAATTTTTCATGACATATCTCCTTGCCCGATCAACGCGTCTTTGCTGTTTGCTTGCCATATCTTGCAATAGTTCTTCCAATAAAATTATTTCCTAGTTTATTGCCAAAATTTTCAAGACCTTTTCCAGCAGAATGTTTAGCGACATCTTTTCCATATTTACCTACTTTTTTCCCCTGTTTCGCAATAGATTTAGCCACATCTGTCAAACGATCGGAAATAGGTGTTCCTGCTAGTGGAGCACTAAAGAAATGTTTACAAAAATCTTGTGCCATAAGCGGAATAATTCGCATAGCAACCACATAGCACAAAAGAACTTTTAAGAAAGGTAAACAAAAGACCCCAAGCTTTTCTTCAATCAAATCGGATTGGTCTTGTTCATAAGCAGCATTAAAGTCAAATACTTCAGGAGCAAAGGCGGATCGAACTGCTTCAAAAGCCAACTCTTTTGCAATAAGAACACCTAGTGGTAAAAAGATAAAAAGCCCTACATAATATACAATAGAGTGTATAATAGTCTTTAATCTATCTCGAGTCCACCCAAACGGCCATAAAGCCAGAGCCAAAGGCAACAAAACAATGGAAATGCAAAGGTTAAAAGCAGCATCAAACAGATAAAATGATGTCAAAATCATAATCAAAAAGCCAATAGCATAAAGAATTGAACCGCTAAGGAAAATTGATGGCGCAAACACCTTAAAAGACACAACCCCCATTATATCCCAATCAGCCGCCGAACCATGCAAAGAACTACAAAGAAGCATATCTCCAAATCTCATCATATCAGAAGCAGAGTCGTTAACCCCTTCAGCGATTCTTATGATATAGTCGGAGAGTTGTTGTAATGGCGAGGTTTTGAATAGTCCAATAATAAATTCAAGCACAACAGATAAGAAGCCTGCCGCATGCGCCTGTTCAGGGATAAATGTAATCATCAATACAATCGGAAAAATATGTAAAAACTTTTTCATGACATTTCTCCTAAAAACTTCTCAGCCCAGAATTGCTTGTTAGCGACATACCAATATCAAAACCAATAGAAAGCAAAGGGTTTACAATATATCCCATAATTATATCCATTCCACCAACAAGGATAGCATAAACAAAAGCCCATTTGAATATAAACATAATAGCTCCATCAATAACTTTTGCAGGATCTTGAGCGGTTAAAGAACTTAGAGATTTCAAGAAATAAACTGCAAGCCAAATGATTCCCCCAAGTTGTAAAATCAAATAACAAAGATCTATTATTTTTTCATATAATTGGCTGGTCAAATCCATCATTGTGCGAATCAAGATTTTGATAATATCACAAGACCAACATTGTGCATCTTGATATTTCCTCAAGAAGACTTCGCCAACACAATAAGTGAGAAATTCTTCATCAACTTGAGCAAGCACCACATTGCTAAAAAACAAGGTCAAAAGAAATACAGTCGTAAACATATATAAGTTTCGACCATAAAAAGGACGGTAAAATGTCAAACTACGTCTAATCATCGTTGTACCCCGCAGCAGAAGAGAGTGCAGAACTAATATTTTGTTTTAAATCTTTGGCAGTTTCTAGAGCTTCTCTACTCGCTTCATATTTTTCAAGAGTCTGTGTTATAGCTTTAGAAGCACCAGATGTAACAGAACTCAGCGCAGCTTCCCCAAGTTTTTTTGCAGTGCTTACCACAAATTTGGTTACTTTCTTTTGGAAAGCGTCGCTTCCGCCTCCGCCAATAAATTTATCAGCAAGAGCAACCGCCAATCCTGGAATATTAACCAGCATAAAGGCTATAAACAAAATAGAAAGTAGGGCTGGCCCCAAACCTTCAATATTCTCCGTGTCAAAGCGTTCGTCTGTGGCATTTATAATTATTTCTAGAGAAGCCGTAGCAATCACAGATAATAACCCCATAAACAGCATTATACCAGATGAATTGATAAACATTGAAAAGCAGTGGCTACTCCATTTTCTAGTAAAATTAAATGGAATACAAATAATCAGTATCGGCATAAGGAATACCGCAAAGTTCAACCGAAATAAGCCATCAATAATAAATAAAATGAAACTAAATTTTGCAACAAGGAACAAGAGCAAAAGGAATAAGCCAACAAAAATTGTTGAAAATTTTAATTCGTAAATAAGATTCAGACCAATTTTAGCACCAATATTAAGCCGATCGCTAATAGTGCAAACCAAGCAATTTGCCATGGGTGTAATCATTTCTTTAAGGTTTAAAACATTGTCGTCGTCTTTAGGAATCTCACAAGCAGAATAATTGTAAACGTAAGTAACTTCACCATATTCTCCTATGGTTTGACCATCAGACGGGGCAACAGTTTCGAGGATTCTAAGGCCTAATTCAAGAATAGTATTGTAAACAGGTAAAACAAAGGTTTTCATTGCCCAGTCCACATTTGCTGAATTATAAACTAAATAGGCGCAAAATGCACAAACAAAGAGTTTCTGCCCAATTTCAGTCCAAACTTCTCCCAAATTTTCTTCTTTAAAAGAAGATAATGTTTTTAACACACGAAAAGCCATCCAAATAGAAAAAGCAATAAAAATAACAGCAGTTCCGCCATCGGTAACCCCAACAACATAATTAACAGATCTGTCATATAAAGTGTTGATAATCCTCAAAACCGCACTAATAATTCTGGTTTGCCAACAGTCGGCATGAGCTTCGTAGTTAACTTCTTCACCAGTAGAGTCCATTCCTGCTTTATTATCACACCCACTTAAAGATAGAACAAATACGAAAGCTAGTAACCAGCGTAAATATTTACAGGATGATAGTTTGTATATTAACATATTAAACATTAGAACCACCCTTTCACTTTTTGCCAAGCCTTATTTGAAAATGAACGTGTATTGTTCCAATAATTTTTGGCATTTTGCCGATTCCACATAGATCGATACCCCTGAGAGCCACCACCAGTTAAAAATCCACGCGCAGCAGGTCCCCATTTATCTGCACGAGCCATACGCATAACGACACCAGCTCCAGGTTTTACAACCCGACCATAAGTTTCTTGCCCTGCTTTTTCAACAGTCTGTAAACCATGTTGTGCCAATGCACCAGATACAGTAGAACCTGCACTAGAAATAGATGTGCCATCAGAAATTTTTTGAGCCAATTTTTTTATCTCAGGAATCAAAACAGTCATAACACTCAAACAGACAACTGTCAAAAGTAATGACCCATTAGACCATAATTCAGCGGATAATTCTTTGACTTCATTTGCATCGATTCTATCTTGATAATTAGAAAGGAAACTAAATAATGCCCCCCCCGTTACTTCAATAACATCTGCAACAGCTTTTCCATCAACCACTTGTTCTTCGATTCCTCTTGCCAAACATAAGTCGATAACCCGCATAACAATACCTAAAATGATTCCAAGCATTACAAAGTTAAAGAAAACATTGATGAAGACACCCCATACATTTTTTGTATATTTCATTGTTATTGGCGATATGGCACAAGCCACAGCAAACGGCAATAAAACAGCAGCAAACATGAGGTCAATTAAAATATCAACAATATAAAAGCCAACGCCCAAAGTTAATAACCAACCAAAGATAAATAGGATAAAGCCATAAAGTAACATCAGATAATACCAGTCAAGAATACCGCCAGCTAATGTAGCATTACAAATCATCGCTTGTCCTATTGCAACAGGTTCATAAGTTACTGAGTTAAAGCCATAGACAGCTTTTTTAATCATTTCAAAAACAGCTCCCCACGGAGAACGAAGCATACTATCAAGTTCAGATAATATGCTATCATCTAAAAAGAAATCAAAAGAACGACCATTGCCAGAGGTAACGGCTAAAGTTTGACCAATCTCTAAACCGCTTTTTAAAAGAGGTGAAATAATTTTTTGAATTAAAAAATTATCGTTTGTACCTCCGCCGAGAAATCCTACTACAATATTATAACCATCTTTACCAGAAGCACCAGAAAGCAAAGAAACAATAATGGCTGTCTTAAACATAAGGATAAGGATTCCCTTCTTGTCGGAACTCATATAATCAGTTGCAGATTGTTTTCCAAAAGAACCAACCATTTTTAAAGTGTATATTGCTATATAAATAGCAGCGACAAGCCATACCACAGGAATAAATAGATGAGCTATGTCCCAAGAATTAACAGCTACCGTTGTAGATATCTTAATAAGAATGTCAAAAAAAGGACATAATATGCAATCAGTTTCTGATACCCCAACCCCTTGGATAATATAATCTTGAATAGTGGGGCAAATATCATCACAAGCACAAAGAGGCAACACCAAAGCGCAAAGAATAAGATTCTTCACTTTCGTTTTTAGTTTTTGCCAAATTGTAAATAATTTACCCATCACTATTCTCCCCAAATCATCATTCATCTAGCCTCAAAGCGTGTTTAACTTTTCGATAGCCTTGCGCCATCTTACTGTTTGCGACAGCTTGCATGGGGCTAGTTTTCATAATTTTATTTTTAACGTGTTTCAGTTTTTCTTTAGTTTCTTCGCTAGCTTGCCCTGCAGCAGCTTTGGAAAGGTTCATAGCTTCCGTAATAGGTTTTTTCGCCGTATAAGCTGCAGCCTGACCAGCTTTAGTGCCAAGTTCACCTCCGAGGTTACCAACATTACCACCACAAATTGAATGAACAATTCCTTCTATTTTAGAGAATAATTGATAGGAAATCATACATGCTAAAGCCGTTCTAATAAAAGTTGTAGAGCCTAAAGCCTCAGATATCTGATCTGCATCAGCCTTATTAAGTACTTTAGTTGCAGGAATGTCCAAATTATCCAATCCAGAAGCAATACCAATCATCTGATTTGTGAACTCAATGACAATGCCTAACATAATAAAATGAAAAGCAACATTAACAAATAAACTCCAAGTTTTTCCAGTGTATTCAATGGTGAGTTTGGAAATTCCGCAAGCAATAGCAAATGGGAGCATAATACAACCAACTCCAAGGCGGAATAAAACATCAAGCATAAAGAAAGAAACTCCTATAATGAGTATCCAGCCATAAACGTATAATGCGCCACCAAAACAAAAAACAATCCAATATTTTTCGAGAATCCCCTCTGGTTCAAGTGCAATACAACATAAAAGTCGTCCAATGGCAATAACTCTGTAAATTCCGTTATTAAAAGAAATAATTTGGTTTATAATGAATGTAAACAAAGCAGATAAATCACTAGGAGCCTGAAAATTATTCACACCAGAATCATGACCTATTAAAGTGCCAATTTCTGCTCCAGTTGCAATGGCCATACCAATAATATGAGTATATAAAAAAGCCTGATTATTTAAAAGCCATATAATTGCCGCCAACTTAAACCCAAGAGGAATAACACCAGTTTTTTCATTTGATAAATAAGCCATAGTATCTTGTTGAGAAAAAGAGCCAATATTTTTTAATGTATATAAAGCAATATAGATAGCTGTGCCGAGTCCAACAACAGCCTGTAAAGGTCTTGAAAATGTATTCCAAGTAAATTGAGCAACATTAGAACATACACTTGCAATCAGATTATAGGCTTCCCTTAAAATAAAGTTATCACCTGTTCCTTCGTTCATAAGCACTTGCAGAGTCGGACAATCTTCAGCATAGGCTGAAAAGCTGCATACGAATAAAGAAAAAAACAATAAAACTATAAGTTTAGCTATGGTGGACATCTTCAACATCATCTTCTCCACCTTTCTTTTTACTAAATGGAAGCCCTAAGACAACCACAGCGACTATCAACATGAAAATCGCTAAACTGACAGAAAAAGCCAAAACCCACTTTTGCGCAAAAAAGCCTAATATATCAGAATAAATCACGATATACAGCCCAATAAATACCACAATCATACCTAATACCGATTTCATTTGCGCCTCGGATAAAGTTCTAAACTAACTTATTATAACATAAAAAAACTAAAAAATATATTACAATATCGTTAAATTTTTCCATTTTTGATAAATTTAACCGTTATATTGAGAATCTCATCGTCATTTAGGGTACAAAAAGTATTACCTTTTATATAAATAGCGTTTTTTCGATTCGTATAGTCTTTATTTGGTAGAAAATCATGAAATCTCAATATACTAGATAATATCTGTGAAGGCTTGGAATCGGAAAATATTTGTAAATATTTTATCTGTGGGGGCAAATTAGGTGTGTGTTTTAGTTGCTTAGTCATCATATCTTTTAATGAGGGGCCACAAATAAAATCAAAAAATTTAAATTGTCCTAAAAAATCACACACAATATTTTCATCAATAACAGGGTTTATTTCGACAATGTTGCCGATTCGCATTCTTTCGGAAAAAGCTTTGTCAGTCGACAAGTTAAACATTTTTTGTAAAACTAAGTTGCCCATTCCCTTAGTAACAAAGGAAACTTCCGTAACGTTATCAATATGATTCAAGAAAAATAATAATTGTTGGGCCGATTCGGAGGCACTTTTAAAAAGGGAGGGATAATTTAAAGCAACCACTGTCGATTCGATTAAATCAAATTTGCGCCATAATTTTTTGAAAATGTTTTTACTGTCCATATATCCATGTAATAAAACAACCATTTTCCCCTCTTGTTTGGTCATTTCATAACAATTTATATATTTAACAAAAGCTTTCTGGCATATTTCAAAAGAACCAGAGGCTCGACGAATATCCCAAGAATCAAGGAGTCGATAAGTATGAGTAAAACAATGACGTTGGATTCGCCATTTTTGATAAAAAAAGACATCTTCCCAAAAAACAGCTCCTCCAAATGTGAAAAAATCAAAATTCATCTCGAGTCCCTAGTTTTGTAATAATTTCACAGTAGCCTGATTCGGAACGGCAGTAATTGTTACAAATGCGGAGTCGTCCCCTTCCATCTGTATCAAAATCTGAATGGCTCTACCATTACGAACATACGTCATCTGAGAGATTCGCGCCCTAACAATAGCAATCTCAACCCAGCCTTTTTTCGGCATTTCAGAGGCATAAAAATCAAAAATTCGCCCAGCGTTATAGGTAGCCGTGTAGCTAATACTTCCAATCCAATTATCTCCATTGCCCATAGTCTTGGAGTCTTCAAGAATCATGTAAGAATTATTAGGAAAAGGAATGTCTGGAAAGTTTTGAAATATCATAGGGATTTCTTTGCCATCAGAACCAAATAAAATATTAGGTTCTTTTTTTGAACATCCACAAAGCGAAATAGCGGCAGCTATATATAATATATAAGTATAAAATCTTTTCATTCATATTCTCCACCAGATTACGATAAAATGAAAAAGTTAATAAACAGGAAAGACGGCATACTTTTGATAGGAAGATTCTACCTTTTATTATCCCAAATAGCCGAAAGGGTGAGTAGACAGGGGAGGGAAGATGTGATAGAGTT
>CAZRHI010000007.1:14173-21611 GCA_964599945.1 uncultured Acetobacter sp. | reverse complement strand
TCAAAATTTATCTTTAAGGGGATTATGGAGCACAATGCGCAGAACATTAAATCTCTGGAAGGGGTGGATATTTGTTGGTGTGAGGAGGCGCAGAAAATCTCTGCTAGGGCTTGGGAGGTGCTTGACCCGACTATTCGTAAAGAGGGGGCGGAGATTTGGCTCTCCTTAAACCGTGAGGAAGAGGCCGACCCTGTTTGGAAAGCGTTGGCGGTTAAACCTGACGATGATGTAATTGTGCGTAAGGTCAACTATTATGACAATCCGTATTGCCCTGAAAATATGAAAAAATTGGCACTCAAGATGAAAGCGGAAAACTATGAGGAATATTTGCACGTTTGGGAGGGGGAACCACGCAGAGAAGCTGGTAACCACCTTATTGGGCGCGAAGAAGTGTATCGGGCGTTAGATGCGAAAGTTGAGGTGCAGGTGTATTCGGTGCCACTTGTTTTGGGGGTTGATGTGGCTCGTTTTGGCGATGATAAAACTGCTGTTTGTTTTCGGCGGGGGCGAGTTGTTTTTGAGCTTAAAACTTTTCAAAAGCTTGATGTGGTGCAGGTGGCGCATTTGGTGGCAGGTATGATTGCTGAATATCGTCCTGTAAAAGTGTGTATTGATGTGGGGGGACTGGGTGCTGGGGTTTATGATGTGTTACTCTCGGAGGGGTTTGGTGAAGTGGTGCTTCCTGTGAACTTTGGTGAAAGAGCGGAGAACCCTGAGCGTTATGTGAACAGGCGAGCGGAGATGTGGGCGAGGGTTGCCGAGTGGTTGAAATCGCCGTTGCCTGTGTCGTTACCGAAAGTTGACGGTTTGGTTGAGGATTTGACGGCACCGTTGAAGATGTTTGATTCGCTCGGGCGGTTACAACTTGAGCCGAAAGCTGATATTAAAAAAAGGCTCGGACGCTCGACGGATGTTGCGGACGCGTTGGCTCTTACTTTTGCGATTAAAAACGTGGAGTATTTGTTTAAGGCTTGTGGATATGGTAAGGGGGGCGAGTTTGTGGACGATACTGTTTATTTATAGCCTGTGGCTGAAATTATTAGGAATTTGTGTAATTTTTTTTATTGGAGAAATGTGTTATGAGTAGTGTGTTTGATAAACCGAAAGTTAAGATGATTCAGCCTAAAGAGGCGGAATTGACGATTGCTGGTGTTACGGACGACCCGATGATTTTGTTAGAAAAAGAGAGAAAACGCCAACGTAGAATGGGTGCGCTTTCGCAATTTCTTTCAAGAGATTATGGATATGGACATAAGACAACTTTGGGTGAATAATTGTTTTGATTTTGTGGCTGACTGATGATTTGGTTAGCTTTTTTTATTTTATTTTGGAGGTTTTGATATATGACTAATCATATTGTTGAAGATATGAAAACTGGTAGCCTTAAACGAAAGGGTGGGCTTTCGCAACGGGGTGGAAAAGTGAATGATATTTTGAAAAAATTTGCAGTGATGAAAACGGAACGCGCAAAATGGGAGCCGATGTGGAACAAGGCTGCGGAGATGTGTTCGGTTGATTCGGAATTGTTTGCTACTGATAATCGGGGGCGGATTAAACAGAATGTGTTTGACACGACGGGAAGAAACGCACTTTCTTGTTTTTCGGCGAGTATGAAATCTGTGATTGTGCCGACGACATCGCGTTGGCATAGACTGAAACCTACTGACCCGAAGCTTGATAATAACGAGGCGGTTAAAAAATATTTGGAGAAAGCTACTGATGTCTTGTTTCGTATGAGGTATGCGGCAAATTCTAACTTTTCTACTGAAAGTGATGTGTTGTTTAACCAGTTAGGAATTTATGGACATGCGGTTTGGATGGTGGACGATGATATTGGGAGAGGGCTTGTTTATCGTACTATTCCTGTTAAAGAAGCGTATATTCGTAAGAACGACAGAGGACAGCTAGCGGAAGTTTTTCGCGAGTATGAACTTTCAGCTGACGAGGCGGTACGCAAATTTGGACAAGGGGTTTCGGCGGAAATTCGCCAAGCGGCGATGAACACGCCAGAGCGGAGCTTCAAATTTTTGCACGCTGTTTATGAACGTGATGATGTGGAAGTTACAAAAAAAGACTTTGGCGGTATGCGGTATGCGAGTGTGCATATTGAACTTTCAACAAAGAGGATTGTTCAAGAAGGTGGGTATCGGACTTGCCCGTATATGGCACCGAGATTTTTGGGGATTGCTGGTAGCTCGTATGGGGATAGTCCTGCGTTGATGGCGTTTTATGATTTGTTGACCGCAAACGAGATGGCGAAGACAATTTTGCGCACGGGGCAACTTCAGGCTAACCCACCGATTTTGACAAACATGGGATTGATTGACACTAATAAACTTGGTTCGGCGGGTGCGGTTATTCGTGGGGGACTTGACAACCAAGGAAAGCCTGCGGCGGTTTCGATGCAATATGGGAACAATCTTGCGATTACGGTTGAGATGCAAAGAGAAGTGCGGGCTGCGATTGAGCGAGCGTTTTTGGTGCCGTTGTTCCAATCTTTGACGCAATCTAAACAGATGACGGCAACGGAAGTGGAAAAACGCGAATTGGAGAAATCTATGTTGTTGGCCCCGATGTGCGAACGGATTTCGGTGGAGTGGCTTTCGGGGAATATTGAACGTGAGTTGGATATTTTATCTGAGTATGGTTTATTAGATGAGATGCCTGATGAGTTGATGTATGCGGGGGCGATTGCTATTGACTTTGAAAGCCCTGCGGTGCATCTGCAAGGTTCGGAGCGGATTTTGGGACTTTATAAAACCATGGAGGCGGCGGCTTCGTTAGCGCAGACTAATCCGCAAATTTTGGATATTTTCGACACGGAGAGCGCGCTTCGTAAGATTGCTGACTATTATGGTGTTGACTCTGAGGTGGTGCGGACTAAAGAAGAGGTGATGCGCTTAAAACAAAGAGCAACGATGGAAAACGCGCAATCTATGATGGGGGCGGTGTCTAGAGCACCGCTTTCGGCTGCGATGCGTGGGTTGAAAGGGTAAGGTTGGGGCGAGGTTCGCCCCGTTTATCTTGCTTGACAAGTTGAGGAATTGTGTTGTATTATTATGTGTAATATAACTTGAGAGAATATATGATGATACGAAAGATTTTGATGTTGCTGATTGTGGCTTCGGGAATGGCGGGGATTGTTGCGTTTTTGAGTGAGTGGGGTGTGTTTGCTCCACTTTTGCATATATTTCTGGTGGCGGGTGCGGTTACTGCGTTGAGCTTTCGGGCAGTTTATTCTCGGTTGAAAATTAAAGACGAGATGAAGATGAAAATTTGCTTTTGCGCTGTTTATTGGCTGTTGTGGAGTGGTTTCTTTCTCTTTGTTGTTACGATGATTGGATTGAACAATGCGTAAGATGAATGTATGGCTAAACAGAGTTTTTGACGGTGTTGAGTTTATTTTGCTCGGGACTTTGTTACCTCTGATTGTAGAACAGGGGGGTGGAGATAGAGAAGCGTTTAAAATCATACCGTTGTATGTGCTGTATATTGTGGTATATGTGGTTGGCGTTTGGTTATATCATCGTTTATTTTTAGCTGATGAGCAGAAATGGTGGAAATTTTTATTGCTCTTTATCTGGTTATATTTTGCAAGTGTCGGATTGTGGTTACTTTCGTTGTTATTATGGTAATTGTGTTGGACGTTTTTTTAATTTTCGGGGTGAGAGGTTCGCCCCTTTTTTTATGGAGATTTTGTGATGTTATTTTCTAAAACTAAAAGAGAACTTCAGTTGGTGCGCGCGTTTCAGGCGGTGTTTTGTAACGAAGGGGGGAAACTCTCGGAAGACGGAAAAAAGGTGATTGCTTTTTTGCGCGATGAGGCGGGCGGACGTGGGGAACTTGGTAGAGGCGGTGTGCCGTATTTTTATGATTCGGCAAATCGGTTTGACGCGAATGCGGCGGCGTTTCTTTTGGGGAAAAGGCGGATTTTTGACCTTGTTGTTAAATATTTGGCATTGGACGAGAGGGAGGTGTTTCGGTTGGTTTCGGAAGAGAAAAACGATGATGAGGAACTGAAATTTGAGATTGATGTGTAAAAAAATAAATAAAAACGTTATAACCTTTTGAAAAACAATGAAAAATATTTTTTATGCAGAGAGGCGCAAAGTATTGACATTCTGACAGAGGGGTGGTATAACGTAGGTATGATGGAATTATTGACTTTGGGAGACTAAAGTTGAATGGTTTTTCTGTCATACGGACTTTTTGAACAGTGTGAGGCGACTTATGCTGTTATTTTTTTAATCTATACATTTATTTTTCCGGAGCCTTGTTTGCATATTGTGAGCGAGGCTTTTTTTGATAATTTAACCTGATTTTTTATGAGGATTTTCATTATGGGGAATTTTGATAAGCCAGAGGGGCAGACGACCTCTGATAACTTTTTGGCGTCTGAAATTGAAAAAGATTTTTTAGCGGCGCAAGCTGGGTGGGGTGAACTTTCGGTTGAAGAAGAAGCGTATTTGGGGAAAAAAGGATTTAAAAACCCTGCGGAACTTTTGAAATCTTACCGAGAGTTGGAGAGAGGGTTTTCCTCTCGGGTGGCGTTGCCTAAAAACGGCGACAAGGAGGCAATGGATAAGCTTTATTCTAAGCTTGGTATGCCTCAAGATTGCGAGGGATTTGACATTGAATTTGCTGATGAAGATAAAGCTATTGGAGAGAGTTTTAAGAAAGCTTGTTTGGAGAATAATATTTTGCCTCAATCTGCCAAGGGGCTTTATGAGTGGTATGTGAAAAGTCGTGCGGAATTTGGCGCAAAGGCAGATAAAGAATGGGAAGAAAATTCTTTGCGCGAGATTGATGATGTGCGGAAAGAATGGGGGGCGCAGGCACCGCGAAATATGGAATTGATGAAACGTGGGGTGCGTCTTTTTACGGGCGATGATGACGAGGTTGTGGCTGGTATTGAACAGGCGGTCGGAACACGGCGTATGATGGAAGTTTTCTTAAAACTTGGTGAGGCGATTTCTGAGGATAATCCTGTTTCTTTTGGGCGTGGTGGGAAACGCAACGACAGTTGGAACGCAGTGGAATATTTTAAGCAGATGTTTAACGACTATTAGGCATCAGTATTATTATGTTATCACACATATATAAACTCCTCGAAGGCGGTGCTTTTGGTGCCGCCTTTTTTATTGACAAGAGGGGAAAATTGGTGTATGTGTTGTTATGTTTAATAGGCTTTTGAAAGAGATAAGATATGAAAAAAAGGCTTTTGAGATTTGGGATAAGCGGGGCGGCGTGTGTGTTGCTTGCCATTGTGTGTTCACTCAAACTCTATGGCTTTGTTGAGCTTGAAAAAGAGATTCCTTTTCGACATTTGTTTTATGAAAACGGGGCGGATCGGAAAATTTTTCTTTCCTTTTTAGAAGTGTTTTTGATGGCGGAAGTGATGTTTCTTTTTGGACAGAAATTTCTTTGGCAAGAGTTTAATTTGCCGACAGAGGGCGGTATGTTTTATTTTTTGACGGCGGTGTATTTTTGGCTTTGTGTCGGGTTTTCGTTAGTGGTGTGTTTGTGGGTGGTGTGATGAAGAAAATTTTGATTCGTATTTTATGGTGTATCTGGTTTGTTGTGGCGTTTTTTGGTGCAGGTGTGCTGTTTTTTTTGTTATTGATATAGGGATAAAATGCGAGTGGTTTTTAGTGTATTTTAAGGTGGTGGTTGCCACCTTTTTTTATGCGTTGAATTTAAAAGCCAGAGGGGCAGACGACCTCTGATAACTTTTTTTTGTCTGAAATTGAGAAAGACTTTTTACGCACATAATCTGGCGGGTGAGGCTTTTTTTTAGGTGGTGTTTTTTTGATTGGCAAAAAGGGTGATTTGTTGCCCCTGCGGATTTGAAGATGTTGCCTGAAGAGATGTAAAGTGTTGCTTTGCGGACGGCGAGAAAGAGGCTTTTTATCGGTCTATTTATTTTGGTACTTTTTAAGCTCTTTTTTTTCATCTGTGATGAAGAAAGGGGGGAGTTTTTTTTGTGATATTAAGTGGTGAGCTTAATATGCGTAATTTGTTTTTTTTAATTTTTTTGAAAGGAAATCTAATGTTTGGTACATTAAAAGAACTGGCTGTTTCATTATCTTTGAAACAGGAACATTTTGTTAATCATTTAACTGAGGAATCTCCGATTTTGGATAATATGCGTTTTGAGCCTTCTACTCATGGCCTTTGGAACGCATACGAAGAAGTGGCTGAAATTGGTGGACCTGCGTTTGTTGATATTAACCAACCTTTGCCTGAGATGAAAGTTGATTCTAATTTGAAAAAAGTTGACTTGTCTATTTTGGGCGGTGAAATCTTTTTGCCTGAAGATAAAGGCTCTGTTATTGGGGTTGGTGAATATTTTAGCAAGAAAATTCCTGTGTTATTAAAACACGCAGGTCAAACGGCTGAAAAGAAAATCATCTATGATAATTTCTTACCTTATGCGATTGGTAATGGCAAGGCGGTTAGCGCGAGCGGTACTGAAAATTGTTACTCTATGGTGGCAGTTCGTTTTGTGGAAGGTGAAGTTACTGGTTTGTATTCTGCGAAGAATTTGTCGCGTCATGGTATTCTTGATTCTACACCGATTAACGGGGGCGCACTCTATAAAAACACTAATGGTTTGCTTGGCTATGGTGTGCGTTTGAAAGGGTATATTGGTATGCAGTTGGCTAACCCTGATGCGGTGGCTGCGATTGTTAATATTTCTGCGGGTCATGTTCCTACGGCTGAACAAATTGACAATATGCTTATTGATGCGAAAGCAACACCTGCGTCTACTTATATTTTCTGCCACCCGAAAGTGCTTTCTTTCTTAAGTACATATAAGGGCAATGTGTTACATACGGTCAACTCTGATATGGATGTGAACCGTAGCTTTATGTCTTGGAATGGTATTCGCTTTATTACATCGTACAACTTTAAGAACGGTGATGAAGAAGCGGTTACTTTGGCTTAATTTTTTGGAGTATTTTTAAGATGATGAATAATATTTTGAAAGTATATGGTGAAGATTTAATCAACACCAAGATTAACGTTGCTAGCATTGCTGTTGGTGATGCGGTGGCGGCTGGCTCTACTCAGGGGGCATTGTGTGTGAATGTGTTTGCTAATGGCGCGGTTTCAACTGCGGGTGAGGCGGTTGTGATTTCTGTTAAACATGGCGACACTGAAGAGGGTGCTTTTTCTGAAGTGATGTCATTGACCATTGCTAAAAGCAAAACTTTTGCCGACGGTGAATTGATGGCAACGGCGACATTGCCTGCTGATGTGAAAGCGTATGTTGTGGCATCTGCTACTTCTGCTACTGGTAACTCTGGCGGTATTCGCGTTACATTAGGCTATTTAGCTCGCTAGGTGTCAGCGACACGGGCAATACTTCTGGCTGCGGTGTGGTGAGAGTGTGTACCGCTACGCGCGGGCTATGTATGGGAGGTGTGCTTCGCAC
>CAZRHI010000007.1:0-14073 GCA_964599945.1 uncultured Acetobacter sp. | reverse complement strand
CGGAATTGACTATATGTTTGCCAAGAGATATTTGGACGAGGTGTTAGACGAGAGAGGGACGAAGAGAGCGAAGAATGAAGATGATACTTTATAACAGGTTTTAGGTGCTGTAGGTGATTTGTATCGGAATTATAAAGATATGAAAAAAGATAATACTATTGGTGCAGATGATTATTTTCATTGTAAAGCAAATTTTGATGCAACTCAGCGAGGAAAATATGGAGAAAAAACAGCTGAGTTATTAGGGAATGCGAAAGAGAGAGTTGATTATTTAAAAAATAGAATATTTAAAAATTTATCTCCATTTGATGCATATGTGGATTATTTGCATGATAAAGATATTAATTTACAGGGTAGACAACAAGCGAAAAATGGTTTATATGTGGATTCGAAAGAAGCTTGCAAATATCATAGGGTCAAAGGAATAAATGATAAATATTGATAAAATTGTGATAGTAAGAAATTGGGTATTAAAAGGAATTGGTAGCGCGTTTCGTCTTTTTTTCTGGGTTGTTGTTATTGGTTTATGTTTGATATGGATATATGATCAAGATGGGAGTTGTATTGATGTTGGGGGCGTTTGGGATAATGTCGAGAAACGTTGTCGGTACGACTGCTTAACATGGAATGAAGAGGATGGTTGTGTACCGTTAGAGAAGAAAAATTAAATAATTTTCTTTATAATTTAAAATTTTTAGATTAATGATATTATTATGTTTTTTTTATTGATGTGAATAATGCGTGAATTGTTGAAATTTTTTGGTGTGTTGATTTGGTTGGGTGTTGCTTGCTTATTGTTTTTAGCAGTATGTGTGGAATGGTGTGTGGCTTAATGTTGGCGGGCAAAGGTTGTGTTATTTGGAATGGGCAACGGCTCGTCCAATGGTGATTAAGGCATTGAAAGAGGAATGTGTGCAGGTGGGGAAAGTTTGGAGCGATGAAGAACTGAAGTGCTTGTAGTGATTTGGAGACGGTGATGAGTAGATTGGTGTTGATTTTGGGATTTTTGATTGCGCAAGTGGGAGTTGCCGAAAGTTTGGTTATTGAAGAGCGGATTGAAGAATTTAAAAATCAGAGAGTGCTTTACAGTTCTCCGTATCATGCGGGAGAAGATGCGGTTTGGATTGATGTTCACGAGGTGGAGCTTAGTGATGATTTTGTTGACGACGGAATGATTGTTTTGAACTCTGAGGTGTATCCTGTGGACCAGATTTTTATACCAAACAAAGAGGGACGGTTGGAAAATTTGACGAGTGTGTATGCGTATAACGGGGTGGGGAGGACGTTCTTTTTGCGCTATTATGACAAAGAGAGATTGGCGGTTAGTGATGAAAAAACAAAATTGTTGACAGAACTTGAACGATGTGTGATGCCGTTTGAAGAGGGGGCGGGTATTTTTGTTGAGGGAGAGGTTCAGAGCCGTTGTATCGACGAGGTCTTCGGGCGGTTAGTGCGTTTGTTTTACAGTTATTCTGCGGAGGAGATTTTAGCGGATTATCAGGCGATGGTGAGACTTTGGTTTAAGTCTTCTTCGGCACTGAGCGAGGCGGATTTTTGCTATGGGAAATGTGGCGAGTTTGCTGTAGGTTCTAGTGTGGGGCGAGCTGTTGAATTGCAAGAGGCTTTTGTTCGGACGGCGATTGAAAATTTACGAATTGAGTGAGGAAGTGAAAAAATTGGGACTGCGCGATTACGGTTATTCATTGTTTGGTCTGTTGGTGATGTGTGTGGAAAAAGGGGGACTTGACGAACAGACTTGTCGGGCGGAGGTTGGTGTTCACTAGATTGGGTGGATTTGAGAGAGTGTTTTTTTTAATGTTTGGGTGGCTTTGCCATCCTTTTTTTTATGGAGTGTGTTATGTCTAAAATTGAAATTATTAACCGTGCTTTGTTAAAGCTTGGTGAACCGCCTGTGTCGTCTTTGAACGATGCTGCGTTTGGGAAATCTTATGATATTATTTACAACGATATTAGAGAGTTGCTTTTATCTTCGTATCCGTGGCGTTTTGCGGTGGCGATTAAACCGTTGGCTAAAACCGAGGAGATGTTTGGTGAAAAATATATGTATCGTTTGCCTCAAGATTGTTTGCTCCTCTTAAAAGTGTTTGGGGCGGAGAATAAAACAACGTTTGATGTGCAGAGTTTTATTACGCAAAATTATGAAGTGGCTAATAATTGTGTGGTTACGTTGGTTAATGGGGGTATTAGTGCGGAATATGTTAAAAATATTGATGATGATGTGATGTTTTCTAGATTGTTTCGGGAGGCGATGGCTGCCAAAATTGCTGGAGAATTGGCGATGAGACTTAAACATTCGCTTAACCTTAAACAGGCGATGGAAACAGAATTTTTTAATCTTATTCGGCAGGCTGAACTTAACAATGAAATTCTCAAAGATGTGGAATTGGTGCCTGAGAATAGTTGGTTATTGGTTCGCGAAAGCTGGTAGAGATTATGATATGGGCGCAATATAACTTTGGGTTATGATTTGTGGGGGAGAGGGGTGGGTTGAGATGTTTGGTAATTTAATTTTATAGGAGATTTGTTGATGAGTGTTAAACCTCAGAGAGTACAGTTTAATGGTGGGGAACTTAGTCCGTGGCTTGAGGGGCGGACCGATATTGCAAAATTTGACAAGACGGCGAGGCTTTGTCGTAATTTTATTCCTTTGGCGGAAGGCGCGCTTAAACGACGTGGGGGGACGCATTTTGTGGCGATGACACCTGAAAATGCTGGGGCTAGATTGACAATCGAAACCTATCCTGTTGATGCGAAAGTGGTGATTAACGGCAATGAGTGTCGGTCGATTTTGGTGGCGTTTGGCGATAAGGTTAGTTTTGAGGTTTCGGCTGAGGGGTATACTTCTCAGAGGGGAACGGTGCTTGTGAGTAAAGATATGACGTTAGATGTGCGGTTGGTTTCCTGTTTGGAAACTTGTCGGATTGAGATTGTTTCGGTGCCTCAAGATGCGGTTGTGAAAATTGAAGGAGTGGCTCGGAGAATTTATGACGCGCCGAAAAACTCGATTGTGAACTATATTGTGTATGCGGACGGATATGTGCTTTGTAGTGATGCGGTGATGGCTGATAAAGACAAGGTGATTACGGTTAATCTGGTTGCTTATGAAGAGGATGCTGGCGCGTATGAGGAATGGGGGGAGCCTGTTGGTTTTGTGGCATGTACGGCTGCAGGGAGTATTACACCGCAACTTAAATGTTTTTGTTTTCGATTTACACAAGGATATATGGCGGTGTTGTTTGACGCTAATTTGGAAGCACCGACGGCTCAGGATAAACCAATGTTTTTCCACTCGGGATATGATGAATATAATACAGTTGCGCTTAAAAAAGGCGAGTATAAAATCTTGAAGCTTAGAGATACGGAAGCGGGGGTTTATTATGAGGATAGTCAAGGGGCGTGTTTTTATGCGGTTGATAAATTGATTACAATGAAAATTGTTGGTTGGCAGATTGATGAAGTTGGGCAGTATGCCACTTTTTATAAATCTTACGACGGGGTTGTTTCTGGTAATGTGCTTCAGGTTTATCGTAATGGGAAAAAGGTTTGGGAGATGAAAGGAAAAAATAACAATGGTTAATATGAAAAGTTTGTTAGTGCCGTTTAAGTATAGTCATAAGGTGGCGTATGTGGTGGAATTTAGCCATTTGAAAATTCGCCTTTATGCGCAAGGGACGCAAGTGTTATTAGGGGGAAATCATGATTTTGAAAATTTTCAAACAGGAGTGAAAACATCTGGGATTGGTTCGGTTGATATTAGTTTTGATAATCTTCTTGATGAGGCTTCTTTGCAGAATGTGGGAAATGATGAACCAATGGTGTTGACGTCAGCTTTGGAAGAGCCTTTGGTGATTGAAACGCCTTATTCATACGATGATTTGTGGAATGAAGATGAATTGTGTTGGAATGTTCAGACAATTCAATATGGGGATATTTTATATATCTTTCACAAAAAGTATCCGATTATGATGTTAAAAAGATATTCTAACATTGATTGGCGATTGGAAGAGTTGCCATTGCTTAATGGTCCATTTGGCGAGGTTAATATTACTGAGACGATTATTAGTTGCGCTGATGTGAATGGTGATGAAAACGGAATTGTTAATTTGGTGGCGACTTCGGCGGTGTTTGACGCAAACGACGAAGGGCGATTGATGCGGTTTCGCTCACCAGAAACGAACATGGTGGTTTGGGCTGCGGAGATTAGTGTTACCGAGGGGGAAATTTGCTATTCGGATAATAAATATTATGAAGCGATGAACGACGGCACGACGGGGGCGACTAAGCCTGTGCATGAGGTTGGAATGAAGCATGATGGTGGGGTAAACTGGAAATATCTTCACGATGGTTGGGGTGTGGTGAAGATTGTTGAATTTGTGAGTTCGACCACGGTTAAAGCCAAGGTGTTACGAAGATTGCCTAATACGATGAGCGAGGGGACGGCATATTGGCAGAAAGGGTTGTTGCACAAAGGCGTACCTTATCCGATTTCGGGAGCTTTTTTTCGCAATAGATTTGCGTTTTTGCTAAACACGGAGACAGGAGCAAAAGTATGTTTTTCGGCGAATGGTGATTATAATAATTTTTCGGATATTGAACTTGGGGAAACGACTGCTGAGACGGCGATTGTGGTGCCAGTGTTAAGCAATGAGTTTAACGAAGGGAAGTGGCTTTTTGCGGGTGATGTGTTATTTGTGGGGACTGGTGCTGGCGAGTTTTATATTGATGCTGTAAGCGCGAATGTGCCGATGGCTTCGGACAATGTGAAAATTTCACAGATTTCGAATGTGGGCAGTAAGGCGATTATGCCTGTGGCTGTGGGGGCGCATTTGTTTTTTGTTGATAGGTATGGACTTAGTTTGCGTGATTTGATGTATAATTATTATAACGATGGATATGACCAGACGGATATGTCGCTTTTGGGAAAACATTTATTTACTTCGCGATTGGTGGCGATGAGTTATCAGGAAGTGCCTGACAAGGTGTTATGGTGTTTGATGGGTGATGGAACGTTATCGGCACTTACCTTTTCGGCAGAGCAAGAAGTGGCGGCATTTTCTAGACATGATTTTAGCGGTAAAGTGGAAAGTATTGTTGTTATTCCAAACTTAAAAGATTGTCGTGATGAATTATGGATTGAAGTGTGTCGTGTTATTAACGGAAGTGTGGTGCGTTCGGTTGAGTGGCTTGATGCGGGAATGCCTGTTTATCCGTTAAATGGGAAGGTGAGTTCTAATCGTTTTGAGCAAGAGCGGTATTGGCGTGATTATACTTTGGAGAAGGCGATGTATTTGGACGGTGCTGTGGTGTTTGAACGTGGGTATGGCGATGAGAGCGAGGTGATTAGGGGACTTAACCATTTAGAAGGTGAGCTTGTTTCTCTGTTTGCTGATGGTGTGGTGCTTGAAAACCAATTGGTGATACAGGGGCAGGTTTCGATTAAGAAAACGTTTACTCGCGTGGTGGTGGGTAAGGCTGTGGAGAGCCAGTATATTCCGCAAAGTATTTATTTGGGAAGTGAGGCTTCTTCTGGAATTGGAGAACGGCAGAGAATTAACCACGTTATGTTGATGTTGTATCTTTCGGGTGGTGGCAAAATTGGACAAGATGAAAAGTCGCTTTGTGAGATTTTGTATCGTAATGTGGACGAGAAGATGAACACGCCGCGAGCTTTGTTTACGGGGTGTAAAGAAGTGTTGTTTAATGGGGCGACGAATGTTTTAGAGAAATCAGCTCAGATTTTGATTGAAAATGATAGTCCGCTTCCGATGAATATTTTGGCGATTATACCGTCGATGGATTCATAAGAAACAATAGTATGGTATGATTTGGAGGGAGAAAGGGGGCTTTTTCCCTCTTTTGTTTTGGTGTGTGGTTTAGAATGATTAGGCAATATGAGGTGGGCGACGCGTTGAAAATTTGTGTACAACAGGCACAACGTGATGAGGCGGTTGTTGGGGCGAAATTATTTGACGATGTTGGGGCGTATTCGTTGGTTAATAGCTGTGGAGAGATTTTGGCGGTGTTTGGCTATGAGGCTGACGAAGGGGAAATTTATTGTTATGCGTTGATTTCTGAATATGTGGGGCGGAAATTACTGGAAGCGGTTCGCTTTTTACATACGGAAATTCCACTTAAAGCGAAACAGATGGGTAGAAAACGTGTCTTGATGACGGTTCGGAAAGGATTTTCTCAAGCAGAGAGGTTTGCTTGTTTGTTAGGCTTTAAGAAAGGGGAGGTGTTGCCTTTGTTTTTTAATGGAAATGATTATCAAGTTTTTGAAAGGATTTTATGATGATTGAAGCAGCAGTTGTTATGGGGGCGATAAATTTTGCCTCTGGTTTTTTTAAGTCTTTAGATGAGAGTAATCAGGCGGTGATTCAGGCGGCTGAATATAAACAAAATGCGATTTCGTATCGGATGAACGCGCGATTGGCAAGGAAAGCTGGTGCTATGAATGAGGATATGCAACGTTCGCAAAATCGGGCGCAGTTAGCTCAAGGAGCGGCTGCGGCGGGGGAGGCTGGTATGGGAACTAGCACAACCACGGCGATGGCGTTACAAAATGCTTATTTGGGTATGGAACAAAATGTGTTGCTCGGGAGATTTGATACGGAGAGCAAGGCTTTTAATTATTTGTATCAAGCGCAGGTGGCTGATGAAAATGCAAGACAGCTCAAGAAAAAATCAAAAAATAGATTTTTTAAGGCGACTCTTGCCGGGGTTAATAACATTGTGGGTATGAAATAGGAGAAGCGAGATGAAACATGAGCAGACTGTGCCTCAGATGGGGCTTAGAAAGGATGTTAGAGAAGCAAAATTTACTGGTATTGGCGCGGTAAAAAGAGAATATGGCGGAAACCCGACACTTGATTTGTTGGTGGCTGGAACACAAACGGCTAGCAAGGTTTTGGCAAAGAAAAAAGAACTTGACCTAGAACAGATGACACTCGAATCTGATAGGACGTTGAATGGGTATCGTCAACTTTTAGGCGAGGCGACTTCTGAGGAAGATTTTGACAGGATTGCAAAAGAAGCTGAAGATGATTTAAGTACTCGGTTTAACGATAGGTTTTTTGGGTCAGAATTTTGGGAAGAACATGGGGACAATATCTTAAACGCACATCGGGAAGATGTGGAAAAAATACGAGAGAAAAAACAGTTTGATTTTACGAAGCAGAGCTTAAATGATGTTTTGGGACAGAACCAAAATATGTTGGCTTATTCGGAAGGTAAGAGAGGGGATACTTTGCTTGCTCGGGGTATGGATATTATCGACAAGACGGATTTTTTGGACGATGAGGAAAAAAACAAGTATCGAGATGAGTATTTGAAAACGGGCATACTCAACTTAGCCTTAAACGATGCTGATGAAGCTTATAAGATGGTTGATAAGTTTAGTCTTAAGCAGGGAGACGATGTTAAAAAACAAATTATGCAAACTCGAAACTTGAGTGAAGAGGCTGTGAAAGCTCAAGAAAATAAGCGATTGCGTGATAAGGAAATTGCAGAGTATAATCAAACATTTGCTTATTGGCAGGCGAAAGAACGCGGAGAGATTAAACCTTCGGAGTTTTTTGTTTTGACGGCGGGGAAAGACGATGAGATGCTTTGGGGGGATTTTGATAATCGCTCAGAAACACCATTGGCAGACGCGTATAAGATTGTTAAAAGAATTAACAATGGAGAACAACTTTCGGCTCAAGATATTAGGCTTGCGGGAAATCAATTTATTTCGGCTTATCGACAGAAAAAACTTGGACTTGATGAAGTGGGGGCTTTGCATAACCAACTTATTCTTTCGCAGGTGGGGGAAAATGGCTCGCAGTTATTATTTGACAATGATGTTGATAAGTTGGTGGATTTGGTTTTGTTGCCTGATGTGGAGATTAGCGGAAAGAAATCGCTTGCTGATGATTTTATGGAGAATAAAGCAAAACTCGCGTTTGATATTTATGAAACTTATTATAGCAAAAAAACAGCACTTGCTGATGAATTTGTGGAACGTGGGGGAGAGATTACGCCTGCGCTTGAAAAGCGTTTTCGGAAACTTGCCTTAAAAGAAACACGCGAAGAAATGGGACTAAAAGAAAATGTTTCGGGAGACCTTAGTTTTTCGGAATTAAAACGGGTGTTGAAGAACGCGTATGTGGGATTTGATGAGCGCAATGTTTGGCGAAAGTTTTATGAGAAAGCTCCGTATGTTGAGGATAAAAAAGCATTGATGCGTCAGATTGCTATGGCGGAGCAGAAGAAAGAACTTTCGTATCCGCAATTTGATACGCTGGCAGAACTTGAGTCTTCTGGACTGGGGGTTGGCGAGCGATTTTATTTTAAGGGACGGTTGGCGGTTAAAGCTTAAAGGATATGTGAGTTGGTTGGTTATTCCTCTTTTTGATGAGAAAAGAGGAATATTTTTTTATGAAGGAATGGCTATGGATAATTTTGAAGAGATTGACAATGTGATTGGCTTAGACGAGCCAATGGAAATGAACCCCGTGGAACAAGATTTATCTGTGAAGAATATGGCAAAGGCACAAGATGATGCTGTGATTTCTTCTGTGGTTGAGGGGAACGACGAGGGAGATGAACAGGCTTCTTTAAAACAAAGTGCGAAGGTCGAGGCTAAAGAAACGGTTTTGCCTGATGCGGAAGCGATTGTGCCAGATGAGGATGTGAAGCAAGAGGAGAACCTTGATGCAACGGTTGAGGCGATGCGTGATTTGGGTGAGGAATTTGGCAAGATTAAATATCTTTCTAATGAGCAGAATTTGGCTTTGCCTGAGGTGAAAAGAGAGATGGTGAACGATGATGAACCGTTTTCTGGATTTGCTATGGCGGGAAAATGGTTGAGGGAGGCGTTTGACCTTAGAAACTATTGGCAAGGAATTGAAAGTATTGGCGAGCAGGTGGCATCTTATAAATGGGCATATAATGAGGGGGAATTGGGTGAATTTGACGGGAAGACGTTTGCTAAAGAAGTTGTGAAATCTGGACTTCGCTCTTTGCGTAGAGATAGCTTGCGGACGGCTGGAAATATGTTATCGCAATTTGGGGCGAATATGGCGAATAAATCAGCGATGACGACGGTGATGACGGGTGGGTCTGGATTGGTTATTCCGAAAGCAGGAGAGCTGTTTATGGACGTGGGGAAAGCGTTGCGCCAATATGCGGACGAAGTGGAAAATGTTGGAATTTTGGCGGCACCACAAGAGATGTTTGATGAGAAACCTTCTTGGAGCAAATTGGCGAATGTGATTGGAAGTGGGTCGGCTCAGGTTTTGGCGATGGGAGCTATGTCACGCTTGATTGGAGCAGGGGCGACATACGGCTTATTTGCAACTGGGGGCGCAGGTGAGATGTTTACCGAGGTTATGGACAAGACAGGTGATGTTTCTCAGGCTAATGTGATGTCTGGGGCAAATTTGGCGGTTAGTTTTTCGATTGATAAACTTTTTAACCCATTGCCTGAAACGATTGCTAGGGGGGCGAAACTTACTTCTCAGAAAGTGGCGCATGAGATGTTGGGTGCGCCTTTGCGAGAGGTGTCTTCGGAAGTGTTGCAACAGATGTTGGCTGAAAATCTGGTGCGCAAGGTGGGGCTTGATGACACGCAAGATTTATTTGAAGGGTTGTTGGAAAGCGCGCTCGGGGCGTTTGCTGGAAGTTCAATGTTAGCTGGTGGAAGTGGTGTTGTGTATCTTTCTGGTAAAAGTTTAGATATGGCTCGGCGGAAAATTTTGCTTAAAGGGGTGAGCCGTGAAGAACTTGAGCTTTATGAGAAAAATATGATGGCTTTGATGGAACAGAAACCTGAAGCGTTTGAGAAAATTTTGAGTGCGAATTTGAAAGAAAATTTGCGCTTGATGGACCGTGAGGCAAGAGCTATTAAAAACCGACAGGATCGCAAAATTAAACGTGGGGATTTGAAAGGGTTTGACCAAATTTATGACGAGATGTTTAATCGGTTTAATAGTGTTTTGGGTGATGAAACGAAGGCACGCGTTGTAGCGAAAGTTTTTGAAGCTAATGCGATTAGTTTGTATCAACAAGATAATAGCTTTACGCCGAAAATGGTTTTGAACGAGTTGTTACCGCAACTTGAGAAGATTGATGTGGCGAGCTTTTTGGCTAAACAAAAACCTGAGGAAACGTTGTCTTATTCGCTTATTGGAATTAACGCGCAAAAGGCTGATCTGAACAAGCTGACGACGGCAACGGCGATGTCTGATCTGAACGTGGACGCACAGCATATTTGGCGCAAAACTGGGTGGCACAAAGGCGGTGATGGTAAATGGCGTATGGAGATTAGCGACAAAGATGCAAAGATTATGCTTTGGGGGGATATGGAGCTGAAATCTGGGATGACGGATTTTTTTCATAATCGTAGAGTGCAGATGGAAAATATTAAGGCGTATTTGGCGTTGGCTTTGCGGAAAAGTGCTATGGACGGATTTGGCGCGTATTATCAGGATTTTTATAAGTATTTGGAGAAAAATTTGCCAGAAACGGCTTGGCATAGTGGGGACGCTAACGATGGGTTTAAAATTCGTCAAGATGTGTTTGAAATTATTGATGAGATAGATTTAAATAGACGGCATTTTGAAGACATTGTGTTACAAGACTTGCTTGATAAATATAGAGAGATGCACCCTGAACGCAAGACATACGCAACTTTGGACGAGGCGTTAGATGAACTTGAAACCTATAAGGGAAAAACGTATGACTTTTCTTTGGAAGAATATACTTACCTTATGGGGGCATTGGAATATAGCAGGCGGCATGAGTTCTTTAAACGCTATTGGGACCAGAGGCGTGGGGTTTCTCGTAATCAGGAATTTCAAGATTTGGCTGATGCTAAAAATGTTCAATATGCGGATAATATGGATTATTTGCGTGGACTTGCGCAGGTGTATCATACATCGCAGACAAGGAGGCAGGAAAGAAGCAAAGAACTTGAACGGCAGGGACTTGCTAAATCTCCTTTTTTCTTTGAAGATATTGATAAAGACGAAGCTTATGGTCGGTATAAACTTTACCAAGGGGATTTTAGCCCTGATATGAGTAAGGAGGATTTTTATCCTAAAAGCTATAAAGAGGCGTATCGGCCATTGACGATGAGTGAGAAGTTTTTGGCGCAGGAAGAATATAAGTTTTTGAAAGAAGACCAGCGACGTTTGTTAGCTGGGTATTTAGACGCGGAGGAAAAACTGTTTCGTGTGGATAGGTTTATTCGCGCTACGGAACTTTTTGAGAAAACGATGAGATTGCGCTTTGAACAGGCTAAAAGCGGCTCTCCTTATGGATTTTTTGATGTGGCTCAAAGACAGGCTTTGCAGAGCCGTATGTGGCGTCATCGTCAAGATATGCGCTTAGGGGAACTTTTAGACCACCCAGAGCTTTATGCTAATTATCCTGAGATTGCGGATATGACTGTTCATTTTTCGGTGTTGGATAGGTTTGCGCCATATCATGTTTATCATGACGCAAAGAAAGGGTATGTGTTAGAGATTGATCCTGATTATTTGACGACTGAAAACGCAAAAGAAATCTTTTTGAAAGGGGCGGCGTTTGCTATTCAAGATATTGAAGGGTTTGATTATTCTTTGACAGATGATGAACGTCGTAACTTTATGAACCGACAGATTTACATTGCGGCTGAAAATATACAACCGCAGGTGATTGAAAATCTGGAGGAGTATGTGGACCATTATTTGCCTGAAGTGAATTATCGTGAGTTTTTGATTAAGCAAGATGTTCCTTTGTCGTTGATTGGGCTTTCGCGTAGTGCGGATTTTACAAATGGCGAGGTGGGGACTGATGTGATTAAAAAACGCGCGCAGTTTTATGAGGTGGATTATGAGAAGCTTTTGAACGCGGTTAAAGCGAAATATCAAAATTTGGTTTCTTCTGAGAGCGAAGCGGTGCGTGATTTGGCGTATTTAGATTTGCAACAGGTGCGAGCACTTAACGCTTCTATGATTATGACAGAGGCGAGGGCTAATGGTGGATATAGCGCGGGATTGATGCCATGGGCAGGGATTACCTCGCAGGGGGCAATGGACCAACGAGCGTTAGTTTCGCGTATGGAATATTCTCCTGAACAGTTGGCTGAAAATCCGTTTTTTGACGAAACAAACGATTTGATGCCTGTTAATGAACGCTCTCATCTTGATAAAGACAAGGCGGAGTTGTATGTGCCTGATGTGATGGATCCGTATGATGAATTTGCAAAACGGATTAAGACTGATACGAAAAATTATCGTCAAACATTGGAGAAACTAGCGCAAGGAGCGTATGATAGCGCGAATAGAACTATCTTTTTGTTTGGAACAGCTGACGCGCGGACGATTGTTCACGAAACGTTTCACTATTTTGGAGATTTGCTTGAACAGGTGGAATTTCGTAATGATACGCACACGGTGAACTATCGCGAAGTGATGAGCGAGTTAAAAGAGGAATTTGTTAAGTCATATCGTTTGAAAGAATTTGACGGCAGGTGGTATGCTCTTAACAAAGATACTGGCGAGATTGCTCAAGAATTGCCTCGAGGCTTTGCGACACGTCAAGATGTGTTGGAAGCGGGGGCGCGTGAAATGTTTGTGGAACGTTTTATGATGCTTTTGGACAATCGAACATATCGCCGTGAGTGGGGAAGTATGGGCGATGTGGGGGATTTTTACCGACGTTGGCTCTTGACACTTACGAACAATCTTGAAATTACGACAAACAATTCTTCGGCTGATGGGGCGAGAATTTTGAAGTTTATCAAGAATAAACTTAAGTAAGGACTTGCAAAACACTGCTAGTGGTTTTATAATGCTTTCATATTTGTATGATTTGAGGGATTTGAAATGGAAAATCAGGAAATGATAAAACGTATGGAAAAGAGCAAATTAAAACTGCTGGCAGTGTTTGTGGTGTTGCTTGGTGGACTTGGCGGTGTGCTTGAGGGGGGACGTTATGGTCAGGCTATGGCAGAGGCTGTGGTGATTTATTATCCTCAGAAATCAGCGAAAAATATTGATGTGGAGATGAAAGATAATAAGGATACTGTAACCATTGCGGAAAAGGGTTTGCAGAAAAATGAGGTGGACGAAAAACGCGAGGCAATAGCGGTTTCAGCGGAAGAGTTTGTTCAAGTTTTGCATGAGATGCACGAAAAGGCAAGTGAGATTATTAAACCTCAATCTGCTTTGGCTCAGATTGTTGTTGAGAAACAAAAGCCAGAGCTAGAAACAAAAGTGGTGGTTGATGAAAAGGGTGTAGAGATTTATGATGAAAATGGAGAAGCTGTTGATGTTGTAGAATCGGTAGAGCTTCCTTTGGTTGAAGAAGAGAATATTAAGGTTGGTACAGAAAATACTAAGGAAGAAGCGGAAGTTTTTGGGCCTGTGGAGGATGTGAAAACGCTAAAGGAAGCTGAAGAAGCTGTGAAACCTGTGGCGGAGGCTGTTAGGTCCGATGATGAAAAGGCTCAGGCGATTGAAACTGAAGTAAAGGCAAAGGAAGAGCCTCTTGCACAGGGAGAAGCGGTGAAACGTGTGGAAGAGCTGGTTAAAGCGGTGGGGGCTGTTGATGAGGCAGTTAAGCATGAAGAGGTTGCAACGCATACATTTGAGGCGGTTAATACGGAAGATGTTTTAGGTGATGATGGGTTTGATGCTGTTGATGATGTGATTGTGAAAGGGGGGGAAGGGATTGAAAAAGCTATGACTGAGAAAGAATCGGCTTTTGAATCGCTTGAGAATAAACATCTTATTGTAAATGCTAAAGAAAATATTTTAACAAAAGAAGCGGAGGACGAGAGCGGAGAAGCGGTTGATATGATGAAAGATATTATTGCACGCGATAAGGAAGCTCGGGCGGAAAAATAAAGCGTGTTGCTAACTAGTTGTTTTGGCATTGTTTGTATATTTTTTTTGAAAATATGTGAAAAAAATTGAAAAGAAGTGTTGACTTATTATTTTTTTGTTTGTATAAGTGTTTCTGTTCTAGCGTTGGTCCCATCGTCTAATGGTTAGGACATCGCCCTTTCACGGCGGTAATATGGGT
>CAZRHI010000006.1:0-22923 GCA_964599945.1 uncultured Acetobacter sp. | reverse complement strand
AACAAACCAAAAAGAAAGCCCAAACAGGTGGCGACAAAGAATCTGCCGTTCGCGCCCGTGTTATGGAGCCGATCATCAATGCATTAAGAGAGGGTAAACCCGCACGCACCGCTGCTCCCTCAGAAGCAGACAAAGACGCTTACAAACAATATCAGATGATGCAACTTTTAACCTCCAAACCTGTTCTATACGTTTGTAACGTAGATGAAGAAAGCGCCGCAACCGGTAACGAGTTTTCCAAACGTGTTTTTGAAAAAGCTGAAAGAGAAAACGCTAAAGCGGTCATCATCTCCGCCGCCATCGAGTCCGAAGTGGCTCAATTAGATAGCGAAGAAGAAAAACAAGAGTTCCTTTCCGCCCTAGGTTTAGAAGAAACAGGCTTAACCAAAATCATCAAAGCAGGATACAGCTTGCTTGGGCTTGAAACCTACTTCACAGCTGGACCAAAAGAAGTCCGTGCGTGGACATTCCTCAAAGGCTCAAAAGCCCCACAATGCGCTGGCATCATTCACTCGGATTTTGAACGCGGTTTCATCCGTGCAGAAACTATCGCTTACGAAGATTATATCAAATATAACGGCGAACAAGGTTGCAAAGAAGCAGGAAAAATGCGTTCCGAAGGCAAAGAATACATCGTTAAAGACGGCGACTTGCTAAACTTCTTATTTAATGTATAATATAAGGTGGGCTCTCCCACCTTTTTTATAGAAAAATCTTGCAATTTAAATATCTTATTGTTATACTCTCACTAACAAATAATCATTATGTTTACCCAACCAAACCTGAAACATTTTCAGCAACATTAGAGTATAGTGATGAAGTTGAATCAATGAGTCTTGTCGGTTTTAGGAAAGACGGACAATCCGAATTTACAACCCAGAAAGAAGCTTTTGAAGTGGCTTTATACCAAGTCAAAGACATCATCTTCACAAGAGGAGGCGATTACTTCCTACCAATCCACCTTCCCGAAAATGCTCTGATCTTGTTTGACACAGAAAAAGCAAAAGAACGCTTCGCTCGTTCTTATCCAGACAAGCAGTAATTTTCACGACCCGACAAGCCCCACCGATTAGATCGGTGGGGCTTCTCATTACTCAAAAGAAAGAGCCCCCGCCTTTTCTATAGAAAAGTACTGATGTAACAACACTAAAAAAGCGAGAGAAAACCTCTCGCTTTTTCTTATCCGCAAAACAAACTATTCCACATCTAAATATTCAATAGCATCCATCGCAGCTTTAGCCCCACTACCAGCAGAAATAATCGCTTGCTTATATTTCGGGTCTTTCACATCACCTGCAGCAAACACACCTTCAATATCTGTCTGTGAGCAATTTTCATGTGTAACAATATACCCTTTACTGTCTAGAATTAGATTTCCTTTAAAAATTTCCGTATTTGGCTTATGCCCAACTGCCACAAAAATACCATCGACAGGCACAACTTTTGTCGCATCGCTTTCCACATTTCTAAGCTTAATCCCCATAACTTTGCGTGGCTCATCTTCACCTAAAATTTCCTCAACAACACAATCCCACTCAACAACAATCTTGCGATTGTTAAAAATCTTATCTTGTAAAATTTTATCCGCGCGTAGTTGATGACGTCTATGAACCAAAACAACCTTGTCAGCTAATGTTGCTAAATAAAGAGCTTCTGCCGCCGCCGAATTTCCACCACCAATCACTGCAACCGTACGCCCACGATAGAAAAAGCCATCACACGTTGCACAAGCAGAAACACCATAACCTAAAAATTTCTTTTCAGACTCGATATTAAGCCATTTTGCCGAAGAACCAGTCGCCACAATCACAGCCCGAGCCTTATAAGAATGCCCATTTTCCGAACTACAAACAAACGGTCTATGTGCAAAATCTACTTCAACAATATGGTCATTAACCATCTGAACACCAAGTTTCAAAGCCTGTTGTTTCATTTTATCCATCAATTCATACCCACTTATCTCTTCAAACCCAGGGTAATTTTCAATACTATTTGTCATGGTGAGTTGTCCACCTTCTTGATTTCCTGCCACAATCATTGTATTTAACCCTGCGCGCGCGGCATAAATCCCTGCTGTATATCCAGCTGGTCCCGAACCCAAAATCAACAAATCAACCGAATGTAGTGCCATAATTCTCTCCTAATTCAACAGTTTCAACGTACTTTCACGCAATTTCTTAACACGAATTGCTTTCTCTTTCTCCCCTTGAAGCTCATATATTGCCAATAACTGACTACATATATTCAATGTATCCTGATATTTCGCATAAAAACTTTCATCTTGCATCATCACAGCATCTAAAGCTCGCTCCAAAAACCGAGCCTTAATCAAGGGAACAACTTCATTTTCTGCTAACAACATATACGCTGAAAATTTTCCCTCTTGATTATGATTTTCTGCCCAAGTCTCCTCCACCTTAATCAAGGAATCTTCATCATTCACATAATAATAAACATCTTTTAGGGCTAATAACACCCGATTTTTCTCTTCCTCGCTCTGCGCATAACTCAATGCTTGATTATAATATGTCGCTGCTAAAAAATATCTAGCATTATCTTGATTTTGTAAACCGTCATCATAATAAATATCACCAAGTTTCACATTTGTCCAAAACAAAACCCTTAAAACATTTGGTGTGTAAGAATCACTACCTTGCAAAAATTTCATAAAAAATCTCAGAATTGCACTATATTGCACAATCTTTGCATCATCATTTAAAAAACTTTCCCGTTCTTGTACCATTTTATATAAATACAATAAACGGTTTTCCGCACTGCTCTCACCTGTTATGGCCAACTTTGGCATTTCTATTACTCCAAATTACAAAATTCCCCCACTATTAAGGCAATAATCTTCGTTATTTAGTGCATAACGTTGATGAACAGGACATTCCGCACACAAGCATCCACGATTTTCATGAATACAATTACTCTTTTCAAATGCACAAAACATCATCTCTAAATGTTGCAAATCATCTAACCTATTAACTTCTTCAGCAAGCTCTGGAACATTCTTAATTTTACACGTTTTAGTATAAGAGGGACAAGTTAAACACATACAATCTCTAGCATTTTCTTCTGTTTTCTCAACAAGCATTTTTTCCTCCTTTAAATAAACATTAAACAAGTTAAAAATATGCACAAATACCGCTAAAACAATCACCCACGCCCTAGATTTATGTTTTAATTTATCATTAAACATCTCCACACTAAAGCACCAAATTTTCGAAACATAATCAATTACTGTATATCTCTATCAAGCTTTTATAAATTTCCCCAATTTAATACTAGACAACATACCCTCATCAGGCTCTAACAAAAAAGAAATTTTATCCACTCGTGCAAAAAACGGCCCTGAATAACACTGTTTTAACATCTCATCAAGTTTTTCTTCTTCTCCTCGCATCAAAATCTCAACACTACCATCTTCCATATTCCGCACAAAACCAGAAATCTCCCCAATCTCCATAGCCTTCATAATCGCCCAACGACGATATCCAACACGCTGAACACGTCCCTCAATTTTCAAATAATACGTTTTCATCTCGATAAATTTCCAACTCTTGAAGAACACCTTTAACCGCCTCATATTTTGTAGCTAGATTTTCGGCTTCCCCCCATTTCTCTTGCTCATATAATTCTTCATAAAACGATGTATTTAAAATCTCTTCTATCGCAATTTTCTTTTCAATAAACAACACACCGAGCAACACCGAACGAACTTCCGTTGCCACAAGATATAATAACATAAACATTCCATAAGACAGGGTATTTAAATAACTACACACCTTATCTTTCTGCACAACATTACACGGCAACACATCTAAAAACAACGAACTCCTAAACGCCGTATTTAAAATCTCATTAACCTGCAAAATCTTTGCATTAAAACAACTTTGGCACTCTTCATCAAACGCAAACAAAATTGTATCCGTTTGAACAAAATTAAGCAAGACTTCCGTCAAACGACTTCTGTCTTGCTTAATTTCTTTTAATATCTGTTCAAAATCCATTATTCTGCCGTATTCTTCATATTAAGAGTGCCACCAGATAACAAATTCAACAATCCTTTTGTCGTATCTTTAACCACATCTGCACTATCATTCAAAATTTGCCCAACATCACCTGTTGTTGATTTAATGACATTATCTGGTTTAGGAAACATCGTTTCATACCCTGTTCCCTGTAATGCAGTATAACATGGTGAACCATCATTTTCTAAAAGCATCTGCGCTCCCAAATATACAGGCCCCCCCGTGGTAACGCCAACAATAGTCTTAATTGCGTTTGCCCCGTCAACCCCAATACTTGGGTTTTGTATCGTTCCTGTCAATTTAACCAAAGAAGAAAGAGCCTTGGCAATATTCGTATCTGTCAACTTTCCTGCAAATGGTTTAACACTAACACTAATTTTGTCATTTTTAAGATTAACATTACCATTAGCCACTAATGTAAATTTATCTGCATTTAGCACAATCCCGTCAGGAAAATCAACTTTCCCATTTTTCAAATCTGCCCGAACAACCGCACAACTCAAATTCAGGTCATCATTTCCCTTAGTTAGTTTAAGAGTGTCAAACAGTTGAGAAACCACATTTCCTTTTAACAAACCAATATTACCCAAATGAAGTTCTGATTTATTAACAACCAACACCACTTGCCCATCTAAACTTTCAACAACAGTAGAATAAGTATTCCCCGTTCCTGCCAGTTGAATATGCAAATCTGTATCACTTCCGCTAATAAAATTAAACGCATCAGACGAAGCTTTTAAAGCTTGCATCAATTTTATAAGATTTAATTTGGTAATATCCGTCTGAATGTTCATACCTTTACTTTGAGCATTCACATTAGCGTTTGCTGTCAAACTACCGCCAGCCACATTTCCTTGTAAAACCTTAAGATTAGCAACACCTCCGTTAATTTTAGCATTAAGTTTCAAATTATCTGCTAAAACAGCACTACCATTAACAATCTGAGCAATCGCCACATCTGCATTCAAATTAACACTATTCAAAACAGCATAAGGAATAACCTCTGAAGGAACTAGTGTTGTTGCAGCAGCTGTTGATATGAGAAAATCTCCATACGCAGTCGTCGTTTTTCCACCAAAAGAAGAAATATCAACCTTAGGAGAAGTCAAGTTTGCCGTAATAACAGGAACTTTAGCCCCAATATTAGCATTCACTGTTCCCATAACTTCATTATCTGCAATTTTTACACTATTTATCTGAACATCAATATTTTTTAAATCACCTTTAAGAGCAACATCTGCTGTTTCATTAAAGCCACTATTTTTCCCCATAAATCCAGAAGCATTAACCGTTCCTTCAAAACGCAACGCCCCCAAAACATCATAGAGCAAAACATCTGTATTTACTTTAATACCCATAACATCTAGTTTTGCATTAACAGGATATCCCTTTTCAGAATTTAACAAGCTTAACGCACCTATCTGCCCCTGCCCGCTATACAAACCATCATTAACCTTAAATTTAAAATCAATATCCCCATTAACATCTTCATCTAGTTTAAAATATGCAATATCGTAGTCTACCGTGTTAGATGTCTTATCTGTATAACTAATTTTAACATTTTCTAACGCAACATTTTTAATGACCAAAGCCGATAAAATATCGAAACTATCTGTTTGTGGTTCAATCTCATCTGCTTGTGCGCTTTTTATTAAAGAAAAGTTATTATTCTCTTTCTTAGCTTCCGTAATAGCCTTACTTGGCAAATCAAATTCCCAGTTTGCCCCCCCCTGTGCATTTTCTTCTAAATTAGCTTCAACACCTTTTAACACAAATTTTTCAATAACAACATTTTTGCGCAACAAGGGAACAATAGCAAAGCCCAAATCCACCACATCAGCACTCACCATAACTGGTTTCGTTGCCCATTGTGCATTCGAAAATGTTACATTACGAACTTCAATCGTCGGATTAAACGAAGGTTTTACCTGTATATCTCCAATAGCTAATTCTCGTCCTGTATTATCACGAACAATTTTAACAATCATTTCTTTATATCGATTAAAGTCAATCTGTGTTAATGCAATGTATGCCGTAACAATCGCAATCACACACAAGCTAACAACAGAAATCAAAATAATTTTAATGGCTTTTTTCATAACAAGCTACTCCTTAAAATTTAACCCGAGTGTTTTCAAACTATCTTTAAAATAATCTGGCAATTTCGCCTTAACAACTATTTTTTTACCATAAACCGCAGATAAATCGATTTTATACGCATGTAAATGCAACTTACTAGCAAATAAACTACTTTTTAAACGCTCATTCCCAAAATATTTATCATCACCCAAAATCGGCGCACCAACAGACTCCAGATGCACACGAATTTGGTGTGTTCGCCCTGTAAGCGGACTTGCTTCAATTAGCGAAAACTTATCCCCTACACTATCAATTACATGATATTCCGTAACAGCCGACTTCCCTTCTGGAGTAACTTGAACTCGCCCATCAAGCTTTTCCAACGGAGCTTTAATCTCCCCATATTCCTTGCTTGGCACTCCTCTAGCTAACGCCAAATATGTCTTTTGCAATGTATGTTCTCTAAATGCCTTAGTTAAAATATCTGCCATTTTCCGATGACGAGCTAAAACCAATACCCCACTTGTATCTTTATCGATTCGATGAACTAATTTCGGCTTTTCTTCATAGTCAAATTTGAGTGCGTCAAGTAATCCGTCAATATGCCTTTGCATATTCGTTCCACCTTGTACAGCCAAACCCGACGGCTTATTTAAAACAATAATGTTCTCATCTTTATATATAACCATATCTTCAATATATCGAGCATCACGATTAGAAACAGTATTGTGAACAATCTCTTTTTTTTCATTCTCAAGTGGAGGAACTCTCACTTCTTGTCCACTCTCCAAGCGTGTATTTGCTTCCACTCTCTGTCCATTAACTTTAATCTGTTTAGTTCTAAGAAGTTTTTGCAATCTCCCCAAACTCAACCCTGGGTAATATTTCAAAAACCACCGATTCAAACGGATTCCATCATCTTCATTTTTAACTTTAACAAGTTCTACACCACTCATTTTTCTTCCTTTTGTTGCTTTCTTGCGCGTTGTTTTTCATCTCGTAATTTATCAAAATAGTCGATTCGTTTTTTTATTTCCCTCTCAAACCCCCTATCTACTGGATTATAAAACCGCCTACGTCCCATTTCCTCAGGAAAATAATTCTGCCCCGAAAACCCATCTTCTAAATCTTGGTCATAAATATAACCATCACTATACCCCAAATTTTTCATCAATTTTGTTGGAGCATTCAAAATATGTTTCGGTGGCATAAGCGAGCCTGTCTGTTTAGCTGCCATAAATGCCTTATCCATTGCCTTATACACCGCCGCAGATTTTGGAGCAGTTGCCAAATATGCCGTTAACTGCATAACCGCCAATTCCCCTTCAGGATGTCCCAATCGCTCATACGTTTCTGCACACGCCATTGCCTGCACCACAGCATTAGGATCAGCTAAAGACACATCTTCTATTGAAAATTGAATAAGCCGACGCAAAATATACCTAGGGTCTTCCCCAGAAGTCAACATTCTCGCAACCCAATAAAGAGCCGCATCAACATCAGACCCACGCAACGATTTATGTACCGCAGAAATCAAATTATAATGTCCGTCGCGTCCTTTATCATAAACTGGAGCGCGTGAACGAATTACTTTCATCAATTTATCTTTATCAAAAATCTCATCAGGCTTAGCATACGCCCACACGCTCTCCGCCAAATTCAAAATATATCGGCCATCACCGTCTGCCACATTTTTCATAAATTCGCGGGCTTCTTCATCAATCGGAAGTTTCTGCCCCTCTTCTCGCTCTGCTCTTTGTAAAAGTTCCTCAAAATTTTCTGGTGTTAATCTATTTAACACAAACACCTGACATCGAGAAAGCAACGCTGCATTTAGTTCAAATGACGGATTCTCTGTTGTCGCTCCAACCAAAATAACTGTTCCGTCTTCCACATATGGCAAAAAACTATCTTGTTGCGATTTATTAAAACGATGAATTTCATCAACAAATAACAACGTTCCCTTACCTTGTGTTACACGTCTATCTTTAGCATATTGAAACACCCGCTTTAAATCTGCCACACCAGAAAACACCGCAGACACTTGTTCAAAATAAAGATTCGTATGTTCTGCAATCAACCGAGCAATCGTTGTTTTACCACACCCTGGAGGTCCCCAAAGAATAAAAGAAGAAACGCGCCCCGTAACCAACATCCGCCCCAAAGGCGAATCTTCCCCTAAAACCTGTTCCTGCCCAACCACATCTTGCAATCTCTGTGGGCGTAATCTATCAGCCAAAGGTCTTTTTACCCGATTTGAAAATAACGTTTCTACCATTGTTCACACATATCACATCATAAAACTTCCCAACTCATAACACAAATTTTCAAAAGCTACAACTATAATTTTCTTAAAAACAGACATACTTCTTGACTCTAAACAATAAAGTTATACTATTCAGCCATTAAGAACAACAAACAACATAGGAATATATTATGAGTTTTAAAGATTTAGGACTAAGCGAACAAACCATTCAAGCCATTGAAGACTTAGGGTATCAAGAACCAACAACTGTTCAAAAAGATGTCATTCCGTCTATCCTTGCAGGAAAAGACATTTTCACCATCGCCCCTTCTGCTTGTGGCAAAACCTGCTCATATATATTCCCGTTAATAGACATCATCTCTAAAAAAGAAGGTCATAATATTTTAATTATCTCAGCAGATTCTGAAGAAGCAGTCAATATCTCAGATAAACTTTCTATTTTTAACAAATATCATGAAATTAACGAAACAACAATTAAAGACGATTCGCCCGAAAATATTGACAACGAAGCTAATGTAATAATCGCTTCTCCTAATTTATTACTAGAAAACATCGCAGAAAATCGTATTGACATCTCAAACATTAACATTTTAGTTGTTGATGATATTAACCTAATCAAGAAAAAACGCCAACTAGAGAATCTAAACAAAATATTAGAACAATTACCAACAAATAAACAAAACATCGTGTTTACAACCCGACGTTCTAAAGAAACACAAGACACATTAAACAAAATCCTCAAAACACCTGCTGAAATAAAAATAGATAAAAACAAAGAAAGCGAAGCAACTGAGATAAAAATCCCTGCTTCAGAAGAAAAATCAACCACCCAAACAAGAGAAGAAACACCAAAACCGATTGAAAAAAGGCCATACCAATCTCATAATGAAATAGATAAAAAAGCGGTTGAGTTAGCCAAACGCTATAAGGTTTTTGGTAAAAAAGCACCTTCATTCTTGTTATCAAATTGCAAAACAGCAAACGAAACAAAATCTTAACGAAATCAAAAAAAATACTTGCGCTATTTTTTATGAAGTTTTATACAAAAAGAAAAACACTAACTTAACTATGGAGATCTAAATGTCAGGACACTCCCAATTTAAAAACATTATGTATCGCAAAGGCGCACAAGACGCTAAAAAAGCCAGAGTTTTTGCAAAACTCGCTCGTGAAATCACTGTTGCTGCCAAAAGCGGCATACCCGAACCAGATAAAAACCCTCGTTTAAGATTAGCTATTCAGGCTGCTCGTGCAGAAAGTATGCCTAAAGATAATATTGAACGTGCGATTGCAAAGGCAACTCAAGTTGCAGGTGGTGCAGATTTTACAACCATGCGTTATGAAGGTTTTTCAGCAAATAAAACTGCTGTAATCGTAGAAGCATTAACAGACAATAAAAACCGCACAGCAAGTAACGTTCGTGCCATTTTCGGCAAACGTGGCGGAGCAATGGGCGAAACAGGTTCTGTAACATTTAACTTTGAACGTATCGGTTATATCGAATATCCAATGAGCGTTGCAGATGCTGATAAAATGTTTGAAGAAGCCCTAGAAGCTGGAGCAAACGAAGTTGTTTCAGAAGATGAAATTCATGCTATCGAAACATTACCAGATGATTTATCTGCTGTAACTGAAGCTTTAGAGCAAAAATTCGGCACACCATCTGCTTCTCGTCTAGACTGGAAACCAACTGTTAAAAGCGAAATTACAGATTTGGAAACTGCAAAGAAATTCCTCGAATTTATTGACGCATTAGAAGAAGATGAAGACGTTCAACACGTTTATCACAATGCAGATATTGCCGATGATATTATGGCTCAACTTGAGGCTGAGTAAATGCGTATATTAGGTCTTGACCCGAGTATATCTTCAACAGGTTGGGGCATAATAGATGTTAACGGAAACCGTCTGTCCTACGTGGCAGACGGTTTTATTGCAACCAACGCCAAAAAACATCTCTCTCAGCGTCTACAAACAATTCACAATGAATTACAACATATTATCGAACTCTATAAACCAGACGAAGCCTCCATAGAAATTACTTTCCTAAACTCTAACCCCGAAACATCATTAAAACTAAGTATGGCTCGCGGAGTCGTTTTCCTAATGCCCGCATTATATAACATTCCGCTTTACGAATACGAACCAAATAAAATCAAAAAAGCCCTTACTGGTGTTGGCAGAGCAGAAAAAAGCCAAGTTGAAACAATGGTCAAAATCCTCCTCCCTGGGTGTCAACCCAAAAACAATGACTCTTCTGACGCTCTAGCCATCGCCATAACCCACTGCAACCTCCGTGGCACTTTTGGCAACAAAGCCGTATAAAACCTTTTTACTATTCTTTGAGCCTAACAAAAAAGGGAGCACTAACTCCCTTTCTTTTTCTTATAAATCCGCAATCACTTGCATACTGATAATCTCATCAGGCCCGCTAACCATACCATTATAGCCACCGCCTTTACGGATATTATCAACAAATTCCATACCAGAAACCACTTTACCCCAAACGGTATACTGCCCATTAAGGTGAGGACAATCATCATAACAAATAAAAAACTGACTATCTGCTGAATCTGGATTCATTGCTCGCGCCATAGAAACAATACCTCTTGTATGCGGAATCTTGTTAAATTCAGCTTTTAATTTCTTCCCACTTCCACCAGTTCCCGTTCCTAATGGACAGCCTGTTTGAGCCATAAACCCTTCAATCACACGATGAAATTTTAATCCATTATAAAAACCTTCGCGAACCAGCTCTTTAATTCTTGCAACATGGTTCGGTGCATCTTCTGGAAACATCTCTATCACCACTTCCCCGTCTTTAAGCTTCATCACTAACGCATTTTCCGCATCTGCCACATTATATGAATGTTTCATCTTCTTACTTCTCGATTCGCTAACACCTAATTGCTTCTTTTCTTCCATTTCCAAATTTTTGGTTTCACTCTTTCCCAAACTCTTGGTATCGCTTTTCTCTAATACATTAACCATTATAAACTCCTTAAAATATTCGTTTATCTTTATTTAGGGTTTTATTTCCCATTATTCAAGACAAAATCAACTCTCTCTTCAGCAGATAATCCTTTAGGAAACGTGTTTTCTATCTCTGCCAATCGATTTTTTAACCCTCTGCCATTTGCAATCTGAATAGCAAGCCCAGGACGTGCGTTAATCTCTAACATCATCGGACCGCGATTTTTATCTAACACGATATCCGCCCCCAAATAGCCAAGTCCTGCCATATCATAAGCCAACGCCCCAATAATCAAATGTTCCCGCCAAAACGGAACTTTCAACTTCATTAAATCCGCCCCTGTGTCAGGATGAACAAAAATTGGCTTATTGTGCATAACAGCATTCAACGTTTTACCCGAACAAACATCTAGCCCAACACCAACCGCCCCTTGATGTAAATTAGCTCGTCCGCCAGATTCTTTAGTTGCCAAGCGCATCATAACCATCGCAGGATACCCTTTATAAACAATCACTCGAACATCTGGAACACCATGATAGCTAAAATTTTTGAATACATCACTAAAATTAACCGCTTCCTCAATCAAAGCAACATCATATCTTCCCCCTAAGCTAAACAACCCACTCAATGTGTTAGAGATATGCTGATACACGTCTTGATAATTCAAAACATCTCCAGAGGCACTATAAAACTTCTCTCCGTCATATTGTTTAATCACCAACACACCTTTACCACCACTCCCATGCGCAGGTTTAATTACAAAAGTGTCATATCCCTTAACAATATCCAAAATATTTTTCACTTGATATTGATGTTCAATAATCCCAATCATCTTAGGCGTATTGATGTTGATACTGTTTGCTAACTTTTTTGTTTTAACTTTATCATCAACCAACGTATAAAGTGAGCGTTTATTACATTTAGAAATAACCGAATAATTACGATCATTCATTCCTAAAACGCCATTTGCCTTTAACGCCTTGGCTGTTGATAACCACCTAAACATTTTCTGCCCCCTTATGAATAAGCGGAGCAAACCTCGTCAACTCAGTTAATCTATATCCTGTATATGTCCCAAGCAACATAACGATAAACATAATAACCAAATTTAACTCGTTAAACGCAAACATAATATGACGAACATAGTCATTACTAATAACAAAATAGGTTACAATCGCCGTAAGTAGCGTAAAAAAGATTTCTTTTATTGTGTTTCTAGCCCCTTCCTCTTCCCATGTAATTGATGCACGCTCAATAATCCATGCGGTAATAATAATTGGGAAGAAAATAGCCGAACTAACTATCGAATAATTCATTCGATACCCAATAACAGTTAACAACTGAATAAGTAAAATTACAAAAATAACAACAAATGAGATTCTCGGAACTAATAACAAATTAAGTTTCGCCACTAATGAACGCATTAAAAGCCCCAAAACAATCATAACCGAAAAGCAAACTAACCCAGCCACAAATCCTGTTTTAACCAAAGACATCGCCAATAACATTGGCGTAAACGTTCCCATCGTTGTAACGCCAATAACATTACGCATAATCACCACAATTAAAATAGCCAGCGGAAAAATCATCAGCCATTTTAATGTGTTCTGTTCCAACAAAGGCAACGCATAAATAGAATATTGATATGGTAAAAATTCATTATTCGCCTTAGAGCGATATTCTGCCATTTTTAAGGGTGTTGCCACAGATTTCAACACTGAAAACATTACTGTTGAATCTTCTCCACCACGAACATCAAGCAAAGAAACGCCACCACGTTGAAAAACAATCCAATTCGTTGGAAGCCCAATCTCTGCCGTAGAAGAACTATATAAATTCCACCTATTTCCAACATATGCCTCCAATAAAATACGAGGTTTCGTTGTTTTCTTTCCTTCTTCTAATTTTAACGCCCATACAATACGAGCAGGAATCTTCTTATATGCCAAAATCTGAATAATCTTTTCTACAAATTCTTTCGGTGTGTGATTAACAGGCAAAACCAAACTTATTGTAGGATTCGCCATTTCCAAATTAACCGCCTTTATAATTCGTTGAACTTTATCTCCCTCTTGCAAATCAGCCAATTCCCAAATCTTATTCATTTGCAATGTTTCTTCTTCTGTCAGAATAGGCCGTTCCACCTTAGCTGGTTTCTGCCCACTAATTTGATTATTTTGAACATCATCATAAATATTCAAACGATAATACAATTTTTGTTTCTCTTGCTTTCCTTTTCCTTTAAAAATAATACGACTGTTTTGTTTATCCTCGTCAATCTGGTATCCATTCGCCACAATTTCTTCACTCAAAATTTTAAATCCCTCATTATTCCGAGGAACACCCAAAGACACCTCAACATCATCACCAATCACATCAAAACTAACTTTAGTATCTATTGTCCACACATCAGTAACCTGTTTAGGCGAAATAGAAAAACCCCAATATTTTATTTTATAATAAATACTATACGCCGCATATACTATCGACAACACAAGCAAAAAGCTCAACACCTTTCGCACCGTAAAAAAATTTGCCAACTTTAATTTCATAACAACCACCTAGTTCAAAGTATATGATGTTGATGTATCAACAATAAACTTTCCTGTTAAAATATTACGGCCAACCAGCCCCTGATAGTCAAAATTTGTTCTATCTACAATCGAAAAAAGCGCATTAAAAACTTCATCGCCCATCTTAACATCCATTTTTACCGCTTTTCTATTTTCATCTTCTCCCACACGTCTAACCTTAAATGTACGCTCAATTTTCTTTTCAAACATGTGTTCTTCCCCTGTTTTACGATTTTTGAGCTTAAAAGTTATCCATTTTTCACCATCTCGTTCAAAATAGTTAACATCTTTACAATCTAACGCTGATGTTGTCGCACCAGTATCAATTCTTGCAAAAAAAGGAGATTTCATTGGCAAAAAATAAATTGGCTCCACCTCTCCAATAATCGGTAAATGAGCTTTTTCCACAATAATTTCTTGGGTTGTATTCACATTATGAACTACCGCTGGAACAATAACCTGTCTTGGCTGACAGGCAGAAATTGTAAAAATAAGTGCTAACAAAAATAACTTTCGCATTTTTGATTAAATCTCCCAAAGTCTTAATATACCATTTCTTTGAAAATATATCATTTTAATTCAATAAACATCAGAAAAAATCAACTAATACACAAAGAAAATTTACCAAAAAGAACGTAAGCCTCACTAATTAAAACCAAATTCTTTTTCTCGCTAAAACAATTACATTTTCCTAAAACTCATTTTTTCCCTATAAAAAAAATAAATCAACACCACGGGTCGTCCCTTTTCTTTACTTCAAATACGTTGTATTTAAACAATGTATTTAAAACTAAAAGGGGGTTACCCCCTTTTTTTAGCTCCTCTTTACAAATTTAGAAAAACACTGTTGCTCGTATACTTGTTACAACACCATAGTCAGATTTCGGATTAAGAGCAGGATTAACATAAAGTTGAACGTCAGGAGTTATGGTCAACATATTCCCCACACCCCATGCCCAATATGCTTCAAACACTTGTTCAGCATTCTTTTTCAATGGTTGTCCAACCGCTTTTTCATCAAGTTTATTATATGCATACGCAAGCCCAATTTGGTCCAAAGAATTACGATTTAGCGGATTATTATACACACCCCCCAAAACCCATGATTGGCGAATACTTTCAACACTACCACTCACCTCATTTAACCTTGCAAATAAACTAAATTTTTCCCCAATATCCTGAGATAAATTTAATGACCAGCCATTAGTTGTTTCTGGCTGTTCACGAACCGCTGGTTGGTTATATACCAACAAAGAAATTTCAGCATCTCCCACATTTTTTATTGTTGGAGTATAAGCCACATATCCGAATGTAGTGTAATGTTCTTCGTTTAGATGATTAAATCGCACACTTGGCGCATCAATATTTGTTCCGTCTTGCCCACCAAACGCAAATGTCCATGTATCATTCGGTGTAATCTGCGCATAAACACCAACCCCCGCTTGTGTATATGAAGCAGATGCATTTTGCGCCAACGCATCATTCAAGAAATTAACCTGCTGATTGGCATCATACGCCGTCCCATCAAAGTTATAAATCGGGAATTGCCCCAACCCCAGCGTCAACCAATTCCATTTTCCGCCAAGCTGATATGTATAATACAATTCAGAAAACTCATTTTCATTACTTGGGTAATCGTTAATCGGCGTAACAAATGAAGACCGACCAGCCAAATCATTGGCATTATGATTACCATAGCGTATCACCGTATACGCAAAATTTAAAGCCCCAACTCCATATTTATTGTTAAACGTCGTCCACATAAAGGAAGGATACAAATACGTTTGCACCGCATTATGCTCTCCATTAGGGCTTGAACGCTGTCCCAATACAGAAACATCAAAATTATAATCAAATCCATATTCTTTACTCAAATGATTTTTAAAATCTTGGTAATCCTCCGCTTGCGCACATCCAACACCTGCTAAAAAAAACAAAGCCCATAAAAAATTCCTTCTATTTTGCATATCTTACACCTTTCGTTGATATAAACACCTTTTGGATATAACCTTTAAAATAACTAAAAAAAGGGGGCTTAATAAAAAAACTCTTGAAGCCATAAATTAAACAGATTAAACTCGCTTTATTAACTAAAGGAAGCATTAAATAATGATAGCAAAATTAAAAGGAATAATTGATAACATTGGAGAAGACTGTTGCATCATCGATGTTAACGGCGTTGGCTACCTAGTAAATATGTCCTCTCGTTCCCTTTCTCAATTAACCATTGGAGAATATGTTGTTTTACTAATTGAAACAGTCATAAAGGAAGATAGTTTCACCTTGTTTGGCTTTCAAACCGCTTGGGAAAAAGAATGGTTTAACACACTGACCAAAATTCAAGGTGTTGGAGGAAAAGTTTGTTTAAATATTTTAAGTGCCTTATCCCCTGCCCAGCTATCCCAAGCTGTTGCAGCCCAAGATAAAAGCTCATTTTTACGAGCAGCTGGCGTTGGTCCTAAGCTAGCCGCACGCTTAGTTACCGAACTAAAAGATAAAATTGTAACAATCCCAATAGAGTATATGTCTAAGAATGAATTAAACAATGACATTTCCACTACCTCTGATGAACCACTAAAAGAAAAAAAGCAAACAGAACACCCCTCAGATATAACCTACACCAAAACAGAAGATGTAACATCTGCCCTAACAAACTTAGGTTATACTAAGATTGACGCATACAAAGTCGCATCAGAGATTTGCTTAAATAACCCCACAGCAGATTTAAGTACCCTTATCCGCTTAGCTCTCAAAGAATTTAATCAATAGGAGAAAACGATGTCAGAAGATAAAGAACGAATTGTTAGCGCACAAAAGCTTTCAACAGATGACGCAAATTCTCCTGCAACCATAAATCTTCGCCCCTCAACCTTAGATGAATTTATCGGACAAGATAAAGTTTGCCAAAACTTAAAAATCTTTATCCAATCAGCAAAAAGTCGTGGCGAAGTATTAGACCACGTTTTGCTATATGGTCCCCCGGGCTTAGGAAAAACCACTCTGTCAAACATAATTTCAAAAGAGCTAGGTGTTGGTTTCAAAGCAACATCTGCTCCAATGATTACCCGTTCAGGAGATTTGGCAGCAATCTTAACAAACCTCGAAGCAAGAGATGTTTTGTTTATTGACGAAATTCACCGCTTGAACCCAGCAATCGAAGAAGTTCTATACTCCGCAATGGAAGACTTTCAACTTGATATAATCATTGGCGAAGGACCTTCCGCCCGTTCAGTAAAGATAGATTTACAACCTTTTACTTTAGTTGGGGCGACCACTCGTTCTGGTTTAGTTTCTACCCCATTGCGTGAACGCTTTGGAATCCCTCTTAGAATGGATTTTTATAACCATGAAGATCTACAAAAAATTGTTTTGCGTGGCGCCCATCTCCTAAATATGCCCATTTCAAATAATGGGGCAATGGAAGTCGCCAAACGTTCTAGAGGAACACCGCGTATCGCTGGAAGATTGCTCAAACGCGTACGAGATTTCGGAGCAGTTGCTGGCAATGTGGAGATAGATTCAGAAATTGCAGACAAAGCTTTAAGTTTATTAGATGTAGATGCTTATGGACTAGATGAATTTGACCGCAGATATTTAAATTGTATCGCCAAAAACTATGGTGGCGGTCCTGTTGGAGCAGACACCTTAGCCGCAGCCCTTTCTGAAGAACGCGATACAATCGAAGAAGTTATAGAGCCATATTTATTAAAACTAGGCTTTTTACAGCGCACCCCCAGAGGAAGAGTCCTTTCAGAACAAGGGTGTAAATACCTTGGCATTAGCAAATTTAAAAATAACAACAACCAATTTAGTTTTATGGATGATTTAGGAATTTAACAATGACATATACAACCGATCCAATTAAAGGAACTTTATTTGACGATAAAACATTTTCTTTTCCTATCCGCATATATTATGAAGATACTGATGCTGGTGGAATTGTATATTATGCCAATTATCTAAAATACGCCGAACGCGCAAGAACAGAATATCTTCGCCACCTTGGCATAAACCAAGAAGATATGTTAAAAAATCAAGGTCAAGGTTTTGTTGTACGCGATTGTCACATTAGCTACAAATCTCCAGCAAAACTAGACGATACTCTAAACATCACCTGCAAGGTAACAGAAATAAAAGGAGTTTCCCTCAAAATGGAACAAAAACTTTATCGCAATGACACTGTTTTATCAGAAATTGAAATAACTCTCGTATTTTTAAGCTTACCCTCCATGCGCCCAACAAAGATACCTGCGGAAATTTTAACATTGCTCCAATAATCAGTCGTGTTCGGATGCTTTCGCATCAAATTCACAACGCACCAACGATCCCAAATACCCCATACCAAGCATATATTCATCATAATAGCGTAGCCTTTGTGGCTCTATTAAGATTTTTTGATTTTGTTGAGTAACAAGGCCTCCTACAATCAAAACCGTATTGTCGCTTTCTTCCAAGGTTATCGGAAAACAAACTTGATATGAATACCCTTCACTCCAAAAATGACGTGGAACAATAATCGTCGTATCATCTTTAATAAGATAAATTTTCTGCATATCTGGTTGTTTTAGATATTCTTGTATCTCTTTATCTTCTCCCAAAGTACTTACTTCATCAATAAAGCGAATACTCATTCTCAAATCTGATGAAACAGGACAAAGCGGACTTGCGTCGTTAATAAACACAGGCATATACGGAGGTGGAGGAACAAGAGGAAACAAACCAACCACTCCCCCTTCATTATGCTCGAATTCAATGGCCACATTATCAACCATTAGTTCTTTTGTTTCTCCAGCATATTGTTGTGGTTTATCTGTAAAAATCTTCCAAAAGAACCACTCTTTTGATTGAAATGTCTTTCGCTTAAATAAATCACTCTGTGTTTCTGGTGAAAAAGTTATATATTCATTATAAACAAACCCACTTACACCACAGCCAGAGAGCAACAAAACTAAAAAAACAACACCCTTTTGCAAAAACACAATTACTCTTCCCTGTGTAAATATACAGAAACACTAAGAGAAGCCACAACTATCGCAGGCACCCAAACAGCAAACCACGTCGGTATATATGCATTAACCCCAAAAGCAGAAACAACCTGAGATGTAAAATACACCGTAAACCCTGTCGTAATACCAAAAATAATCATCCACAACACACCACCTTGCCGTTGACTTGCTTTAAGCGAAAATATTCCAGCCACCAGCACCATCGCCATTAACAAAAAAGGCAACGCAACCAAACTCAAATACCGCATTTTATGCCGTTGCACAGAAAAACCAGACGCCTCATAAAAATTTATAGTATCTGGCAAATTCCAAAAAGAAATAGCTTCTGGGTCAACAAAATTATCCTTAATTCTCTGTAAATTCATGTCCGTAGGATATTGCAACAGATTCAACACCTCAACTTGTTGTCCTGCTTTATAGATTCGCACATCACGCAAATTCAAAGCCCCGTCTTCCAACGTTGCAACAAAAGCCTCTATACGACGCTTAACTTGCGTCCGCTCATCAACTTCAATAATACTAACATCATGTAGCCACAACACACTATCTTGCAAATTCAACCCATTAGCATTCACAATCGCAACATTATCCGCATCTCTTCCTTCTCTCATCCATAGCCCTTTATTAGAAAATAAAAACGCATTCGGATTATCCGTAGACAATCTATACGATAGTGTTTCTTTCAGCTCATATAATCTGGCTGATATAGGGTTCAAAACAGTAATCCAGAAAACTCCAATACCAAAAACAGCCAATAAGACAGGCATCAACACCCCCCAAATAGACACCCCGACCGCACGAATAATAACAAATTCATTTGTTTTACTCAAACGCCAAAAAGTTATCATTGTTGAAACCATCACAATAAACGGAATAACCTTATCAACCGTTTCAGGTAATTTAGCAACCACGTATTCTAACAAAAATCCCAAAGAAACATCATATTTTCCCGAGGTTCTTCGCAAAATTTCAATCATATCAAACATCATAATAATTGCCGAAATAACAGCCAACACAAACAAAAAGTTTAAGACTGTTTGCTTGGCAAGGTATGTACCCAAAATTGAATTAGGTTTCATCATCGTCCTAACACCTTAAAAATATCCCGTTGATAAATAACGTTCAACACTATCTGGCAACACAACAACAATACGTTTATTCCGAAACTCATTTCTTTTAGCTATTTCAATAGCACCAGCCACCGCAGCCCCTGCAGAAATACCAATAGACAGTCCTTCTGTTTTAGCCACAAGCTTCGCCATTTCGATAGCTTTTTCATTATCAATTTTAATAATTTCATTAACCAAAGACGCGTCATAAAACGGAGGCACAAAACCAGCCCCAATCCCTTGTATTTTATGCGCTCCCTTTTCTTCTCCACTTAAGACAGCACTACTTTCTGGCTCAACAGCAACCACAAATAAATCTTGGTTATATGTTTTTAACACCGAAGAAACACCTGTAAGCGTTCCTGCAGTTCCAACACCAGCAACAAACGCATCAAAATTTCCCCCAGTATCTTCCAAAATTTCCATAGCTGTTCCCATTCGATGAGCATTAGGGTTTGCCTCATTTTGAAATTGGCTAAAAATAATCACATTAGGGTTTCTTTCTCTAAGCAACTCTGCTTTATGAATAGCCCCACTCATACCATCTTCTTTAGGTGTCAAAATAACTTCTGCCCCCAGATGTTTCATAAGGCTAATACGTTCTTGCGACATATTTTCTGGCATCACAATAATCAACTTATATCCCTTAGCCGCACACATCGCAGCCAAGCCAATTCCAGTATTACCAGAAGTCGCCTCAACAAAAACCGTATCCTTTGTAATTCCTTTCTTTTCCGCAGCTTCAACCATAGCTAAAGCAACTCTATCTTTAACAGAAAACAAAGGATTATACATCTCGCATTTTGCCAAAATTTCAGCGTTAATATGCAAACGCGTTGACAAATTACCCAATCTCAATAACGGCGTATGCCCCACAAGTTCTGTTATTGAATTATAAATTTTCTCCACTTATTTATCCTCCACAACACGTTTAACAAACTCATTTAGACCACACAAATTATTTTTCTCCACACGAGCTGCTAAAATAATTGCCTTTGCTTGTTCTACCGCCAAATCTAAATCATCATTAACAATAACATAGTCATAAAACTCACACTCTTTAATTCTTTTCTCTGCCATACTCATACGACGTTCTATAACATCTGGCGCATCAGTTCCACGATTAACCAAACGTTCTTGTAAAACTCTTAAAGAAGGAGGAATTAACGCTATCGCCTTAACCTTATCCCCCGCAAGTTTTCTTAACTGTTGCACCCCTGGGTAATCCAAGTCCAAAATAACATCTTTTCCCAAACCAAGTAACTCATCTACTCTTTTCTTAGGTGTACCATATTTAGGTCCAAAATCAGAATCAACATATTCATATAACGCCTTTTCGGCAACCAACTCTTTAAATTGCTCTTCGCTGATAAAATAATAATCTTTTCCCTCAACTTCACCCTCTCTCATAGCGCGCGTTGTAACCGAAACAGAATGTTGAATATCAGAAAGTTCGCTCAATAATCTTTTAATAACTGAACTCTTCCCACCACCACTCGGAGCAGAAAAAATAAACATTGTCCCTTGTCTTTGTATTGTATCAGCCACCATAAAAAAACCTCACATAAATAACGTTCTTTACAAATATTTTACTATCAATATATAACATAAAAAACATAAATAAAGCATTATTTTAAGGATTAAACAATGATTATCAAAAATATCTTACTTACTGGCGCATCTTCTGGCATAGGTGAAGCCCTTGCATTATACTATGCAAAACAACCCTCAACAGAAAATCTTTTCATCTGTGGACGTAACGAAGCTCGCCTAAATGCCGTAAAGATTGCCTGTGAAAAAGAAGGCTCTGCTAAAATCCACGCCACAGTTTTAGATGTTACTGACCGAACCGCCGTAGAAGAATGGGTAAACACTGCAGAAAAAACAGCGTATTTAAATCTTGTTATTGCCAACGCAGGCGTTGCAACTTTAGAAGAAATCCCTGAAAATATTTTTAACACCTTTAATACAAACGTAATGGGGGTTATAAACACTGTAACACCAGCCATAGAAATCTATAAAAAGCGAAGCGACACAAACAAAATCATCGCCATCACCGCATCTATTGCTGGCTACCATGGTCTCCCCGCTTGCCCTTCATACAGCGCATCAAAAGCTTGTGTAAAAGCATATGGCGAGTCGCTACGCATAAATCTCCTCCCTTATAACATACAAGTAAACACAATTTGCCCAGGGTTTGTACGTTCAAGAATTACCGATAAGAACACCTGCCCAATGCCTTTTTTCATGGAAGCAGAACCCGCGGCAAAACTCATCGCCAAACGGATAGAAAAGAATGTCGGATTGATAGCGTTTCCTTGGCCAATGCGCCTAGCAACATGGCTAGGGAGCATTCTTCCAAATTGCGTGAGTGATTTTGTATATAAACGCCTCCCTTATAAAGTATAAAATCGCAGATTCGCCTCAAATTTTCCTTGACTTTTTCAACTTTTCAATCTAAATCTCTATCAGCTTTTTATGCGGTGCAGCAAAAGAGTTTAGTTAATTTGCACAAGTCCGCCTTAAAATTAAGGGTCTGGCATTTTTTGAAAATTAAAATATAATGGCAAATACTGCAGAATTAAGAATTCCTGAAATGACTGAAAATTTTGAAGACCTTTTGAACGAGCAATTCGGCGAAAAAGGTATCGTTGGCGCAGTTATGAAAGGAACTGTTATCCGTATCACAGACGATTTCGCAACCGTAGACGTTGGCTTGAAATCAGAAGGTCGTATCCCTTTGCGTGAATTCGGAAGAAATGACGAATTAAAAGTTGGCGATGTTGTAGAAGTATTGGTTGATAGATACGAAGACAAAGACGGCAATATCGTATTATCTCGTGAAAAAGCTCGCCGTGAAGAAGTATGGCAAGACCTCGAGA
>CAZRHI010000005.1:0-23951 GCA_964599945.1 uncultured Acetobacter sp. | reverse complement strand
AAGTTGCTCAACACGCTGCTGAATTAACACAGGCTGGTAAGCTTACATCTGTTGCAGGTGGTGGCGATACTGTTTCTGCTTTGGAAAATGCTGGTGTTGCTAATAAATTCACCTACATTTCTACTGCGGGTGGTGCATTCCTTGAATGGATGGAAGGCAAAGAGCTTCCTGGAGTTGCTGTAATGAAGAAATAAGCATTTGAGCTTAACACTTTTAAGAGGGCTTTTGCCCTCTTTTTTTGTACGATTTGTGTTGACCAATAGGGGAAATTGTGGTATATTTATAGATAGAGAAAATATATTAAGATGTTTTACAATTAAAAAAAGACCGCGTAATAAACTATCTTTGATAGTCCGCGGTATACTACTATGACAAAAGAAGGATTTGTAACCCTTTACTCTTGGGCTGGTGATCACAAGTGTTTCTGCGCACTATGCGGAACGCGTCTCGTTCTTCGACGTGAAGGCTACGGTCGTGATGCACATTGGGAACCGAAGCCATGCGCTTGCGAGCAGTCTCAAAAAGCAAGGAGGAATAACTCAGAGCTTGCAAAGGAGCTTAACGCTCAAAGACAAGCAACGAACGTTTCTTCTCCAGCAATGTCCAAAGCAACAGCCGGCAAACGAGATTTTAGCCTCGCTGAAGTATTATCGGTGGTTTCGGGCTGTGTTATTTGTGGTGTTGAGCCAATTCTCACGGAAGATTTAGGACGTATCAAAAACGGAGAAGTTATTACATATGCTGGATATAATCGAAAAATTAGAGGAATTGATTATCTCAACATTCCTAAAGAAGTTGACGCATTTGTTATATTTTCTGGTCATCCAGGCTCTGGAGCGGCGGCGGTTGAGGCTTGGTATAATGATTTTAAGAAGAATAAAACACCGAAAAAGTTAATCTTTTTAGGACTGCATGACAATCAAGGAAATACCAACTTTAGCGACAGCCATTTACAATTTAATGTTAAATCTGAGGTGGAGATGTATGTGCGCTTTTTCAAAGCGTGTGGTGTGCATAAAAAATTTGTTAAAGAGTGTTTGGTTACACCGAAAGATATTTCTACAGCTGATAATATTGAACTTTTAGCGGAAATCCGTAATAAGTTTTTTGATAAAAACAAAGATGTTAATTTTGCTATGTTTGGCTATCCTGCTTATCAGAAAAGAGTTGCTTCAGAATTTGCATTTGGCTTTCAACAAATGGAAGACAAGGGGAAAGTTGCAGGAACGAACTTTTTTATTCCTGATGTACCTGTTAGCAAAGATGAAAAAGAGAGGTATTTATCTTATGACAATCTAAACGGCATTGCGCAAGATATTATCATTGGTAATTGCTTGGCGCACCCATATCGTGTGTATGCGGGTGGACGATTTGATTCTGAACTTGGGGAATATCCTGATAAATTTAAGCCGTTGTTACCAATTTCCTTAGTATATTCTTACCCTAATGTTGCTCATGAGCTTGTTGGAATAGATGTTAAACAGGCTACGGTGATGAAGATTTTGCGCGCCATGCAACACCAAGTTAAGGGTTGGGAAGAACCGAAAAAAGTTGACAACACAATAAAAAAATGTGCTTGCCTTTTGCGGAAAAAACTTATTGACAATGGACTCATTACCAATGACATCGCTTCTTTGCGAGGAAAAGGTAAACTCCGTAAATTTGTAAAACACTTCACCTCTTCTAACAACTGCGAGAGATAATTCTTTCTTATATATCAACACCTCAATCTCTAGCATTGCAAAATATTTAATTCTTTGATATATAAATTACATTCGTTTAACTATTATACAATGCAAGGAGATACTTATGGGGAAGAAAGCCATTATTATTGGCGCGGGGCCTGCTGGATTAACAGCAGCATACGAGTTACTTAATCGCTCTGATATTACGCCTATCATTTTAGAAGAAAATGACTTTGTTGGCGGTATTAGTGCTACGCTTGATTATAAAAACAATAAAATTGATATGGGGGGACACCGCTTTTTCTCTAAATCTGAAAGAGTGATGAATTGGTGGATGGACATTTTGCCATTACAAGGAAAGCCTTCTAAAGATGATATTATTTTAAACAGAGAAGTTGAACTTTCTGATAAAAAAGATGCTCCTAATCCTGAAACAACGGATAGAGTTATGCTTAAAAGAAATCGACTTTCGCGTATTTATTATCTCAAAACTTTTTTCAGCTATCCTGTTAGCCTTAATATGGACACAATCAAAGGGCTTGGCATTTGGAGAATGTTTAAAATTGGGTGTTCGTATCTAAAAGCATTAGCTTTTCCGATTAAAGATGAAAAATCTTTACAGGACTTTATGATTAACCGATTTGGCAAAGAGCTTTATTTGACGTTTTTTAAAGACTATACTGAAAAATTATGGGGTATTGATTGCAATAAGATTTCCGCCGAATGGGGAGCGCAGAGGATTAAGGGAATTTCTATCCTAAAAGTCTTAAAACAAATGGCGCAAAACTTAACTGGCAAAAAAGGTGGCGCGGTTGAAACGAGCTTTATTGAAAGCTTTTTCTATCCGAAATATGGCCCTGGACATTTGTGGCAAAGTGTTGCTGAAGATGTTACAAAAAAAGGCGGACAAATTATTTTTGGTCAGAAAGTAACACAAGTTAATCGTGAAGGTGTGAAAATTATCTCAGTTGAAGCAACTGATAAAAATGGCAACAAAACTGTATATGAGGGGGATATTTTTGTTTCGACAATGCCTGTTAAAGACCTTATCGAATCGATGAACAATGTCCCTCAGGACATTCATGATGTTGCGTCTGGATTGATGTATCGTGATTTCAGAGTTGTTGGTGTTTTATTAGACAAGCTAAAACTAAAAAACACAACAGCGATAAAAACGATTAACAACATTGTTCCTGACACTTGGATTTATGTTCAGGAACGTGAAGTTAAACTAGGTCGTATTCAAGTATTTAATAACTGGAGTCCATATTTGGTTAATGATTTCCAAAACACGGTTTGGATAGGGTTAGAATATTTTTGTAATGAACAAGATAAAATCTGGACTGATGATGAAAAAACATTTATCGATTTTGCTATTACGGAAGCAGATAAAATTGGAATTTTTGATAAAAAAGATGTTTTAGATGCCTATACTCACCGTGTGAAAAAAGCATATCCTGCATATTTTGGTTCTTATGACCAATTTGACAGTGTTAAAAACTTTACAAATAGTTTTGAAAATCTGTACCTTGTGGGTAGAAATGGTATGCATCGTTATAATAATATGGATCACTCCACATTGACGGCAATGAAGGCGGTTGACCATATTTTAGGCGAGTGCAAAGACAAAGAAGAAATTTGGTCTGTTAACACCGAATCGGATTACCACGAAGAAAAACAGGCGAGTTAATATGCGTAGATTTATTGAGCAACAGTTGATTGAATTTGACAGTCGGGCGGTTAGTCGTATTTTTAAAATTCTCTCGGCTGTTGCTTTGTTGGTTATTGCTTATGCGTTTGTTTTTTCTGGTTTTCAGATTGTTGATGAATTTGAGCATCTGCATGCCTCTTGGCTTGTGAGTATTGGGAAAGTCCCGTATCGAGATTTTTTTGAACATCATAATCCGCTTTTATGGTATTTGAGCGCACCACTTGTTAATTTCTTTTATGATAATGTTGGCATATTTTATGTTATGCGAGGGGTGAGTTTTTTCTTTTCGCTTTTAACCGTTTGGTATATTTATCGAATCGCTTTGTTTTTTGAAAACAGACAAGGGGCTTGGTTTGCGGTTGCACTCTTTTTATGTAACCTCATTACTGTTTATAATTTTTCTCAGTTTCGCCCTGATAATTATATGAATCTGTGTTTTATTATCGGTATTTATTATTGGTTTTGCTATTTACGAACACCACTTACACGCTATTTAGCTTACTCGTTTTTGAGTTTTGCTTTTTCTGCACTGTTTTTACAAAAAATTTCACTTTTGCTGATTGGGGTAGAAGGCATTATTCTTTATTTGCTATTTACAAAGAAAATGAGCATCAAAGCAACATCTTTAGCGGTTTTGCCTGCAATTAGTGTTGTATTTCTTTTTATGGGCTTTCTCTATTCTCAAGATACTCTTTTAGAATATGTTGAGCTTAATCTTTATTTTAACAAGGCGATGGTTTCCTACTTTGAACGAGGGGCGTTTTGGTTTAAAAACCTCTTCTTTAGTTTTTATGGTGTGGCACTTGGAATTAGCTTATATTTATTAAAAAAAGAAAACTTGTATTTTAAAATTCTCGCGCTTCTTTACATTATGGAATTTTTAATGCGAGGATTTTACTTTGCCCCTCACCCGAATTACTATACATTATTAACAATACTTGGCGCACTTGTTTTATCTGCTTTGATGAAACATTTGTTCCCGTGTTATCAGAAGCTTTGTATTGTGCTTATTATCTTCATGTTTTTATATTTAGGAAATATTTTTAACACTCTTGATCGTAGTATTTCAAAACATAACAGCTATACACATTACGCTTTATCTGATTACGTTCACCAAAACTCTGAACCTACCGATTTTATTATGAATGGATATGATAAAAACTTTAATATCTATCGAAACGATGTTAGTTATTATTGGTTTGGGCTTGATATGCTCTTACCTGTTATGGAACAAGAATATGGCATGGAAAACAGAATTGATATAAATGCTTTGGTTGTTAAATATCGTCCAAAATTTGTTTATACAAAAGATTATGTGGATTTACGCGCCTTACGCGCCTATGGAGAAACAAAATATTCGCAAAAGTTTATTCCTGAAATTATCCAATCTCTTTATACAAGTACGCCTTTTGAAAACTTAGTGATTTTGAAATAATTTATGTTTTTTTAAGTTTCTTTTGATATACTTTGGGATATTGACAAGTAGGATTAAGTTGATGTTGAAAGTGTTTAAAATTACCTGTTTCATAATCTGTTGTATGATTAGAATAACTTTTGCCTCTGAAATTGCCGTAAATAGCGTGGACGCAAGAGATTGGGCCAATAGCAAAGGGCAAGAACTGTTGCGTACATTATCTGAAACAGATTTAGTTACAAAATATTCTAAACTGGATAAAATGCTTACAGAAGATGTAAACTTAGACTATGTTTCTAAATTTGTTATTGGGAAATATGGAAAGCTGATGACAAAGGAACAGCAAGAACGCTATCGGCAACTGTTTCAAAGATATGCGTTAAGTGTTTACAAAAGATTTAACCTTAGTGCTGTGGGGAGCAATATTGTTTTTTCTATTGATGATGTTATAGAACATCCTCGGTTTACGACAGTTCATTGCACTGTTGATGTTGGGAATATGACACCTAATATTAAAGTCGATAAAATTCCTGTAAAATTTAAGCTCATAAGAGGAACGAATAATACTATTCAAGCGGTTGATGTGGAAATTTCAGAAGTTAGCATGGTGATTGAATACCGCAAGCGTTTTTACCAGATGATTAAAGATGAAGACGGAGATCTTAATTGGTTTTTAGATAAATTTGATGATAAAGTTCGGGCTAACGAGAAAGCTTTTCAGCAAAAAGCTCAACTATAATCTTATGTATTTTGTTTGATGAATGCTTAAAAAGATAAAAAAACATTGTATTTTTTTTTCATTATGATAACTTATGAGCAAATTTTAGAGTGAATATTTGAACATAAGGATAAAGACAATGGGTGAAAATGCCAGATATAATGGAAAAGATAGTTTTGAAGAATGGAAAAAAGATTGGGAACTTGAAGAAAGATATAATTTCAAGAAAATTGAAGCAAAATGGCAACATATCTGGGATGAAGAAAAAGTTTATAAAGTAGAAATCGACCATGAAAAAGAAAAGTTTTTTGCATTAGTGGAATTTCCATATCCTTCTGGTGCTGGCTTACACGTTGGACACCCTCGTTCTTATACTGCGTTAGATGTTATCTCTAGAAAAAAGCGTATGGAAGGATTTAATGTTCTTTATCCGATGGGGTTTGATGCCTTTGGGTTACCTGCAGAAAACTATGCTGTCAAAACAGGTATTCATCCTGCTATTTCTACAAAAGCAAATATTGAAAATTTCACTCGTCAATTAAAATCTATTGGGCTTTCTTTTGACTGGGATAGATGCTTCAACACTTGTGATCCTGAATACTATAAATGGACACAATGGATGTTTTTGAAGTTTTTTGAAAAAGGACTTGCCTATAAAGCAAAAACTGCAATTAACTGGTGTCCTGCTTGTAAAGTTGGTTTGGCTAATGAAGAAGTTGTTAATGGACATTGTGAACGTTGTGGAGCTGAGGTTGTTCGTAAAGACAAAGAGCAATGGATGATTGCCATTACTAAATATGCGGATAGATTGATTGAAGATTTGAAAGGTGTGGATTTTATTGACCGTGTCAAATCTCAACAGATTAACTGGATTGGACGCTCTGAGGGAGCTGAACTTGATTTTGAAGTTACCGACAACGAGGGTGTTTCTCTGAATAAAAAATTGCGAGTTTTCACCACTCGTCCAGATACGGCGTTTGGAGTTACTTATATGGTAATGGCACCAGAACACACCTATGTGGAAGAGTTAAAAGAGAAGTTTCTTAACTTTGATGAAATTAAAAACTATGTTGTTGAGGCTTCTAAAAAATCCGATCTACAGCGAACTGCTGATGACTCTAAAACAGGTGTAGAATTAAAAGGAATTAAAGCAAAGAATCCGTTTAATGGCAAACTTATTCCTATTTTCATTTCGGATTATGTTTTGACAGGATATGGTACTGGCGCAATTATGGCGGTTCCTGCGCATGACCAACGCGACTATGATTTTGCAAAAGTATTTGACCTTCCAATTATTCCTGTTCTTGAGGGGGGAGATATATCAGAAAAAGCTTTTGAAGAAGACGGAGCGCATATTAACTCTGATTTCTTGAACGGCATGGGAAAAGAAGAAGGAATTAAAGCTGCTATTGAGTTTGCTAAAAACAATGGTTTTGGTGAAGCAAAAATCAACTTCAAGCTTCGTGATTGGGTATTTTCTCGTCAACGTTATTGGGGCGAGCCTATTCCTATGGTTTATTGTGAACACTGCGGTTGGCAACCTTTGCCAGAGAGTGAACTACCACTTACGCTTCCTGAAATTTCTGACTTTTTACCAAATGATGAGGGAGATTCACCACTCGCAAAAGCAACTGATTGGGTAAACACGACTTGCCCGAAATGTGGTGGTCATGCTCGTAGAGAAACTGATGTTATGCCAAACTGGGCTGGGTCTTCTTGGTATTTCTTGAGATATTGTGATCCACATAATGACAAAGAGTTTGCCTCAAAAGAAGCTCTTGAGTATTGGATGAATGTGGATTGGTATAATGGTGGTATGGAGCATACAACGCTTCACTTATTATATTCTCGTTTTTGGCATAAGTTTTTACACGATTGCGGATATGTTCCCACTCCAGAACCTTATAACAAACGCACATCTCATGGAATGATTTTGGCAGAAAATGGAGAGAAGATGTCAAAATCTCGTGGTAATGTTATTAACCCTGATGAGGTTATTGATACGTATGGGGCTGACGCTTTCAGAATGTATGAGATGTTTATTGGACCGTTTGATCAAGTGGCAATGTGGTCTGATGAAAGCTTGAATGGTGTTTATCGGTTTGTAAATAAAATTTTCTCATTATTTAGTAAAGTTACTGCTGTTTCTCCGACTGGGAAAGATTTGCAGGTTATGCATAAATGTATTTTAGAAGTAACTGAGCGAATCGATCAAATGAAATTTAATACTGCTGTTTCATCTTTGATGACATATGTTAACTACATTGCTAGCAGACCAGAGATTCCCGAGGAATTATACGCGACTTTGTTAAAACTTATCGCACCATTTGCGCCTCACCTTGCAGACGAGATGTGGGCGCGTATGGGACGTACTTCGTTTATTGCAACAGAGGGCTGGCCTAAGGGCGATGCGGAACTAGCTAAAGATAATACTGTTACGATTGCTGTTCAGATAAACGGGAAAATGCGTGGCACGATTGAAACCGAGCGTGATATGGATAAAGAAAAAGTTATTGCACTCGCAAAGTCTTTGGAAAACGTTGCTAAGCAACTTGGGGAAACTGAACCTAAGAAGATAATTGTTGTACCAAATAGGATTGTAAACATTGTTTTATAGTAAAAAAAACATATACGTTGCGTTATTTTTAATACTTATCTCTGGTTGTGGTTTTGAACCTCTATATGTGGAGAAAAAAACTTCTGGAGATTGGTATTATGATAATGAATTTGATACTGGTATTATTGATGAAATGGCTAGTGTTAAGGTTGAGCTAATTTCAGATAGAATCGGGCAACTTATCCGAAATGATTTATTAGATAAATTGACACCCAAAGGGCAACCTCAACAACCTAAATATTATCTCAAAATTACCAATATCAAAAAACAAGAGATTGACCAAGCTTTGCGTAATGACATTACGGCAACGCGTAAAAAGGTTATTTATACTGTATCTTATGTCTTAAACAATCATGAGCATCACCAACTTATTAGTGGAAATAGTGTGGCTTATTTGGGATATGATATTTTAAGAGACCCTTATTCGACGACTTTTGCTCAGAAGAAAAATGAGAAAAACGCGGCTAAGATTATTGCTAATGATATATCTTTGAGGCTTGGTGCGTATTTTCATTCTTTACAGACCAAACGAGGGAATCCTGATGAATATTAAACCCGAACAGGTTGAAACTCTTGTTAAATCATTAAATCCCTCATTGCGTGGTGTGGTTATTTATGGTAGCAATGAAGGAATGGTAGCAACACTTTCCCAGCAATTTATAAAAGCAGTTTCTCCTGATATTTATGATGCGTTTCATGTTAGCTATTTGGAGATGGCTGATATTACCGCAGATGTTGGGGCTTTATATGCAGAATTTAACGCTCAATCGTTAATGGGGGGACGACGTGTTGTAGTTATTAAGGAAGCTACTAATTTATTAACCAAACAACTTAGAGAATTATTAGCTTCAAGTAAATCTGATACTCTGCTTGTTATCACATCATCTTCTCTTAAAACAAAAGATTCTCTTGCCGTTATGGCAAAAGATGAATCTGACTTTTATGGTATTGGTTGTTATGACGATAGAGATGAAGATATTAGTGCTTTTGCCTCTAAATTTATGGCTAAAAACAATATCAATATTGACAATAATGCTTTTCAGATTTTGTGTTCAAGACTATCCAATGACCGAAAAATCAGTGCAAACGAGCTTGATAAACTTGTTACATATATGGGAGAAAATAGAAACATTGGGGTCAATGATGTTTTGAAAGTTATTAGCGACACATCTGCCTCTTCACAAGAGGATTTGTGTTATTTTGTCGCTCAAGGTTTTACAGATAAAGCATTGGCTTCTTATAATAGGCTAGTTTTTGAAGGAGAAAATCCCGTTTCTATTGTACGAACAGTCAGCTATCATTTTATGAAACTTTTAGACTGCGCGGTTAAAATGGAAAAAGGCGAAACAGCAGATAAAATTGTTTTTGCGATGCGTCCTCCTTTAATGTTTTTTAGAAAAAATGCATTTATTACTCAACTTCGTTTGTGGAATAGAAATCGGATTATGAGTGCCTTGACATTATTATATCAAACAGAACGAGAATGCAAAACAACGGATTTTCCCACAGAGCAAGCTGTAAGCTTTGCTCTGATGCGGATTGCTAATGGAGTGAAAAGGTTCAAATAATGACAAAGATATTTAATAGACCAAATTCTTGTGATGATTTTGGTGGGAAAGCACAAATACAATTTTACCTCGACTATATTAAGGCTCATCCTGAAGAATGTTCGAATCTTTTAAGAGTAATGAAAGCTCGTTTATCGTTTAGTGATAATGACAAGGCTTATATTGGTGATTTATGTTCTATTTTAGAAGGAATTTTACAGCAAACAGACGATTGTTGTGCTGAAATACTAGATATTCTGCATATTATCTATACAAAATATAATCGCACACCGCTGACTTTGTTAGTTAATATTGCCTATAAAAATAGTTCTTATGCCTCACTGGTTTTTGAGATGTTAATTCAATGGCTGAAAGCAGATATTTGGAGCGAGGGGAAACTTGTTAATCTATATCAGCTTTTATTTCAGCTATTGGAAAAAGAACCTGACTTTTGTGGAGATATTTTTAACGTAGCAAGTTATGCTGTGTTACGTTTGGAAAATGATACTTATTGCAACAATGAAGTGCAAAAACTTTTTAATCGTCTGATTACACTTAAGCCCGAACTTTCTGAGAAAATTAAAAAAATTATTTCGAATATTGATATTTAAATAAAGAAACAGCCCTATAAGATATAGAGCTGTTTTTTGTTTAGTCTTCGCTAACCTCTCCAAACTGCACGCTGTTGAACGGGAGATTGGGAAACTCAGCTAGGTAGACATGTGTGTGGAATGCCAAAACTTCCATGCGCACCATGTTATATTTCTTTCCCTTTTCTAGCTTCGCCCCGTTAGGGAAGTAGAAGCTATCTTCTTTTGTTTCCGCACAAACGACTATGCGTGGTGTGGAGTTACAGATGTTTAATCCTTTCATAATTATTTAGTATTTAATTGGTGTTTGTCTATATTATACCCTATTTTTAAGGATAAAGCAACAAAAAATCCGCCAAATGGCGGATTTTTATTTTTTGAAATAATATTAGGCACTCTTTTTATGACGTTTACGAACATAAGTTGGTGCTTTTCCTTCATTGATGACACTAGCGTCAACAACAATTTCTGTTACATCTTTTTTATCTGGAATATCATACATCAATTCCAAAAGATTTTCTTCCATTATTGCACGCAAACCTCGTGCGCCTGTTTTACGTTCTATTGCTTTCTTTGCGATGGCAATTAGCGCATCATCGGTAATTGTTAATTTAACCTCTTCCATATCAAACAATGTCTTATATTGCTTGATGATTGCGTTTTTCGGCTCTGTTAAAACCTTAATTAAGGCTTGTTCATTTAAGTCATCTAAAGTTGCAATAACAGGAAGACGACCAACAAACTCTGGAATAAGTCCATATTTTAACAAATCTTCTGGTTGAACTTGCTTATAGATTTCTCCCAAGCTCTTCTCTTCAGCATCTTTAATTTGCGCCCCAAAGCCAATAGACGTTTCTTCACCACGGCGACCAATAATTTTTTCAAGACCTGCAAACGCACCACCGCAAATAAACAAGATATTTGTTGTGTCAACGTGTAAAAATTCTTGTTGTGGGTGTTTTCTTCCCCCTTGTGGAGGAATATTGGCTACTGTTCCTTCAATGATTTTTAATAAGGCTTGTTGTACACCCTCACCTGACACATCTCTTGTGATAGAGGGGCCGTCGGTTTTACGAGTAATTTTATCAATCTCATCAATATATACTATACCACGTTCAGCTTTTTCGATGTCATAATTTGCTGCTTGAACTAATTTTAACACAATATTTTCTACGTCTTCACCAACATAACCAGCTTCGGTTAACGTTGTTGCATCTGCTATTGCAAATGGCACATCTAACACTTTGGCTAAGGTTTGTGCCAATAACGTTTTACCAGAACCAGTAGAGCCAATCAGGATAACGTTTGATTTTGAGATTTCCACATCGGGGTTACTACGTTTGTTATTTAACCGTTTATAGTGATTATAAACAGCCACAGACAATACTTTTTTAGCATATTCCTGCCCAATGACATATTGATCTAAGAACTCTTTAATTTTTGATGGCGTGGGTAAATGTTCATGTGTTGCACAATCTTCATTTTTACGTTCTTCTTTCACTTCTTGAGAAACAATATTTATGCAAACATCAATACATTCATCACAGATGTATACACCACGCCCTGCTATTAGTTTTTTTACTTCATTTTGGCTTTTGCCACAAAAAGAACAATGCAAAACTTTATCTTCTGTATCACTCATATTTTTATCCTATTTTACTTCTAAACGATTTTTTACGATATGGTCAATTAAGCCAAATTCTTTTGCTTCTTCTGGATTCATAAAATTATCTCTGTCCATGGCTTTTTCAATTACAGAAAGTTTATTTCCAGTATTATCCGCATAGATTTTATTCAAACGTTTTCTTAATTCTAAAATTTCACGAGCTTGAATTTCTATATCTGATGCCATACCTCTTGCACCGCCTGAAGGTTGATGTATCATAATACGAGAATTTGGAAGAGAATATCTTTTTCCTTTAGTTCCGCCAGCAAGAAGGAATGACCCCATTGAACAAGCTTGTCCAATACACAATGTTGCGACATCACAAGAAATATATTTCATTGTATCGTACATTGCCATACCTGATGTTACCACACCTCCAGGGGAATTGATGTATAAGAAAATATCTTTTTTGGGATTTTCCGACTCTAAAAACAAGAGTTGTGCGCAAACTAATGATGACACTTCATCATTAACTTCTCCAGTTAAAAAAATGATACGTTCTTTTAATAAACGTGAAAAAATATCAAACGAACGTTCTCCTCGTGATGTTTGTTCTATTACCATCGGGACAAGAGTGTTATCAAAAACTTCCAATGCACTTTTACTCATTTGCGTTAAATCCTTAAATTTAAATTATTTTACTTTTGTCATGTTATATGGCATTTGTTCAATAAATAGTAAACAAATTCAAAAAATTTTATTATTTTATAAGAGATATTTTACTCTCGTGTACTTTTTTGATTATTACCCATATAAGATAAATTATAGCTCGTGATTGTGATGCCAAAAGGATTTATCAATCCTATATTTTTATCTTCATATTTAGAGGAATTAAAATTCATACGAAGCGTGGCAATCCACCTACTAATTATCGGTTCTTTATAGTCTGGAGATGTATCTATTGTGCTGAAACGTACTTGCCAAAAGTCTAAAGACACGGGATATATCATGCTTATTTCGACTCTGCGACGTAGACCTTTTTGTTGTAACATTTCAAAATATGGTAATTCTGTTGCAGAAAATTCTCTATATACATCTTTAGAAGACGCTAAATTCACAAAATCATTTTCGCCAAAACGCTTCATCATTTCATCATAGTTATCGTTAATTGTATATCTTCTTACGATATACCTTGCCATTAGGCTTTCAGTTACTAGATCTCCTGCGAATGCTCTTGTTTCTGATCTACGCATCTGGGTTATTTGGTATAAATCATAATCTATTTGCAAAGGCATTATCCTTACTTCTCGCATAGGAATCAGCAAACATAATGCACCACCTAATATCATACTCAAGCATAAACTGATGCACGCAATAACTACAAAAAAGCGAGATGTCCACAAGTATCTTCGCTCAGGAAACGCACGAACATCTACCTTTTCAGGATAATATCCTAACTCATCTTTTTGAGCTTTTTCTTTATATTTGAACAGGGTATAAAATAAACCAAACATCTTAGCACCACTAAATAAAAATTTTCTTTGACTTTATTTTACATTAAACTTGTATAAAATCAAATAAAATACTACCAATTAAAAAATATTTAGTGTAAGTATTTATTTGAACAATAATGTTTGAGGGAAAACTAATGAAGAAAATTGTTTGTTTTATGGGAGCTTTTGCTGGTTTTCTGGCCGCCTGCTCTACTACTGAACCACAAATTGAGGAGGCTCCTGTCTTATCGGCATACTATTCTGATTGGGATAGAGCGGTACGTGCAGATGTTGATTTGCAAAATATGTATATCGGCACTCCTTCAAAAATCACAAAGCCTATTGATATGTATATGGCTATGGCTTTGGCTTTAAAATATAATTACACAAGACGCCTTGCTAGCTATCAGGAGAATCTGGTTTCTGGAAACATCACTCCTGCCACTTTACCTACGATGGCTGAAAATTTAGGTTATGAAAACGCGACACATTCTGTTGCTGTTCCGTCTGATTTAAAAATGTCTTGGAATCTTTTGGATTTGTCCGCTCTTTATTTTCAAAACAATCTAGTTTCTCAGGAAATTGCAACGAAAGAGCAGACACGCAAAGTTGTTAATAACATTTTATTTGAAGCTCGTTCTTTGTATTGGAAAGCTTTGGCGGCGCAACGGCTTTTGCCAGTTATTGACGATATGAATGAATACCTTGTTCGTGTTGTTGATGAATTGAATGCTCGTTCAATAGAAATGACTGAGGCTGGGAAAACTCCCTCAACAGGTCTTCTTCTTAAGAAGAGGAAATATTTAGAAAACATCAAAGCTCTTAATGATTTGAGAAGGAAATTTGATACCGCGCAGACCGAGTTTGCTGGATTATTAGGATTTTATCCTTCAACAGAGATTAAATTAGCTGGGGCTGAGTATGGCAATTTCCCAATCCCATCAATGCGTACTAAGATTCAACAACTTGAATGGTTGACTTTAACGCATCGTCCCGAGTTCAGATCTTTTGATCTGGGGTCTTCAAAAGAAGAACTTGAATTCGTTATCTAAGATTTTGAAGAAGTAGATAATAGTGATTATCGTCAAGATCCTAATTACTATAACAGAAAATGGACTAAGGACTCTAATGATTTATCTATGACTGTGTTTGAAGAAGTACGCTCTCAAGATATTTCAGCTTATAATTCTTTAGCTAGACAAAGAATGACTCATATTATTCTTAACCAAGTTTATCTTGCATGGGCGATGTATCAATCTGCTGTTGAGGATTATTATTTGAATATGGGCGTGGCTTCTGCTTCGGAAGATATTGCTGAAGATATTACTACACAAGAAGGAGCGCATAAGGCTGTTAGTCAGTTAGAATCAGCTAGAGCTATTATTGATGAAGCAAACGCATTCTTATCTTATATTGATGTTCAAGAAGCTATTGGTAGATTATATGCTAGCGTTGGAATGGACGCAGTTACAGCTGATATGTTGTTAAATTCACCTTCGACTATTGCTGTACAGCTAAGAGAATCGATTGATAATTGGCGTGATGGTATCTTTGTTGTAAACAAAAAAGGTGCTTCTGCAACCCTTGCTGGACAGAAACCTCCTGCAGATATTTCTTCTGCTGCATTAGTGCCAAATGTTGTTGTTAGCTCTGGTTCTGAAGTTAGCGTAAAAATTCCTGATGAAGCTTTTCAAAAAGTAAATTGGGAAGGTGAGTTTAAAACTGTTGCAGGCTCTTTAGATGATGCTGGTTTACCTGCTTGGTTAAGCTATGATGATAGCACACATACTTTTACTGGACACCCAAGTTTGGAAGATGAAGGTGATCACAGAATTAAAGTATATGCACTTGATAATGCAGGTAATACCGCAGTTTTGAGCTTTAAGATTACAGTTAACAATCTTTACATTCCAACTATGGAATACAAAGGGCTGACTGGATATAGAAGAGCCAAAGTATATCACAAATGTGCGGAAGGGACTCCTTGCACAAAAAATGAAATATAAAGGTGCTTGTGGTGTTTGATTTTTTAGAAAAACATCCGTTCTTCTTTAATTTTGGAATATGCTTGCTGTTATTTTTAACAGCAGGCATATTTTTTGGTGGTCAAGAATTAAATGTGTCTGAAATAGCTTTTTTCATATTAACTGGTATTTTTATTTTTTTAGAAAAAAACAACACACAGCGAATCGGCATTTTATTTATTGCAACATTATTCTTTCTTATTTATATCCTTCTGGAAAGAAATGAGAGCTTTCTCTTTGGTGCTGAACTTTGCACCTGTTTTCTATTTGTTTGGCTTAATAAAAAACAGCAATTCATTTATCCTTTTGGAATAATTTTTTCGGCTTTTTTGCTCCACCTCTATTATCTTCAAAATACGCCTATTGATTTGCGACAACATGATTGGAGTGGGATACGTCTTTATATTCACCAAATCACTCAAAACGGAATAAATTGGCAAAATTTTGACCCTTGGTATATGTATTATTTGTTTCATCAACCATTTCATTTTCTTATTGCTGGGTATATTTATGATTTAGAAATTTTCATGTGGCATTCCACAAAACTTGCTTCTGAGGGTTTGCAGTATCTTTCATTATTTTATGTTACAGCCAGCATTCTTTTTGTATATGCCATTTTGAAAGAATTGCAATTTACAAATAAATTGCTTTATTCTGCTCTTATCCTTTTTGCATTTAATCCAACTCTTACTTTGTTTACTGGATTTGTTTCTGATGATACCCCGACTGTTTTTTGGAGTGTCATGGTTATTTACTTTGCTATTCGTTGGTATAAAGAAGAAAATGCGAAATATATTGTCTTTTCGGCTCTGGCTTTTGGTTTTGGAGTTCTTACAAAATTATCCGTTCTTATGCTTGTACCAGCTCTTTCATTTTTGTTCCTCTATAAGTTATTTTCTAAAGACGGCAATCAACAAAGAATTTTATTACATTTGAGTTTTTTTGTTATAATTGCAGTTCCTCTTTCCCTTGTATGGATTATACGGAATCATATTTTCTATGATATGCAATTTTATAATATTCCAGATACATCTCCTGCTGGACAGAACTTTAAATATTTAGGATTACTAGAACGAATCTGCGACTTTTCAATGTTAGGCATTCCATTTTTAAATGCCCCGATAATTAGTGATGCTAATATATTTTTAGCACTCATCAAAACGGAGTTATTTGGCGAATGGGATTTTAGTATTTCACATCAGATTGTTTATTGGCCTGCATTTATTTTATATTGCTTAAATATTTTAATTAAATTGTTTGTTTTTATTGGAATATGTATTATCTTGCGGATTTTTCTATCCTCTCGTTTTTCTCCGATATTATGCTTTTTCATGATTATTTATGGAACTATTTGGGGATATGCTTTTAAATATGCACTGGATTATCCTTACATATGCTCCACTAACTTTCGGTTATTTGCACAACTTATGTTGCCTGAAATTATCATTTTAATATCTGCATTTAACACAGCTAAAAAAAGCACCGCACTTTTAGCTGTGGCTATTTCTTATGCGGTGTTGAGTTGTTTTGTTTATACTTTTGGAATTTAATTCTTTTGCAAGTTTCTTATTCCTGAGGTAAATGTTTCTGGTGTGAAGTTTTTCAATTTATTTTCTTCCTCAACATCTTTATCTTTTGATGTTTCTTCATTTTCTTCTTGAAATTTGGTAAACTGCAATAAATTTTCTGGTTCATCACCTTCTTCAATATCACTCACATATTGAGAAGATGTTTCGGAGATATAGGCTGGTATTGAAACTATATTTTTTTCAATATCTCTATCTTCATTTATAAAATCTTTAATTCGGATAGCCTTTGGCGTTTCTATTATTGCTTCAGATGAAGAATTTATTTCCTGCTTTCCTGAATTTGCTTCTGCAAGCACAGTTTTTGAAGGCAAACTATCTCTAATTTTTAATTCTTCCTCACTTAATAAGGTTACTCCTTCAATATTTGTGTCGACACATTCTAACAGCCACATATCATAGATTGGGTGTTCTATGGCGTTAATCCCTGGGGTAGACGAAAGTAACCACCCTCTAAATATATTATATTCTTCACTTCCAAAACTTTTGTCTGTAACGTCTACAAATGCAAAATTTTCTGGAGTTTCTTCGGCTGGACGCTTTTTACATGCCCTTAACACTAATGAGAAATCACCAAAAGAAACTTTTGAATTAACTGGAATTGTTATCTTGTTAACACGCCCTGTTACCTTATCCATTGCCTGCATTAGTGCTGCGTTTGTTGGAATTTCGGTAGCCTTAACAGGAAGTGCTACTAAACAACTCATTATTAAAGAATATTTTAATTTAGTCATTATTTTCATCGTTTGTTACCATAAATATAATTTCGCCTACCATATCTTCTAGAGATTTGGCTTCTTTCGTATTTAACGCTGTATCTCCAGCAGATAATTTCTCTTTTGATTTTCCTGGTTCTATTTTTATATATTTATCTCCCATTAAGCCATCTCCTGCTATTGTTATCTGGCTATCTTTGGGTAATAGAATTTGGGGCATAATGCTTAGTTTAACATCAACCATATAATCTAATGGATTTACATTTTGAGAAATTACTGTACCAACCTTGATACCGTTAATTTTTACATCTGCACCCGTGTTTAGCCCCCCCACTTTTAAGAAACGACCATTTATCTCATAGCCTTTAACAACCTGTAAATCTGATACACGATATGCAAAAACCATAAACAGTGTGGCAACTGCTAAGACAACAAATCCCATAATTGTTTCAACTGGTTTCTTATTCATCTTTTTCTCCTTTGTCTTTTGCTGTGGTTGACTTTGTTTGTTTGCCTTTTCCCATTGAGATAATCCGCTCTAATAGTTCCTCTAAAATTATCACATCTTGGGTGTAACTGATACTGCCATTTTCAGGAATATACTCTTCAGATCCCCCTACTTCTATCTCAACGTATTTTCCTCCTATTAACCCAAAACTTACTATTGATGCGCCACTATCATCTGGTATTTGGTATTGTTTGCTGATATTTAAGGTTAAACGCGAATTAAAATTTTCATCTAATTCTGCTTTAGACACTCTACCGATATTAACACCTGAAAGGCGAACAATATCACCAACATTCAAACCATCTGTGCGTCCAAAACTTGCATAAATATCATATGTATCGCCCATACCTCTGTTTTTAATTGAAGAATTATGCGATACGGTTACAAAAACAGCTATTAAAACAACCATTATTGTTATTATTCCAATACGAATCGACTTTGTTTCTTCTTTTGAATATTTCTCTTCCAAATCTCTACTCCGTTTAGGGTTTGCTTATAAACATTTTATTTATATCCTATAAATAATTTTTTGTCATCATCGTTTTAATTTATTTCCGCTAAAATTGTGAAAATTTTAAACATTTTTTGCTATATAATTGATTGAAGAAGGCTATTTATAGGAAAAATAATGCTTGAAGTAAAAAATGTTTCTAAAGAATATAACCAGCATTTTGTTTTAAACAATGTTAATTTGACTTTGACATCTGGTGAAGTAGTGGCATTGGTTGGGGAAAATGGGGCTGGTAAATCCACATTGATGCGCATTATCACGGGTTATATTCCCCCTACTTCAGGTGGTGTTTTAATTTATGGAAAAGATATTAGCACACATCGAATAGCTGCTCTATCTCATATAGGATATGTTCCTGAAATTTCTACACTATATGGTGATATGACTGTTTATAAATTTTTGCTTTGGATTGCCCATTTATGGAAAATTGACGATGCAGATTCTGCGATTTTATCTGCTTTAGAAAATATGCAAATTACAGATGTTTTAACACAAAGAATTGACACACTTTCTAAAGGATATAAGAAACGTGTAGAAATTGCAGGTGCTATTTTGCATAATCCTGATATTTTAATTTTAGATGAGCCCACTGACGGACTTGACCCAAACCAAAAGGTTTACATTAGAGATTTTTTAAAAACTTATGCAAAAAAGAAGACGGTCTTGCTTTCTACCCATGTTTTAGAAGACGTTGACGGGGCTAATCGTATTATTATGCTGGCTAAAGGCAATGTTATAAAAGATTCACCAATTAAAGACTTTAAAAAAGATGCAAAAGCCAAAACTATTGCCGATGCTTTTCACTATTTTAGCAAGCACTTAGAGGAAAACAAATGAAACAGTTTTTAGCTCAGTTCCATAAAGATTTTAGCTCTTATTTTAGTGGATATATAGCATATATTATCCTTATTGCATATTATATATTATCCTTTTTTTCCGCTTTGTATTTTGGGGATTATTTTGTTCGTGAAACAGATGTTATGAACGCTTATTTTGTGATTCAACCCACAATTTTGGCGTTAATCATTCCTGCTATTACAATGCGTTCCTGGGCTGACGAAATCAAAAGTGGCACTATCGAAATTTTATTAACCCAACCCATCAGTTTTACTATATTAGTTCTTGCAAAATTTTTTGCCAGCTTTGCTTTTTTCATATTCTTACTTCTTTTTTCTATTCCTTTTTTGCTTATTACCAATGCTTTTTCTGTATTAGATATGAATATGGTTTTAATGGCGTATATGGGGTTGATTTTAAGTGGTGCTTTGTTTGTTAGTTTGGGTTGCTTAATTTCTGTTCTCTGTCGGACAAGTATTACGAGTTTTGTTTGCAGTCTATTTGTATTGGTCTTGGTTTTGCAATTTAACTTTACAGCACTAAATACATCTAAAGGCTCTGTACCTTTTGATGTGTTGAACTTTAACTATAATTATGAAGCCTTTCTTTCTGGCGCACTTTTTTTAGGAAATATCTTTTATTTTATTTTGGGAACAGTGCTTGTTCTTTGGCTTAATCTTGTTGCTGTGCAATATCGTTTTTTCAGTTTGAAAAAAGAAAAATTTGGATTTAGGACTTTTGCTTGTTTACTTATTTTAATTTTTATCTCTGCTTGTTTATGTTGTTTTCTTTTTTCAAAAGACCTGATTGATGTTACTCATCATAAAGATTACACTTTAACTGGTGAAAATCAAAAATTTTTACATACTTTTGACAAGCGAATCGACATAACTCTCTATGAATCCAAAAGCAAACGCGAAGATGTTAATTCGAGATATGCTTCTTATGCTTCTTATGCTGAACGACTATTACAGCAAATTGAAAAATATTCACATGGTAGTATTCGGTATTCTGTTGTGAGAGTTAATGCTTTTAGTTCCATGGAAAGACGACTCGTTCAAGAGGGAATCCTATTTGAAGAGGATAGTTTTGGAAATAAAATTTATATGGCTTTGGATTTTACTGATAATAATGGGAACAGGTTTACCATTAACGCTTTGGAACCTCTGCGGAAAAACTTTCTTGAAACAGATATTATGCGTGTTGTACGTTCTTTTGGTTTAGAAAAAAAGAACATCGCACTAATTACATCCGCTTCGAACTTGGAAAAGATACAAGGATTTACTAATTTTCTAAAAGAATTTTATAATCTTTCTTACCTGACTACTTCTTTAGAGTTTATTCCGCCCGTTTATGATGCGGTTATTTTAATTAACCCGCAAGAGGTTTCATTTGAATTTTTATTGGCTGTTGATCAATATGTCTTAAATGGTGGAAATATTATCTTTTTCTCTGAGCCAGAACAGCTTAATCGTAACAATGAATTTTGGCTTAATTTTTTACATAATTTCGGCATTAGACCAATTCCTCAATCTACTATCTTATCAGATAATCAGCCTTTAGGATTGGCTGAAATCCACCACTCAGAGCTTAGTAAAGATATTCGTTCTGTCTTGGTTAATGGCGCAGGTGAGATAAGTATTTACCAACCCTCTAGCTTTAAGCTTACATCTATTCTTCAGCTTAATAATAAACCGATTGCAGTTTTTTCTGAAGGAATGTATCAAACAAATTATCCTGAACTTGCGTTTGAAATTCCAGAAGTATTATCATACTCGGCTAAATCTGGCAAATTTTTATTTTTCTATGATACGGATATTCTTAAAGATAGTATGTACATCATAAACGAATCGAAGAGTAAAAACTTTTATCAGATTATATCTTTAACGGATAATCTTTTGTTTTTGCAACGCCTCATGGACTATGTATTAGAAAATCATCTAGAAACACATTTGAATTATCGTCATTATCCGATAAACTTAATTAGTATTGGCAACGCTATTCTTAACATTCAAAAACAAAGAATGGAACACTCTATAAATGAATTACAACAAAAGATTGATTCAACAAAAAAGTCATTAGCTTCCTTAAAAAACACTAGTGTTAAAAACATGGGGAAGATTAGTGAACTCTCGCAAACATTGGAAGATACTGAAGATGAGCTTAATCGTACAAAACAATTAACTATGGATAATTACCAAGCTTTTGTGGGAGCATTAACTTTTATCATTGTTTTGTTTATACCTGCTGTTCTTTTGTGTTTGTTAATATTTTTTATTAGGCTTTACCGAAAATCCCAAGAGGCTAAAATTAGGAGATTGATTACACATGCAAAAACACATTAAAATCGCAATAATTCTGCTCTGTCTTATATTTCCTTTGCTTTGTTTTAGTCTTTACCAAAATGGAAAAAATTTTTATGCAATGTCTAGAGGTAATTATTTCTTCCAAAACACTCGAAACAATACCCATCTTGCTTCCATTGCTCTTGAATTTAATAATGGCTCTCAAATTACATTAGTCCTTAGGGAAGGCTTGTGGAAAGTTAAAGAAGCTGACGACTACTTCGTATCTTATTCGCAAATATCTGAATTGATGGATTTTATCACAAGTTCCGTTATTTATCGTGCTGACCCTATTCAAAAAATGGATATTCCAGAATTTATGAATGGTGGGATTAAGATATTTTGTAAAGATGATCATGGTGAACTTCTAGACTTTGCTGTTGTTGCGCCTAAAAGTGAAGCAAATCGCTATCATTATGCTTTACTTAATGACTTACCTTATCTATATCAGATACGTGGCGACTTTGTTCCTTCTAATATTTTAATGGACTGGGTAAAGCTACCTTTGTTAGATATTGAAGAAAACAGCATTCAGCGCATTGATACTAACAATTTCCAAGTTTATCGTAGATTTTTTGGTGATGAATTAAAATTATCAGAAACTGATGAACCATCTTATTATATTTCTCAGCTAACAGACAATTTCCAAAAACTTTACGCAGAAGAAATTAAGCACATAACCAACTTTAATCTTAACGATGTTCAAAAGGTAAAGCACTACGATATTGCGCTATTAAATGGTTTAACTTATGAAATAGACGTTTATAGTGATGAAACCAATTATTGGCTTAATATTAGGCTAAATAAAGCGTTGATTGCCGATGATTTTGCATCAAAAACTTTAGAAGAATCGCGTATATTATATGAAGGCTGGTTCTTCAAGATTGATAGCAATAAAGGGCATATTATTTCCAATTTTGTGATATAGTGATTATAAAGAAAGTCGGCTCTCGCCGACTTTTTTTTATCGCTCCAACTTTTTGTATTTTACGCGGTGTGGACGGCAGGCTTCCTCCCCTAGGCGACGGATTTTGTCTTTTTCATAATCTTCAAAATTTCCTTCAAACCATTCCACATGACCTTCATCTTCATAGGCTAAAATGTGGGTGGCTAAACGATCTAAGAACCATCTATCGTGTGATGTTACCAAAACACACCCTGGGTAGTTACTAATTCCTTCCTCTAAAGAACGTAATGTATCTACATCTAAGTCATTCGTTGGCTCGTCAAGCAAGATTACATTAGCTCCTTTTTTGAGCATTTTTGCTAAATGCACACGATTACGTTCACCACCAGAGAGTTGACCTATTTTCTTTTGTTGATCTGTTCCTTTAAAGTTAAACTGCCCAACATAAGCACGTGACGGAACTTCACCTTTGCCAAGCTTAATCATATCCAAACCGTCCGAAATTTCTTCCCAAACATTTTTATCTGGGCTCAATTCATCTCTGGTCTGATCAACATAGCCCAAATCAACCGTTTCGCCCAATCTGATTTCACCAGAATCAGGCTTCTCTTGTCCAGTAATCATTCTGAACAAAGTTGTCTTACCGGCACCGTTAGGACCAATAATTCCGACAATTGCCCCTTTCGGAATCTTAAATGACAAATTATCAATCAATACTCTGTCACCATAGGCTTTTGAAATATTTGTCGCCTCTATAACCAAATCCCCCAAACGTTCGGTCATCGGAATATTGATATTGGCGGTTGTAATCTTATCTTTAGCAGCCTGCGCCAACAATTCATCATAGGCATTAATACGAGCTTTTGACTTAGCCTGACGTGCTTTAGGATTCTTTTGAATCCATTCCAATTCATTAGCCAAGACCTTTTGACGAGCAGTTTCCTCTCTAGCTTCTTGCTCAATGCGTTTTTGCTTTTGCTCAAGCCAAGACGAATAATTTCCTTCATAAGGAATACCCTGCCCACGGTCAAGTTCCAAAATCCATCCCGTCACATTATCCAGAAAATAGCGGTCGTGCGTAACCATAACCACAGTCCCTTTATAATCTTTCAAATGACGCTCTACCCACGCCACCG
>CAZRHI010000004.1:0-24399 GCA_964599945.1 uncultured Acetobacter sp. | reverse complement strand
TTGGGAGCAAGATGTCGTAGGTTCGAATCCTATAGTCCCGACCAAATAAAAAAAGGGTGCTGTTATGGTACCCTTTTTTTGTTTGATTGGTGGGGTTATGGATTTGAACCGAAAAGTAGGTTCGACTAGTGGTAGCACCACCTGCAACGATTTTGGCTGTGATGTGGAGAGAGTGGGTCCTGCTATGTTGTGGTGTTGGCGAATAGCCGATGAGTGCCAGTGCGATAGAGTGAAACGAAGTCAATCCTATGAGTTCCGACCAGTGCGAGGCGCACAGCCTTTAAAAAAGACACTCCTTGTGGGCGTTTTTTTTGTTTGGTGTGAGGGATTTACAACGATGAGAGGGTGGATTTTTTGTGGGCTTTCCATGCTTTTATGAAAGTTTCGCGGAGTTTTGTGCCTTTGATGAGGATTTTGGGGGCGTCTTTGTTGGGGGCTGTGTATTTGCCTGTGGCGATGAGGTATAAAACTTTTTCTACTGTGTATACGGTGGTGTTGGCACTGTAAGCGATTTTACAGAGCTTTTGGGTGATGTTAGGGTCTTCTAGTTTGTCATCACGGTTTTCAAAAATCTGGTGTATGAGTTGTTTGCTGGTGATGTCTGGTTTGGCGTATTCGGCATAGCCTAGCTCTTTGATAAAGTCGTGAGATAGGGTTTCGCCTAAACCATAGATTTCGCTTCTGATAAGCTGGGGGAGGATTTGCGATGTGGGGAAGCGGGTGGCGATTGATTCAAAGAGATTTCTAAAATCTGCCACACTCTCAAACTTTGCCATAAATTTGGCAGACGACATGACCGAACGTGAGAACTCGCGCCATGTGTGATGTGGGTCATCAGAAAGGGGAAAGTCAAAATGTTGGGCGAGTGTTTTGTATAGGTGTTCGCTAGAGGCGTATCTTTGGAGGATTTTGTTATAATCAAAATCTTCTAACACCTGCGCAAACTTGTCTTTTAGCTGTTTAAACTTGATGATGTTTGGCATATTATAATAGTTTTGACAACTGGTGATGAGGCGCAAAAAGATGTGATTTAGGGTGATGTGTGGATTATGAATATCGCACCATTGCTCTGGGGTGATGAGGGTTTGGATGTGTTTGATTGCGGTTTCTTTTGCGATGTCTTCGGGGTAGATGTGATGTTTCTTGTAATATTCACTTAGTTGATTTTCGACATAGCTTAAAGCGAACTCATAAAATATTTTCTTTTCATCGGAATTTTGTTCTTGTTGGTTTTCTTCCATGATGGTGTTCCTTATTTATTCGTTTATGATTTTAGCGGTGATTTTGAGGGTATGGATATTTTGGCTTAACTCTTTGGGGAGTTTGACATAGTCTTTTTCGGTGGTAACCAAGCTCAAATTATGATGCTTGGCGAGTGTGGTTAGCTCTTTAATATCGGTTATGGTGTAGCTATGGTGGTCTTTATAGTCTTTTGTGATGACAGGGGGGTAGCCTAATTCGGTTAGGGTTTGGTAAAACTTTTCGGGGTGTCCGATGCCTGCGAAAGCCAAAACATTTTTATTTTCTAGTGTAAAAGGTTCGGGGGTGATGACGCCAAAGCGAATAGGCAATATGCATTGGCTTTTGAGGTTTGTGTTATCTTTACCCATGATGAGGATATAATTGGCACGAGATTGTCCTGTTTTGAGGCTTTCTCTTAATGGACCTGCAGGGAGGATTTTGCCATTGCCAATGCCGATGTTGCCGTCAAACACAAGCCAGCTTTCATCTTTATATAACTGTGGGTTTTGGAAACCATCGTCCATGATGATTATTTCCGCGCCTTGTTTTTCGGCGAGTTTTGCCCCATATTCGCGGTTGGGGGCGATGATGGTGGGGGCTGTTTGAGCTAAAAGGCGGGCTTCATCACCTGTTTCTTTGGCGGTGTGAAGATTTAGATCGACAATGATGTTTTTGAGCTTTCCTTTATAGCCTCGGGTCAGAAAAAAGACTTTTTTCCCCTCTTTTTGGTATTGTTTTGCCAAAGCTATGGCTACGGGGGTTTTGCCGACTCCGCCTGCGGTGATGTTTCCAACGCATATTACTTTGGCGGTTGAGTGATATGGCGTGGCGTGGTTTATGCGCCATTGGGTTATGTAATTATATATATAACTTATGGGTGTGAGGAGCTGGGAGATGAGATTATTGGTGTTCCAAAATTTTGGGGTTTTCATTTTTCAAGCTCCCTTTTTAAGGCGGTGGTGATGCCGTCTAAAACTTTGCTTTCTGCGACTGTCCACTCATAAGCGTTTTGTTGGTGGGTTTCTAAAAGCGTGGGGGTGCTAAAAAGCTTAATTGCGGTGTCTATTACTTCTTTAGCGGTTGCAACCTGTGTGATTGCGTGAGCGATTTGGGCGCGTTCTAACATTTCTTTGAAGTTGTGCATATGAGGACCAACGATAACGGCGTTTTTATCGCGCGCGGGTTCGATGAAGTTTTGTCCGCCATGGGCGATGAGCGAGCCTCCGATGAAAGAAACGCTTGAAAGGGCATACCATAGCCCCATTTCGCCGATTGTATCTGCGATATAGATTTCTGTTTTTTCGGTTAGCGGTTCGTCTTTGGAACGAAGGGCTACTGCATAGTTTTGTGCCTTTAACGTGGAGAGTATTTCTTCGCCACGATGTGGGTGGCGTGGAACGATGATGATTAGCACGTTTGGCACTTTGGTTTTTAGAGGTGCAAAATGCTCACCCAATAGCTCTTCTTCGTTATGATGCGTGGAGCTAATGAGGAATACGGGACGATTTTTTATTGCATTTTGCATAAAGGTCAATTTTTCGGGGTCTTTGGGAAGAGGTGAACCTGCATATTTGATGTTTCCAAAGCAGGCGGTCTTTTTTGCCCCCAAAATGGTTAAACGCTCTTTGTCTTGTTCGGATTGCCCAAGACAGAGTGTGAAACAACTTAAAATTTCTTTGATGACACAAGAGAACTTGCGCCAGTTTTTAAAAGATTTATCTGAGATGCGCCCATTTACCAAGATGAGTGGAATGTGGTGCTTTTTGATTTCGGAAAGATAAGACGGCCAAAGCTCCGACTCGAACCACAAAACGGCATCTGGCTTAAAATGAGTTAGGAAATTTTTTGCAAACTTTGGCGTATCAAACGAGATGAATTGGTGAAACGCTCGCTCGGGCAAACGTTTTTGCATGATTTCGGCAGAGGTTAGTGTGCCTGTGGTTACGATGATTGAGAGGGTTTTATCTTCGGTTAGGAGTTTTTCGATTAACGGAAGCATGGAGATAGACTCGCCCACAGACGCGCCATGAAACCAATATAACTTTCCCTCTGGGCGGGGGTGCGTGTAGTTTCCGAGGCGTTCGTTAAAACGGGTAGGGTGTTCTTTGCCTTTGATTTGCCGACGCTTGATGTAAGTTACCTTTAAGAGAGGAAACAATACTGTGATGAGGGTTTTGTAGACGGAGAGTATCATTTAGTTTCTTTCTTTTTTTAACTTATCTTTTTTGACATGGTCGGGGGCAATTTCGGGAAGATGACAGAGCTTGTCTGCGCTAAAAGTTTGGGCGTTTAGCTCGTTTTCAAAGGTTTGGCGTAATTGTTCTAGCTCTTCCTCGGTGGCGTTTTCTGGCACAAACAGTGGGGTGGTTGCCTTGATATAGCCCTTACCAAACAATGGGGGGAGGAGCATGTCATCCCAACTTTTGCGCATGATTTTTGATTTTTCGGCACTATATGTGAAGCCCATGATTGGCTTGCCTGTTTTTTGAGCAAAATATATCACACTTTTATTTAGGCGCATACTTGGACCACGCGGACCATCTGAGATGAGCGAAACGACTGTACCTTTTTTTAGCTCTTTGAGGATTTCTATTGCGGAAGAACGTGAATTTCTATCAGTTGAGCCGTCTATGGTTTTGATGTGAAACATATTAAGCAAGCGTGCGATTATCCGCCCGTCTGCATGAGGAGAAACGAGAGCTTTCATGGGGCGTGGGTTGCTCCAAAAATATGGTAACAAGAGGGCGCGTCCGTGCCAACTAACGAAAATACCTCCGTTGTGTTTTTTTATTAGTTCTTCAAATTCGGTTATTCCTTCAACCTCAAAGTGGCTTGTTTTGCCAACTAGCCAGACATATGTTCCCGCCATTGTGCCGATGAGGCTCAAGAACGGAGCGGAACGCGTGATATGGCGCGTGAGGTGTTTGAAGAATCGTTTGATTTGCATGGTTCTCTCTTGATTGTTTGCAAAATTTGGAGCTTAGTTTAACGAAGTGTTTTTATTTTTTCAAGCTCTACAGTAAGGTTATGCAAAAGTTATCATCAATAAAGAATGGGGGGGAGGTGAGTTTGGCTTAAAATTCAAATGTTAAGATATTGGTAAAAAAGCTGAAATTTTTGCTATGACTGGTTGCCGAGCCATTGGTTTGGCACGCGCTTAAACTTAGTATTAGACAAATGATTAAAACTAATCTCATTTTTTCCTTGCAATCTATTTATTTTTTTATAGTATATACCGAAATTGTAAATAATTTGTTAATTTTTTAGCCTGTGGGCTGAAGGTTGTATTTTTTTGATTTTTATTTTTTAAGGACTTGGGACTATGATGTTGCGGATTTGCGCGATTGTATTTTTTATGATTATGACAGTTTGCGATGTGCAAGCTGGTGTTATTGGGGACTATGTTGACGGATTAAAGCAAGATGTTAGTAAAACATATGAGGACGGACGTTTTAACGTTATGGTTCCTTTAAGGGTTTGGCACAATCGGCTGACATATGACAAAGAACATATTAAAAAATATAATGAAGAGCCATGGGGCTTGGGGGTTGGGCTTTCGCGCTATGACGGAGATGATTGGCATGGGCTTTATGCGATGGCGTTTAAGGACTCTAATAGCTATATGGAAACGATGATTGGATATGCGCGTCTTTATAATACTGCACTTGATGATAATAAAAATTGGTTGGCTGGATATGGATATACGCTTGGGGTAACACAACGCCATGAGTATTCGTATATTCCTGTTCCGCTTCCGCTTCCGATGGTGGGGATTAGCTACAAAAAAACGGTGTCTTTAAATGCGGCGTATGTTCCTGGGATTAAAAACGACGGGAATGTGTTGTTTACTTGGTTGACTGTCGAGTTTTAATTTTATTATTGGCTTTTCTATTAAACGAACTTGGTGAAATATAGTTATTGTGATGAAGTTTAAGCGACGTGGCGATTTATATGGAGTATGATATTTAATGGATTGCCACGCTTCGCTCGCAATGACGAGGGGGAGAGGTTGTGGATTGCTTGCTTTTTGTGTCATTGCGAGGAGTGTAACGACGTGGCAATCTATTGAGAGAAGGAGTGGTGTGCTACGCACCTGTTTTATGGATTGCTTCGCACATATGGGCTAATGCCCGCTCGCAATGACGAGTGTGGGAGCTTTTAATGATTGATGCTTGCAAGTTGCTTTTTTGTGTGATATACTAACCTTAAGATTTTAATATATATTATGTTTATCTAGGGGATTAGAATGGCTACGATTGAAGACGAGCAAGCTTTTTATGCGGAACAGAGGAAAATTCGTTATTCGGAAACGGCGTTTGTTTCTCATAAATTTTGTATGCTTGATGATTTGACTAAGCCTTCGGCGGTAGTTATTGGCTTTGCAGGCTTGCATGGCGGTTTAAGGGCTGTGGAGGCGGATAATATTCAGACTGTTATGGATACGGTTAATCGTTTGCGTGAACATCAAATTGATGCTGTTCCTTCGTTTGTGCCAGAAGCTGGCGACCCTTCTAAAACTGTGGTTAGCCCTGGGGGGATTCAAACACCTGTGCTTAAACCTGAAGCTGTTAAAGAAGCGGCAAAAGAGATTTTTGATGCGCTGGCGGTACAAGATAAATCGTATCGGCAGGGATTTGAGGAAGATAAAGATTATCGTGGATATGATGCTTCGCGCTTTGCTATTTGCTCTGCTTTAGAGGTTGAACAGATGAGTATGCCTGCTATTGTTAGCCAGAGAACGAGTGCGGCGTTGATTGACGCGGGGCTGTTGAACCCTGAGGGTGAGGAATTTGTTAAAAATCGGGAAAAGTTTGGGTTTGATTTGGAATATAACCTTATTAAAGAAGCTGAAAATAAGGGGGATTTTCTTACTTTAGATGATTTGCGAAAGGAAAACGACACATCGTTAAATAAACTTTATCGGGGTGGATGTTTGGGCGATAGACCTTGGGTTTCTCGGGCTTCAAGAGAAAATAAAAATTTTGCTTATTCTACCCCTGATGTGGCGACGGCAACGATGTATTCGGGGGCAGGGCAGTATAATGTTGGTTTAAAAGCGTTTGCAGAACAGGAGCCTGAAGGGGTGCGCTTTGGGTTTGTTTATGAATTTGAGGCAGGGAAAGACGCGCATCTCTTTGGTGATTATGGTTTAGAGCAAGGCTATGAACCTGACGTTAGTCGAAAGGCTAAAGATGTGCGTCGTGAAGATTGGGAGGGGTTAAATCTGGAAACCCCAATTATGCCACAAAAAAATAAACTTTGTAATGTGTATTTACACCTTAAACATGGTGAAGAGGATAGATTTTACCCGATTGACAGGAGCGATGAACGTTGGGGCGCGGTTTTACAGATGTATCGGTTGGCGGATACGTCTAAACGTGGGTATCTGATTGATAGACGCAGAAATGTTTTGGAAGAGAAAAAAGTTTATTCTTCCCTTAATAATACGAAAAGTTTGGGGATATTTAAGAAAAAAGTGCAACCATTGGTGTTGACGGAAAGCCCTGAGAAACTTATTAAAGAGGCGAATTTGACGATTGAGGAAAAGATGCCGTTTAAGACCAAGAGAAAGTCTTTTTCACCTGAGGAAATTGAGGCGAGACTTCGCAATGTTCGTCAGAAAATGAGCCATGCTGAGGCAAATTCGGCGGTGGACAGGGCTGGTGTTGTTTCTTTTAGTGGGGGCGCGACAATGGTTTCTTCTTCACCTGTTATGACTAATGTGGTTAATACTGTGAAATCTTCTGGTGGTCGCTAGGGGGAGAGGGGATTGCTTTATGCGTCATTGCGAGGAGTGTTAGCGACGTGGCAATCTTTTTGTGGGAGGAGGAGTGCTTCGCACTTGTTTTGTGGATTGCTTCGCACATATGGGCTTACGCCCGCTCGCAATGACGAGGGGGAAAGGGATTGCTTTGTGTTGCTCGCAATGACGAGAGAGGGTTTATGGGTTGCTTTGCGCTTGTGTAGCTGGGGCTATGGTGTTTGCAATGATGTGGGGGGATGGTGAAAATAGGGTAGTGCGTATAAAAAAAGTGCCAAAGATGAACTTTGGAGTTCATGTTTGACACTTGGTTTTTACTTTCCTGTTGGGACCTCAATCTCCAGACTTACAGGCTCACCTCTACGGAATGCCATTAACATTTTGGCTTCTTGTTTGGTGTAGGGGAGGGGACAGCCTAGAGTATTTCCCATAATAATGACCTCGCCGTTCTCCAAAAGGAGGTAGGAGATGCTCTGAGAGCCATTCCCTACATACTGGAGAGTCTCTAACATGTCTATCACTTCAATCTTTTCGATTGTAGTTATTTCGCTTACTGTTTCCTCATTGTTGCCAGATGCGCAAGAAGGGAGGAAGATTGCGATTACCATGAGTACGAGCCAGAGGGCGATGGTTACTGCACCGCGATAGAGATTTTTCTCTATCTTCTGAAAGTTTTTTTCCATTGTTTTCATAATAGTATGTATTTTATAAGTTGTTAAAGTTAATATACCATAAATTGGGGGGTGTGTCAACTGTTTTTGTCGATTTTTTGTGTTTTTTTGCTTTGTGGATTGGGGGGGGATTGGTGGTGGCAACGCTACCTGATTGACTTTGGGCTGCGGCGGTGCTTGAGTATGATTACCGCCCTGTGATTATGTGGTGGGGGATTGTTTTATACGTTATTGCGAGGAGTGTAACGACGTGGCAATCTATGTATGGGAGTGCTACGCACCTGTTTTATGGATTGCTTCGGTTATGTGCCTTACGGCGCACCTCGCAATGACGGGGGAGAGGTGGTGTGCGTTGCACCTGTTTTATGGATTGCTTCGGTTATATGCCTTACGGCACACCTCGCAATGACGGGGGAGAGAGGGTGTGCTTTGCACCTGTTTGTGGATTGCTTCGCACATGTGGGCTAACGCCTGCTCGCAATGACGGGAGAGAGGTTATGGATTGCAATAATGAGGCGTGAGGTTGTGGCAATGACAGATTGTGCTGTTGCGAAGAGGGGATTGTGAGAAATTGTGCTTTACTTTTTTGGGGAATTGTTTTAAAATGCTTGTAAATATGTTTGTTTATTAGGAGTTTTATATAAAGATGAAAGCAAGAACACGTTTTGCGCCAAGTCCTACGGGATATATGCACATTGGTAACCTTAGAACAGCGTTGTATGAATATCTTATTGCAAAAGCCTCTGGTGGGGATTTTATCCTTCGTATTGAAGATACGGACCAGAAACGCTATGTTGAAGGGGCAACCGATATTATTTATAACACGCTTAAAACAGTTGGTATGAATTGGGACGAGGGTCCTGATATTGGGGGGGATTTTGGTCCATACATACAGTCTGAACGGTTGCCATTGTATCAAGAATATGCTCATAAACTTGTTGAACTTGGTGGCGCACATTATTGTTTTTGCTCTAAATCTGAGGCAGATGAACAAAAAGATGAAGAGGCGAACATTAAGTTCAAAGACCCTTGCTTGCACCTCTCTCTAGAGGAAGCTAAGGCGCGTGTTCAGGCTGGCGAATCGTTTGTTATCCGCCAGACGATTAACAAAAAAGGAAAAGCTACGTTTCATGATGTGGTTTATGGCGATATTGAAATTGACTATGATGAGCTAGATGAGGGTGTTCTCTTAAAATCTGACGGGTTTCCAACGTATAATTTTGCCAATGTGGTTGATGACCATTTGATGCAAATTACTCATGTTGTTCGCGGAAATGAGTATATTTCTTCAACTCCGAAATATAACCTTATTTATGAGGCGTTTGGGTGGGAGCCACCAATTTATGTGCATGTGGCGCAAGTGATGAAAGATGCTCAACACAAACTTTCTAAACGCAATGGCGATGCTTCGTTCCAAGATTTGGTGGCAAAGGGGTATCTGCCAGAGGCTATTTTGAACTATATCGCTCTTTTAGGTTGGAACCCAGGGACTGAGCAGGAAATCTTTTCACTTTCTGAACTTGAAAAAGTGTTTGATGAGAATCGCCTCAATAAATCCCCTGCGATTTTTGACATCACCAAACTTAAATGGATGAATGGGTGCTACATTCGCGCGCTTCCTTTTGAGGAATTTCATAAGCTAGCCTCAAAAGAATATGACACTTTCTTAACCCGTGAGGTTAATCGTGTGGAACTTTCCAAAGTTCTTCAGCCGCGTATTGAAACCTTAAAAGATATTGCTGAAGTGGCTTCTTTTGTGGAAACTTTACCAGAATATTCTGAAGAGCTTTTTATTAACAAAAAGATGAAGACCGATGTGGAAATTGCTCGGCGTTCTTTGGAGCTTGCCGTTCCTGCTTTGGAAAATGTGAATGAGTGGACGAATGAGAATATTTTTGAGGCCCTTAAAAACGTTGCAGTTGAAAATGGGCTTAAAAACGGGCAAGTGCTTTACCCTGTTCGTATTGCTTTGACAGGGCTTGAAACCACCCCAGGAGGGGCTTCTGAGGTTGCTGCCGTTTTGGGTAAAGCTGAGACCCTTACGAGAGTAAAGGGGTAAATTTTGCGATTCAGTTCCCAAATGGAAGCCCCACGTCAGTCGGGTCACGTAGGTTTACTACGCTCCCCTCCTTTGGGGGACATTTGGGACTCACTCACAAAATTTCCCTCCTTTCCTCCTACAACAAACGAGGGTATGGTTTTGTAGGGGGGAAGCCCCACGTCAGTCGGGTCACGTAGGTTTACTACACTCCCCTCCCTTGCAGGACATCTGTGATTATTTCGCAAAATTTTCCTCCTTTCCTCCTACAATAACCGAGAGAGGGATTGCGTGGCAACAACTGAGAGATTGTGATTGAACTCCCAAATGGAAGCCTGTCTTCGGTCGGGTCATGTACTATTATGTACACTCCCCTCCCTTGCAGGACATCTGCGATTATTTCGCAAAATTTTCCTCCTTTCCTCCTACAATAACCGAGAGAGGGATTGCGTGGCAACAACTGAGAGATTGTGATTGAACTCCCAGATGGAAGCCTGTCCGCCAATCCTCACGTACCAATATGTACGCTCTGGGTGTTAGCGACATGGGCATGGCTTTGGGCGAGCTTTTAGGGCTCGCTTTTTTTATATGTTCTCGGAGAAGGAGCAGTGTGCGGTTGAGAGATGACTGTGTGGGGAGAGGGAAAACAGAGCGATATAGTTTAAAAGCGAGGTTTTCTTAACTAAAGTCGAGGGGCAATCTTAAGGGGGCGTTAAGAAGTTGTGGGTTATTTTTTAAAAAAGTTGTAACCATAAATGTTGCAGGATAGCTTAGTTTCTATGATGATTGCGCACTTGAAATTCTTAAAACGTCAACTGGCTCTTTTCGGGCTTGTTTTGGTATTGTTGTGTTTGGGAGTGGTTAATTCTGCTTTTGCCTTAAACACGATTTATGATGTTCGGGTTGGACAACAAAAAGACGGAATCCGTATTGTGTTAGATAGCTCGCAACAGTTTGATTATGACGCTTTTTTACTCGACTCCCCAAATAGACTCGTGATTGATGCGAAAAATACGGCGTTGCCTAAAAAACCGCAAGTTGCTAATAACCAGATTATTAACGGTTTTCGGGTGGGGGATTTGCCTGATAATAAAGGTAAACGCTTAGTCTTTACCCTTAAAAACAATACGGATATTAAAAAGAAGTTTTTTATTGAACCGCAAAATGGGCAGAAGAACTGGCGTTTGGTGTTGGATTTGAGTACGCAAGGTTTTGGCGCGCCTGAGGGGAATGTTTCCACAAAAGCTAATTTGACTAATAATGCATCGCGCAAGAAAATTGTTGTGCTTGACCCTGGGCATGGGGGCAAAGACCCTGGGGCGATTGGACGTTCGTTTAGTACTTATGAGAAAAATATTACGCTTTCTATGGGGCAGGAACTTAAAAAACTTCTCGAATCGAAGGGATTTAAGGTGTATATGACACGCTCCACAGATATTTTTATTCCACTGCGCAAACGTGTGGATATTGCAAGAAGCTATCATGCGGATTTGTTTATTAGTCTTCATGCGGATAGTACGCTTAATCGTAATGCGCAGGGGCTTTCTATCTATACTCTCTCTGAAAATGCGTCTGACAAAGAGGCGGAGGCTTTGGCTGAACGCGAAAATAAAGCTGATATTATTGACGGATTGGATTTTTCTGGCAACCCTCCTGAGATTAACGATGTGTTGATTTCTCTTTCGCAGAATGATAGTCGTAATAAATCTTCTAAATTTGCAGGGTATGTTGTGGCGGATATGCAAAAGGTGGTGAAACTGGTGAACAATGCGCATAAATTTGCGGGGTTTGCTGTGCTTAAGGCTCCTGATATTCCTTCTGTGTTACTTGAAATGGGGTATCTATCTAATTATTCTGAGGAGAAATTTTTGCGCCAACCTGCTTATCGTAAAAAACTTGCTGAATCCATTACTCGCGCTGTTGTGCGTTATTTCAAAGATCCTGAGGTTTCTTCCGCTATTTAAGTGGCAACAGGGTTGTGTGTCGTTTTTGGGCTATGGGGGGTTAGCGACACGGGCAACGTAGGTGAGCTATGTGTGGGGAAAGCGAGCTATGTGGGTTTCTCTGATGTGGTGTGGCAATGTTGTTTTTTGTGTGGGTAATGGTGGTATGGATTTTAGGTTGTCTCCATCCCCCGTCTGCTTCCTCTGTGGGAAGGGGAGAGAAGAGGTGTGCTACGCACTTGTTTTATGGATTGCTTCGCACATATGGGCTAACGCCCGCTCGCAATGACGGAGGGGGGGGTGGTTTGTGGATTGCTTCGCACATGTGGGCTAACGCCTGCTCGCAATGACGAGAGGGAGATGGCACTTGCAATGATGTGGGGGAGCATTAAAAAAGTGCCAAAGATGAACTTTGGGGTTCATGTTTGACACTTGTTTTTTTATCTCATCGTGGTCACTGTTACCTCTTCGCCTCGGCGAAGCGCCATAATGTTTCGGGCTTCTTCTTTGCTGTAGGGGTAAGTTGTAGCTCGTCCATAGATGATGATGCTTCCGTCTTCGAGCAGAATATAGCATACACTTATCGATGATTTTCCTCTTGATGCGATTGCCTCGAGCCTGTCTATCACTTTGAGGGGTGTGGGCTTGGGGGCGGGGGCAGGCGCAGTTTCCGTCTCGGTGCTAGAAGAGCAGGAGGGGAGGAAGGTTGCGATTACTACGAGCATCATCCAGAAGATGACGGTGGCGATGCCACGATAGAGCTTGTTCTCTATCTTTACAAAGTTCTTTTCCATGATAATATATTTTTTATAAGTTGTTAAAGTTAATATACCACAAATTGGGGGGAGTGTCAACTGGTTTTGTCGATTTTTTGTGTAAGATATGTTTTTGTGGTGGGGCGTGTGTGATGAAAAATGAAAGAGTTTGAGGTGGGGTTTAATTTCTTATTATGCGGTCTTATATGTATGATAAAATTTTTTTGGAGGTTTTATCATGGAGACATATTTATTTATTGCGTTGGTGTTTGTTTATTTTTTGACGGCGTTTATGTTGCCTAAGCGTGTGCAACGGCGAATTTGGACGGTTGCGTATATCTTGGCGTTTGCTGTTACGGGGGTGGCGATTTTCTTTATTAAACTTTATGCTTCTGAAACATTGATGAAAGTGGGCGAGCTTAATTGGTATTATGTGCTTTATGTCTTTGGCTCTATCAGCATCATCTTAGGTGTGATTAACCTGTGGATTTATAAACGGGGGTTAGTGTCATTATTTAGCGATGATGACGATGATGATTCTGAATAATTGACTGCGTTAGTGATATATAAAAAAACTCCGTGTTGAGATAAATTGGCGGAGTTTTTTTGTTTCAAAAGATGAAGCTTATGTTTGGGTTTTCTTTGCTTTTACTTGATTTTATTGAATAATCTATCCCAGCGGATTGAGGAAATCCATGTGATGGGGTTATACCATTTGATTGTGTCATCATGCGAATAAAACAAAAAGCGTGCTTTCCCCTCAATATTTTCTAAGGGAACCATGCCGACACTTTGGCGCGAATCGTTTGAGTTATCTCGATTATCTCCCATCATGAAATAATGCTCAGCGGGGATTTGAAACTCTGGGGTGTTATCAACCTTAAATTCGTTATCACTATATTCGAGAATCTGGTGTGGCGTGCCTTCGGGGAGAACTTCGGTGTATTCGGTGAATTTTTTAGGAAACGCAATGTATTCGTCTATGATATAGGATTTGGCGTCTTTGCGTTCGATTAGCTCATGGTTTATATATAATCTTCCGTCTTTGACTTGTATGGTATCTCCTGGGAGGCCAATGACACGTTTTATATAGTCTGTTCTGTTATCCCCTGGGTATTTGAACACCACAACATCGCCCCGTTTGGGCAAATCTTGCCAGATGCGACCGCTATATGTTGGGAAACTGAATGGAAAGGAATGTTTGGAGTAGCCATAGGTGTATTTGGAAACAAATAAAAAATCTCCCACTTCTAGGGTTGGATACATTGAACCAGAGGGGATTTTGAATGGTTCAAACCAAAATGTTCGGATAAAACAAGCGATGGCAATCGCATAGATGACGGTTTTGATTGTTTCACCAAGTGATTCTTCTTTGTGCTGTTCTTCAATTTTTTCCATTTCTATCCTATCCTCTAATGGGGTTATCCTAAAACTTCTGGAAAGTTTACGCTTATATTTAATAATTGCAAGTAAAATTTGTATCCGCAACACTTGCAACTGGTTTGGCTGTGGTGGGGTATCGTTTATAATATGGGGATAAGTTTGGGTTATCAAAGGGGGGAGGGGGATTTTTAATGTGTGTGGGTTTTGATGATGTGTAAAATGGTGTGAGATAGGTGAGTTAACAATGGGGGAAGAGGGAATGAAAAAAAATGTGCAAAAAATAAAAAAAAGTTCTTGACGTTTGAAAAAATATTGATTATGTTCTTTTTCGACGATGGAAACGTGGCAGAGCTGGTTTAATGCACCTGACTTGAAATCAGACGAGGGCGCAAGTCCTCCCGGGGTTCGAATCCCTGCGTTTCCGCCAGTTACGAAAGGCACTCTTCGGAGTGTCTTTTTTTATGTGGGAGAGAGGATAGGTGATTTGAAGCTTGAGGTAGTTTTCACAAGTGAAAGGTGGACTGGTTAGCGGTTTTTTATGGGGCGGTCGAGTATGATTTTGGGATTGGTTACCTTGGTGTTATCCTGTGGGGCGATAACTTGCACTTTTTCTATTCGGCGTGGTGGGGTTGTTTGTTTTGTTGTGCTTTTTTCTGTTGTTTTTGATGCTTTTCTGGCATATACCTCGTCTGCGATAGCTTTATCTCGTTTCATGACTTTTTTGATGCTTTCAGGCATATTTTCAATGAGCTGTTTTTGTTGCTCAAGTAAAAAGTTTGATGAAAAATCGTAGATTTCGGCGTGTTGTATGGGGGAAACACGTTTGTCTTTGGACCATTCGGGGTATTTAGGGTCGCCTTGGTATGAGGTGTAGTTGTAAGGAGCTTTGGTGTCATCTTTCTTTTCTTCTTTTGGGGTATCGCTCAGCCACGCTTGAAAAGTATCGTATGTTTCAGTTAAGCTGTTCCATGCGGAGGACGCATATTCTTTGGTTGTGTTCCATGCAGAGGAGGCATATTCTGTTAGGCTCTCTTTGGCTTCTAAAGTTTTGTTACCTAATCGCTCTGTCCAGCTTGAGTTTTCTATCTCTTTGATACAGTTTGGGATTGGTTTTTCTTTTAATACTGCATCAATGTTGATGGTGGTATATTTGGTTATATCCAATTTGCAGGGGAGGATATTTAGGTTTGCCATGGCTTTTTTGAAATCCGCATCAGAGGCTTTATCTAAGATAAGGGTTGTGCTATTTTGCTTAGCGATTTGTTCGGCTAGTTGACGCTCTGCCTTATCCCAATTTTTTTTGGTTTCTGGGTCTTTGCGGATTTGCTCTGCGTAGTCTTTGGTGGCAAATTTTATTGTTTCATCAAAATTCTCATCATTCTGCAAGTCTTTGTATAACAATATTGAATTTTGTGCCAACATATTTTCTATAAACATTTGCTTTCTGGCTAATTCAAATTGTTGTTGTGGGCTTAAACCTGTGGTGCGGAAATTAGCGGGTATGGTAATATCATTGGAACCGTATTCGCGAAATTCCTTAAGGTCTATCGGTTGGTTTTTTTCGGCTTTTTTTGAAGCGTTGGTAATGTGAAGATTTCTGTTGCTTGTTTCAAGAATGTAGGGAGAAAAATCTATGCCTTCGATTTTATAGATTTTTTTTAGTCCAGCTTGATAGTTCTTGGTGTTTGATTTTAAATTCCCTTGATGCTTTTGGTAAAATTTTTGTATAGATTCTATATCATCTCCGAATGAGGTATATGTATCGCCGGAGAAATCTTTTGCTATCCATTTTATTTCATCAATGGAGGGTTTGTCGGGTGTGCCGATTTTGATTTCTTTGTTTTTTACTTGACGGTCATAACGAAATAAGCCGTTTTCTTCAACGATATTTTGGCGTTCAGCTTCGGTTTTGGCGGAAAGGTATTTTTTGCGAGCATCTAAGAAACTTTGGATTTCTTTAGCGTTGCGGTGGTGGAATTGTAAATTGGCGTATTCTTCTATGCTCATGGGAAGGTCTATTGTAAAATCTTGCGGAGCTATTTTCTCAGTTATTTGTTCGCGTGATGTTTTTTTTGCGATGAGTTTATCTGCCTCTTTGACATTATCGTTAATGCAGGGAATGTCATCAATGTATTTGGAGAAATCTATACCACCGCAGGTCATATATGTTTGGCGGACTTTGTTATAATTTGCATCATTGGGGGCGAGGTCTGAATAGTCTTTGCGTTTAAAAAAATATTCTGTCATATCCGCATGTGCGTTTTTATCGTATCTTTCGGCATAATTATTCATCCACATTTTTTGAGTTTCAACCGCGATAAAACGCATTTCCTTATCAAACTCTGCAGGGGATTTGCTTTCAGGGTTTATTGTGCCGTTTTTTACGGCGTTGAAGTAATAGGCAAATTTGGGATTATCGTCGGCTACTTTTTGTTTGTTTTCTGGCGTTTTGGCGGCGAGGTATTCTTGGCGAAGTTGTAAGAGTTCGCAGGTGTTGGCGGAAATTTCATCATAACAACAGAGTTTATATTGCTGTTCTAAGCTCATTGGGACAGTGTATACATCTATTGCTTTATGATTATCGCGGTGCTTTTGTTCGTGAGCAAGGGTGGAGAGGGATTGGTTAAAGCTGTTATCTGCTCCTTCAACATAGTTTTCGGTGATTGTATTTATCCATGAAGAAAAATATGCGGCGGCATCAGTTGCTTCAGGGATTGTATCAACCTGAAAATCTATTTTGCGGGTTGGGAAAATTTGTCTTCGTTGTTCGCTGGAGTGTTTGTTTGAATTTGTTGTCATAATTATTCTCCCTTAACTTAGGCTCTATGGGGATATTTTAGCACTGTTTTAAGAGAAAAGCAAGTGTTTTTCAAGGAGATTAGCAATAACAAACGACAAGCTTAGTTTTGGGTGAGATAGCGTTGGGTGAGGGCTAGGGCTTGCTCATCTATCACCATTATAATATAGTCATCATATATCCATAAGCTTTCTTCTGCTGGCCATGCGCGTGCGGTGTTTAATAGATATTCTCTTATGGCTGGAAGTTTTAAGGCTTCTGTGCTGGCGTTTTCACTTAAAAAGTCTGCTTGATAAAAGAAGTTATACGCGTCTTTGGAGTTTCCTTCTGGGTAATATGCGCCATTTAGCAAATTATTGTTTGCGATTTCATGAGGCTTTTTGATATAATATTTGCTTCTTAGGCTCATCTCTCCAATTTGGATTAGCTTATATTGGCGTTCGATGTTAAATTCTGGGAGTTGCTCTAAGCGTGTGATTATCCGCTCGGCGAGTTTGGTTTCAGCATCCCAGCCAAATTTCCAGACTTTTTGCGCGTATGATACACGGACGAAACCCATAAAGATTATCAATACGGCCAAGGTGTACCCGATGCGGTATAGATATTTTTTGCTTAAGCTTATTAGGGTTATGAAAGAAAGCGTGTATATGAGCGGTAGGCTGAAAAAGTTTGTTTGTGCTAGGTTATCCGCAAGGCTTTCTTTGTGTATGTTAAACAATATGGGGAGTTTGCTTACGAGGATAATGCCAATAAACAAGCCAATGCCTTGGAGGGCTTTTTTTGTGTTGGGGGATTGGTAGATAATACAAAATATGGTAATCAACGGGAGTAAGAGAGATAAAAGTTGATAACCCAAATCGGTAAATGGTAGGGGGGTGATGAACTGGCTTATTGTTGCGGTTAGGTAATCTGGGATATTTGACCAGATTAACGCGCTCCACGCCATTAGGTTGTTTGATAGGTGTAGGGTGTTGGTTTCTATTAGTATTAGCTCGATGAATATATATATCATCAATGCAGAGGTAAGGTTGGTGAGACTCTGGCACGTTTTTAGAAAAGACTCTTTATAGCTCGCACCAGCGTAGACTGTTTGAAGAAATACCTTTCCTAAAACAGCTACGCCGATGAAGGCTAACACTGGGAAATATGTTCCCAGTACCATCAGGTTCATTATGACCGAGACGATATTTTTTGCAGAGTTTCGAGTTGTACTTTCTGAGGAATTTTCAGAAAGCAATAGGGCGGTTAAGGAGATGGCTGGTAGCCACATGATTCCCAATGTGTTTTTAGCGGAATATAGCCAGCTCATGGTATATGGGTTGACGCTTAAAAGCAAACCACTTATCACGATTATGCTGGTTTGCTTACTCAAATTCCAATATTTGGCTAAAAGAATCGCAGATAAACTTAAACCAAAAAACGCCCATAAATTATTGGCAACAGGGAGTATTTTGCCATTAAACAAGAGATATTGTAAGATGAAAGCACTAAAACGCCCTTGAGTTAAGCTTTCGTTTATATCTACGGTGGTGCGAACCGCAGACCAGTCTTCCCCCCCCCAGATGAAATTTATGGTGTGAAATAAATAAGCAAGGTTAATTAGCCCAAATAATATCCAAAAGCTTTTGCGATATATGGGGGAGATTTTGTGATAGGCTTGGTTTAATTCTTCTGCCCAATCTAGATCACAACAGAGATGCTTTATACGAGAGGCGATGACTGGGGTTAAGAGAATATATACGAACACACTACTTATTAAACCGAGTGCTGTGGCAGAGGAATGATTCATTTGAACTGTGGGTAATAATGTGGCGATGAGGGCGATTATTATTCCGCTTAAAATGGCACATAATAGGTTTAATTGCTTGTTCACGACTATCTCCAGATAACTTTTGATAACTTTTAAAAACATTTAAAGGTGATGTTTATGAAAAGTCAAGTTGTTTTTTCTTGGTGGTGGGTAAGTCTAGTCTTGGCTTATGTTTTGTTGTTGTAGTCTTATGACGATGCCACCGTATTTTTTCATGAAATCATATTCAGCGGGACTGAGTTGGGCGGAGAGCATTTCTTTGTGTTCGTTAGTTAACAAGTCAATTTGCGGTTTTAGCTCCGCAGGGAGACGCTCGGCAGTGATTTCATTTGATAAAAAGGTGATCGTATCTTCTAGCCGAACGACACGGCTATATATCGTGTGGAGGTGATATAGTTTTTGGATACGCGAATGGAACGCTTCAGGACTCCAATTCATTTGGTTTAGCTGATACTCTAATAGCTTGGAATATGCGGTGGGGTTTGGATTATTGGTATATTCAAGGAGCGTGCGATATGTTTTGGGGTGTTTGCGTATTTCTTGCAAGGTTAAGAGCATATGCATAAACTCGGTTTCATCAAAACTATCTGATATGCGGGTGATGATAAACTTGGGAGTGGTGTTTTCTACCATGCGTTTTTGTATGATTATGTTACTGATGCCTAAATATATTATTAGGCTGACAACGGCTGAAGCTAGTAGGGGCTTTAAGAGTTTGCGTTTGAAAACACGAATGAATTTTTTACGTTTGCTGATTTTGCGCATAGTCAATCCTTTCTTTTTTCATGGAGATTAGCATGGCTTTTATTAAATTGCAAGTAAAATGGTGAGTGTGTGGGTGGGGGATGATTTGTATTTGTTTGTATATTAAAAATTTTGTAAAAAAATATATTCAACTATTGATTTTTGTATATGATAATTCTTATATGATAATTGGACGTGGACTTTTGGGTGTTTAACTTTTTTTCATAAAGGAATGTGTTGCTATGGTTTATAGTAATGAGGACTTTATTCGCGATATTGAGGCGGATTTTAGAAATGCAAGAAATCAATCTGGAAGTAAGAAGAAAATTCGGGAATTGATGGATAAATACGGAAATACGGTTGAAGAGATTGAGGCGTATTCTAGTATGCAGGAATGGATGGAATTTAAGATGGCAAACGGCGATGCTCTGATTGATTCGGTTAGAGATGAAAAATTACAGGAAGAGCGTTTGCAATCTGGCGATGATGATATTGATTCTGTTTATTCAAAAAAGGAACAACGGTTGCAAGAGGAAAACGCGAAGGCGTTACAAGAGCAAAACAAGCGACGCGAAAAGGATGATTTTTCTGTTGAGGAAGAAGAGGAGGAAGAGGAATTTCCCTCTTTGGATAAAGAGCTGTTTAAGACAGTTCAGGAAAAAGACGCGGAGCTTTTGAAACGGGCTAGAGAACATTTGAAAAAGCCTGGGGTTGAGGATAGCGTTGATTATGTGTATATTGATACAGAAGGCTATATTTCAACTGGTGTGGGGGCGAATGTTGATAATAAGGCGGATTTTATGCGACTTGATTGGCAAAAGGGAGATAGATTGGCGACGACCAAAGAAAAAGATGAAGCGTATAATCACTTTTTGCAGATGAAAGCGGATAAAAAATATGGCAAACAAAAAAGAGCTAGTCAATATGAAAAAGAGAGTGATTTGCGATTGCCAGAAGCGACAATCAACCGATTGCTTGAGGCGCATTTGAAAAACGACATTACTCAGCTTCGGGCGGGGATTAAGGATTTTGACAAACTGCCTCTTGAGTTGCAGGAGGTTTTGCTTGATATTCGTTATAACACGGGGGGCGTTACACGCTCAAAATGGCCAAAGTTGCGCAAAGCGATTGACGAGAAAAAACTTCAAGATATTCTTAACAACGTTAACCGCAAAGGGATACAACAAAGTCGGAATGATTGGGCGAAAGATAAAATTCGGTCAATTAAAAAGCTTTAGCTTTTCTTCTTTAGCTTTTAGTTGTTTTCTTGCTTTTTCTATGGTGCTGTTGACGTCCCATTTTCGTGTTGGGGCGTCAACGGTTATGTAGGGGTGGCGGGCCCCCCATTTTTTTGCATCTTCAAGATATGAATAATCTATGATAGAAGTACCATTAGAGTAAGATTGTTCTTCATTTATTACAAATTCTTCTGTCCATGTTGTTGGTTCGTCTTCTGGTTCGACCATTACTAATTCTTCTTTATTGTTGGGATCGGCAGGGAGGAAAAGACATTTGAGGGTTACTTTAGTCATGGTGTTTTCAAGCATTTCGCAGTTTGCCATGGTGTAATATCCGTAATAATTGCGTACAAAATATGAGGTTGGGGTGATTTTGATGGCGTCAAACTCTTTGTTTGTCCGCTCCATGAGGCTGTAAAATATGGGGTTGACAAAGGTTTCTTCTGGCTTTGGGGTGGAGGTGCAGGCAGTTAGGGTGAAAAGAGTGATTAGGGCGATATGGTTTTTCATGGTTGCTCCGTGTTTTTGTTTGGGTGAAATGTAACATTTTTAGCGAAGAATGTCAAATGGAAAAATGGAGGATGTTTGGGTGAAAAAAACTTGAAAAGATAGTTTGTTATTTTATACTGTAAGGCATAATTAAATTTGGAGGAAATCAATGTGGAAATTATGCCTTGCTTTTTTATTTTGTGTGGGATTTTCTTTTTCAGCTTTGGCAGACTTAAATGCTTTGTATGTACGTTTGGAGTGTAATCGAGATTTAGGAATATTAGATATTCAATATAATAATATTTTTGAGGGACGTAGGGCTTATTCGTATTTTGAAAGGCATAAAAACGTGTATAAATATCCTGTTGATAAAATGAAAAATGGTAATGTTGAAATAGAACTATTAAATGGATATTTTTATAAAGAGCCATATATGTTTCATTGTGAATTGGGTGCAAACTATGTTTATGATGTAACAATTACCAACAATAAAAAAGCTGATTGTATGAATGATAGAGGGTATATTGTTAATGTTGTACAATCTTCTGAGCAAGGCAAAAAAGAAGCTAAAGTTTTATTTGATAATGTTTCTCTTGGGTGTAATGCGGCCTTGGATAGAATTATTGTGGTTCCAGAAGGAGAAAATGATAAATATTCTTATTATGTTGGTGAGCAGCATAATGAGTATGCTTCATTTTTGTTTCAACAGGAAGAAGCCATTTCTAATGAGAGAATTGAAAAACAACATCAAGACATGATGGAACATATGGTATTCGTTAATCCTGGCGTTGTGGAATGATTATGCCTTGTGATTATGGAATAAACAAAGAGGTTTCTCAAAAACGTAATGATTGGGCGAAAGATAAAATTCGCTCAATTAAAAAGCTTTAGCTTTTCGTTCTTCTTTAGCTTTTAGTTGAGCTTTGGCTTTTTCTATGGTGCTGTTGACGTTCCATTTTCGTGTTGGGGCGTCAACGGTTACATAGGGTTGGCGTGAAAACCATTTGTCGTCATTTAGGCGATATGTATATTCTTGTATAAAGGTTCCTTTAGAATAGTTTTGGTTTTCAGATAGTTTGTATGATTGTATGTAAGCGATAGGTTCGTCTTCTGGTTCGACCATTACTAATTCATCTTTATTGTTTGGGGCGGCGGGGTGGAAGAGACATTTGAGGGTTACTTTAGTCATGGTGTTTTCGAGCATTTCGCAGTTTGCCATGGTGTAATATCCGTAATAATTGCGTACAAAATATGAGGTTGGGGTGATTTTGATGGCGTCAAACTCTTTGTTTGTCCGCTCCATGAGGCTGTAAAATATGGGGTTGACAAAGGTTTCTTCTGGCTTTGGGGTGGAGGTGCAGGCAGTTAGGGTGAAAAGAGTGATTAGGGCGATATGGTTTTTCATGGTTGCTCCGTGTTTTTGTTTGGGTGAAATGTAACATTTTTAGCGAAGAATGTCAAATGGAAAAAATGGGAGATGTTTTGTGAGTTCGAACCTTTGATAGTTTGGGATAAATAAAAACCCTCTTGGGGGGCAAGAGGGTTTTTTAACTGGTGCACTCGGCGGGGTTCGAACTCACAACCTTCTGATCCGTAGTCAGATGCTCTATCCAGTTGAGCTACGAGTGCATAACTGAGATAGTTTATTAGACCATAGTTTTTTAATTGTAAAGAGTTTTTTTTGATTTTTTTTGATTTTTTTGTTAAGTGCCTTTTTTGACGTTGTTTTTTTTGTTGTGAATAGGGGAGAAGAGGAGATAGAGGATAAGTGATAAGGTTGTATAGTTGTCCCCATCCCCCAGCCCCAACCTCGGTGGGAAGGGGAGAGAAGAGGTGTGCTGCGCACCTGTTTTGTGGATTGCTTCGCACATATGGGCTAACGCTCGCTCGCAATGACGGAGGAGAGAGGTAGGTTTGTGGATTGTTTCGCACATATGGGCAATGACGAGGAAGTAACAGGGAGAGAGCTTTCTCTGAAGGGAGGTGGGGGGTAAGTTTAGGTTTTGCTTGCATTATAAATATTTTGGTATATTCATGGTGTGTTTTTTTGTATTTTTATGAGGTTTTTTGTGATGACTGATGATTTGATTTATGCGCCTTTTTCAGGGATTGTTCCTGCTTTTGAATTTGCTGATGAAGTGGTCGCGCCACCTTATGATGTGCTTTCTTCTGAGGAAGCGCGTGTTAAGGCTTCGGGGAAACCTTTGAGCTTTTTACATATCTCTAAGGCGGAGATTGATTTTGAGGACAATATTTCCCCATATGATGAACGGGTGTATGCGAAAGCGGCGGAGAATTTTGGCGCGCTAATAAATAAAGGTGTATTGAAAAAATCTCACAAGCCTTGTTTTTATGTGTATTTGATGGCGATGGGAGACCATGTTCAGGTGGGTGTTGTGGTGGCGGCATCGGTTAAGGCGTATTTGGAGGGACGCATTAAACGTCATGAATTGACCAGAGTTGAAAAGGAAAATGACCGCGTTAAACAAATCCGCGCGGTGGGGGCGCAAACAGGGCCTGCGCTTCTTATCAATAAATGTTTGCCTGAAGTTAAAGCGTTGCTTCTTCAGGTTGTGGAACAGAGAGAGCCGTTGGTGAAAACGGTGGGCGATAATAAGGTTGTTCACGCGTTATGGGAAATTTCCGATGAGGCGGAGATTAAGCTTATTGCCGAATCGTTTGGCAAACAAAACGAAGCCTATATTGCTGACGGACATCATCGCTCGGCAGCGGCAGCGAGGTTGGCGGAAGAAGACGGCACGGTTGATACGGCGCGCTTTTTGGCGGTGGCGTTTTTTGCCGAAGATATGGTGATTATGGATTATAACCGTGTGGTGTTTGATTTGAATGGATATTCTGAAGAGGAGTTTTTGCAAAAAGTGCGTGAGGTGGGGTTTGAACTTCGTCAAGCCGAATGTGGGAAGCCTGTGCGGAAATGTCAATTTATGATGTATCTTAACAAAGTTTGGTATGAGATGAATTGGAGAGGGGCGGTTGATGAGGCGAACCCTGTGGAGCGGTTAGACGTTAGCATTTTGAGTAGGAAAGTTTTGGACGAGATTTTGGGAATCGGCGATTTGCGGAAATCTCCGCGGATTGACTTTATCGGGGGAATCCGTGGGGCGGAAGAAGTGGCGCGCAGAGTAGACTTGACAAACGGCGGTGTTGGGTTTATGGTGTATCCGACAGCGGTTAGTGAGCTTTTGGCTGTGGCGGATAAAAATATGCTGATGCCACCGAAAAGCACTTGGTTTGAGCCAAAGCTTGTGGACGGGTTAATTAGTAAATAAGGCGATGTGGTAAGGCTTTGTTGTTTTCACCCTCACCCTTAGGAGGGGGAGTTTTGGGAGCAAGCTTTCTCTTTAGGGAGAGAGCTTGTTTTTTTGTTCCTCTCCCCTTGGAGGGGGAGGACAGGAGAGGTGGATATGGTGTGTGGTAATGTTGTTTTGTGTGTGGGGCAATGGTGATAAGGCTTTTATGTTGTCCCCATCCCCCGTCCCCAACCTCTGTGGGAAGGGGAGAGTTTAA
>CAZRHI010000003.1:0-33584 GCA_964599945.1 uncultured Acetobacter sp. | reverse complement strand
CATATTTATTTTTCCTTATTTTCCAGTTAAACCTCCGCAAGCCTTAAAAACTTAAAATCTCTTTTAAGCACCGGAGCGTGAAGCCTTAAACTCTAAGACCGACGCCTGACTTGCGTGTGAATTATGAATCGGCGGGATTGCCCATTCGCGAGTCTTTATAGCGTAAAATATTTAATTTGCAAGAGTTTTTTTTATTTATTTTTAGTTTTTCTCATATCTGCTTTTTTAAGAATTATTTTTTTTGTAAAACACTTTCTGCTACGTCCTTAAAGCACAACAGATCTGGATTGATAAAATCTTTAGCGGTTTTATTATCTTCGGTTGTACCTTCAGGGTTTGCCCCTGCTGCTAATAAAACGCGAACTTTACTAATGTCTGCACTTTCCATTGCATACATCAATACCGTTTTGCCTCTTTTATCCTTAGCATTTACTGAAGCACCTGCATTTATTAAATCTATTATTATATTTACATCAGCATTTTTATTTGCAGAAGCATACATCAACGCGGTTTTGCCGTCATTATCTGATAAATCAACTTCCCCTGCGCGCTCTATAATTTCACCAACGCTTTGGATATCTACTTTATTATATGGATTTCCCACCGCATACATCAATACCGTTTTGCCATTTTTATCTTTGGCTGACGCATCTGCGCCATTGGTCATTAACATATGCCCTTTAACTGATTGGTTATTTTTATAGCCAACTGCATACATCAATGCGGTTATGCCGTTTTCATCTGCTAGATTAAGGTCTTCACCTTTTTTTTGAGTAATAGCTTTTAAGATACTAATTAAATTTACTCCAACACTTTTTTCGGCTGCATACATTAACACTGTTTTACCATGATTATCCGCTTTTCGTATGTCGCCTTGCTTCATAATGGCTTCTCGTACTGTTTCAGGACGCCCCTCTCCTGCTATCATCATCATAAACGTTTTACCCTCTTCATCTGGCAAGTTTAACGTTTGCTTATATTGCTTTAAGGTTTGTTTGACTAAATCAATATTTCCCCCTTCAAAAGCCAAAATACCTAATGATTTGCCATCGCCTTGAGCTTGTATCCTAGCATTTGTTATTGTTGGTTTTACACGGTTATACATCTTTTCATCACCTTGTAGCAATGCGTACATTTCTGCTGTATATCCATTTTTATCTATTGAAAAGATGTTTGCCCCCTTACGGATAAGTCTATTGGCAATTTCTTCATTTTTCCCCTCTACGGCATACATTAACACAGATTTAGAATCGTTATCAATAGCCTGAACATCCACGCCTTTAAGAAGAAGTGTTTCCACAGCTGGTTTACTTCCGCCCAATGCAGCATACATTAAAACTGTGCGTCCCTTATTATCTGCGTTTGATGCGCTCTCTCCCATGTTTATTAACATTGCCACAGCTTCAGCTTGTCCATGCTCTGCGGCATACATTATGGCTGTTTTGCCATCATCATCGCTATCGGTTACATTAGCTCCCTTTGTTTCCATTAACTTTATTATCTCTGTCTGTCCTTTTTTAGATGCATACATCAATGCTGTTCTACCATAATTATCTTTTGCATTGATATTATCTCCCTTAAAAATTAGATAATTCATAATCCGCTTGTTTCCACCTTCGGCTGCATACATCAAAACAGTTTTTCCATTATTATCTTTCTGCCAGATATTTCCACCTTTGTTCATTATACGCTCAAAATTTTCAAAATCTCCATTTTGTGCAAAGAGCATTAACAAAGTTTCTCCATTATAACCTGTTTCATTAACATCTTTTAACCTTTGTTCAAATAGCTCCAACATCTCAGGATTTTCATTAGCAAAGTTTACAGATGTTTTTAGAGGGGTTATCCCATTGGAATATTCTTTCCACATATCCGCCCCTTTATCTAATAACCATTCCGCAGTATCTAGCTTTCCTTTGCGCGTAGCATACATAAATAAATCTTCATCATTATTATCTAATTTCACATTAGGATCTTTATAACAACTCGCAAGCTTTTTGAACATTTCTGTTTTTTGCTTCTTAACCATCAATTCTATTACTGTCGAAGAAGGCATTGCACCAGCTTTTATAAACATCTCGACAGCTTCTTCATACGCATTATCAGACTTGCGTTGAGCTATAATACGATTTAATGATTTATTTGCATCTCCTGCATTTTTAGAAAGCAAATAAGCTAAGACTTCGGGTTTGGCTTCTATAGCAGAATATGATAATAAATCTGTCCCTTTTGCCGTTATTTTACGCAAATCTCCTGCGTTTTCGCCTAGAGCTTTTACCATTTCTAATGACGCGGTGCGCACTTGCTCAATTAAAAAATCAACCACGCCCTCAGCCCCATTTTTGGCTAAAACGCTTACCATTTCTGGTTTATTTTCTTCAACGGCTTTTTTAAGCGGTGTGATTACTCTGGGATCTTTATAGTTTAGGACATCTTCAGCGCGTTTTCTCCCATTAAATTGCAATATAGCATTAACATCTGCTCCTTTTTTTAATAATGCCTCCACAATGTCTGGGCTTTCCCCTTCTAATGCTTTTGTTAAAAACTTGATGTCTTTAAAATCCGCCTTGCTTTTTTCAGCAACTAATTTAAATATTGCTCCATTTCCTTTTTCAAGTGCAACATCAACCGCATTTTGCCCAGATGCATTAGCAATATCCACATCTGCCCCTTTGGCTAACAATGTTTGCACAGCAATTATGTCATCTGCCTGAACAGCTTTGATTAGTGGTAAATTTCCGTCTGTTCCTTTTTGGTTTAATTCTGCTTTACCATCCCAATATATAGCTAGCTCATTGGGCTGACTATTTTGTACGAAGTAATACCCACCACCAAGTGCTGCCACTGTTAATACACCACCTAATATAATCGCTTTTTTCATATTATCCCTCTTTTTGATAACACTATTTGACTGTTTAAAAGGAGCTATTGCCCTTCAATGTTACGAACCGAGCATTTCCCCTCTAATACGGCTCCTGGTTCAATCGCTATTGTTTTATATGTTGAATCACCAACAAATTTTGCAGTTCCCGCGATAAATAAATTTTCGACTTTTAATGTTCCATTTAATTCGCCATATAATTCCACACTCTTGGCTGAAACATTGCCTACGATGCTTCCTTGAGTACCAATTACGAGTTCTTTACATGAAATATCGCCTTCAATATGGCCGTCAATATGAATCACATCGCCTTCCGTGATATTTCCAACAATTTTCGTGCCTGTGCTGATAATGCACGGAACAATGTTTTTCTCACCCTTTATAAACCTTGCCACCTTTAGAAACATTACTCGTCTCAGCTTTCTCATCAACTCTCTCCTAATAAAACTATTTTGCTTTGATAAATACCATTGGGTTTAGATTAACCCCCTCATATAATATTTCATAATGCAGATGAGGTCCTGTCGAACGACCTGTTGAGCCAACTTCCCCTATTGTTTCACCCTGCGAGATAAGTTGCCCTGTTTTTACATAAATAGTATTCATGTGCGCATACTTTGTTTTGAAACCATTTCCATGATCAATTTCAACCATTTTCCCATAACCACCATTTGTTCCTGCGCGTGTTACTTTCCCTTCGGCCATACTTTTTATTTTATTACCTTTATTAGATGCCAAATCCACCCCTTTATGGGTTGCACTTTTAGCGTTAAATGGGTCTGAACGTTTACCAAAAGCAGAAGACAACCAGTATGTCCAAACTGGTTTGCCTAATGGTATCTTTTTCATCGCGTCTTGGTAGTATCTAATATCATCTACTGCCAAATAGGCTTTTTGTGCTTGTTCTAAAACTTCTTGATTCAGCCCTATTGCCACACTATCTGGCACAAACACGCCCCCACGATTGTTCTTTTTAGAATTTGCCAAAGGATTAAAATATTTTCCGCGTTTTTTTAACTCTCCATTAACCACGGAAATTGACCCTTTGATTTTTTCTATTTCTTTATTCGAAACAGTTTCCACCTTTTGCAACAAATCCAATTCAAAAGCTTGTAGAGAGCGAACTACCTCTTCTAGATGTTTTACTTTTTCTTCTAGGAGATTTTTCTCTTCAATCGCAACATCTCGGCTGATGATCGCTTCTTTTACCGCATTCTTACGATTTAAATCCTTCTCATTTATCCAATCTTCATTAGCTGTGATTTGGCGAATCCGCTGTTCGATTACTTCCGCTTTTTTTAAATATTCATCTAAACTTTCTGAATGTTGCTCTGACGGATGACCCAAAACCTCAACCATTGAACTAATATTTTTATGAACACTCACAAAATCACTCATCAAATCTACATATGCGCTTCTTGTTTCATCTAACTTCCGTTCTTGATAAGAAATTATACGATCTGAAACACTATACATCCGATAAGAATACGCCCCCCAGATTGCCACCGCAAGCATAACTACAAACACACCCCATTGAAGTTGGGGCGAAATCTTAAAAATTTTCATTTTACCATTAGAGCGGATAATAAATTCTTTTTCAGAAAACAGCTGTCTATCTTCTGAAGCTTGGTATTTGACTGGCTTTAGCCTTTTTGAATATCTATTATACCTCAATTAAAAATTCCGTTCTATTAGTATCAAGTTACTTCAAGTTTCCCTTTATATAACTCAGTGATATTTACACCAGATATTTTTAAATGACAAACTGTTTTTAATTTTTATCAATATCTTTATCAAGAACGATATATTCATTCTCCCCTACCATATTTAACACAATTCGCGCACGTTCCTCAAGATAATCCAAATCCAATGTACTTTCTGATAACATCGCAACTTTATGTTCTAAATCCTTTTTTATTTGTGCATATTTTGCGCGTTCTTGCAAAGCTATTTCTACTTTTCCTTTTAGATATAAATATTTAAAAAAGCCACGATTTCCTTTAATTGCGTTAATCGTAAAATAAAAAGAAAGAATGCCAAAAACTATCAACAAACCAGACTTTTTTAATTTATCCATTATATCGTTTAAGGTATTCATTATTTATTGCACCTTCCGTTGTCATTTAATATATCAAGAATATTAGACACCATATATCGTTAATTTTTCGTATAAGGATAAATTTTTTCCTATTTTGCCCCTTGAGCAATAAACACTCTCGTTTTTCCTTTAGATGTTAAAGATGTTGGCATTCGACGACGTATTGCATCGTTTACCGATTCGAGAGTAATTGATTGAACTGTGGCTTGTCTTTGTTTAAGAAAATCCGCTCCCAAGTTTTGCACTTGCATTTGTTCTAACATCTCTGCGATATTCATTAAACTAGAGAATCGCAAATTAAACGAGTTTAACAATCCTTTTTTTGCTTGCTCAAGCTCTTGAAAAGTTATACCGTTTTCATAAAACTCAGCATATAGCTTTTGCGCGCTTGCTAAAGCTTTTTCTGCATTTTCTGGTGTAGCGGAAAAATAAATTTGCCATAAATCCGCTCGGTCTGAGTTTGAAAAATAACTATATATTCCATAGGTCAAACCTTCTTTTTCTCGTATACCTTGATTTAATCTGGAAGAAAGCCCTGAACCGCCTAAAATATAGTCTGCCACATATAGCGGATAAAAATCTTCATCTAATCGCTTCACACCTAAGGTCGTCATCATCACAAAGCTTTGCGCAGAGTTTGGTACCAACATTGTTTCTATATCTTCATCATACGATAAATTTAATTCTGGTAGCTCTTTCGCACCACTTTTAGAAACAAGACCTGCAAAAGCTTGGGCTAGAAATGCTTCTGTTTCCGCTTTATCCATATCGCCTGCCACACCAACTTTAAGTGTATCTTTTGCCATGAAGTTTTTTAAGTACTCTCTAATATCTTTTTCGTTTATTGATTGGAGTTTATCATCATCTGGGATACTATCTTTTCCGTAAGGGTGGTTTCCATAAAACTTTTCTTTAACAAATTGCCCTAATTGATATTGTGGGTTTTCTTGTTGGCGTTTTTTCACAACAGATAATTGTTGTCGCGCTAGGTCTAAGTCTGTTTTATTAAGATGTGGCGCATATAACACTGCCTTTAATACGTCTAGTGCTTCTTTTTCAAACTCTTTTACAAATGTTAATGAGAAAGATAATCTATCGTTTTCAGCGGATACCGCCAGTTTTATCCCTTTTTCGTACATCAACTCTCGTAATTCTTGACGAGAATATGGACCTGCACCGTCTAGCAACACACTTTCTGCTAGTATAGCCACACCCTCTTTTGCCTCATACGCTCTGCCAGCTTTATCAAAACCAAAAGAAATTGCCGTTAGTGGGACACTATGTTCTTCCATTAAATATGCGCTAACCGCACCATCTAGTGCAGAAACGACTTGAACCTCACCCTTAAATGTTCTCCCACTGAGTTTGGACTGTGTCAAAATTCTTTCCGCATTAAATTTCTGTCCATGCCAACTGGCAAGCCCCACTGCCGAAAACACCAACAAAAACATAGCCCCCCATATTTTTTTCATCTTACTCTCCTTTAAGGTAACCATTTACATTTACTTTGGCGGATATGATTTTGTTCCACACTTTCTGCACATCGTCCAGAGTTATTGCTTTCGTCATTGTATCATACTTTTCAATTTCTTCTTTTGTAAAACCAGCTAAAAGCATATTTCCGACAAATCTTGCAGAGCTTTCTGGATTTTCTTGCAAGTAAATTGCCTCACTTAGCATTCGATTTTTAATTTTTTCCAATTTTTCTGTAGTTAGCTCTTTTACACCCTCTTTTATTGCATTCTCAAGCATCTCTCCAAATGTTACAAAATCTTCTATAGGCTTTGCTGGAGTTGCATAGACTGAAACCACGCCTCCAAAATTATCTTCATAAGATGTACTTATATCAATAGAAAGTAGGGTTTTATCTGTATAAATTAGTCTTTCAGACAAATATGATATGTCATCACCTGCCAAATATTCCGCTAGCAGATTGAGCGCAATATTTTCTGTTTTCGATAGTGTGTGAGCATCTAAACGTATGGCAGAGATAAACCTTGGCTCTTCTACACCTTTACGTTTCATAGACAAGTTTGCCGACATTGCTTTAGAGGGTGAATATTCCTGTGATTCAACCATAGGATTGGGAGCAATCTTACCATAATATTTTTTGGCTAAGATTTTGGCTTCTCTAGGAGTTATATCTCCTGCTAAAACTAACAACGCATTATTTGGTCCATACCACTTTTTATAAAATTGTATCGCATCTTCTTTTTGCAATGACTTAATTTCTGTTACACTTCCACTTACAGAATTTGCCAAGGGATGTTCTTGCCATATAAGTTTGTGTATTATTTCATAGAACAACGGAATGGGATTACTCTCAAATCGTTGGAGACGTTCCTGAAGAACAATATCTCTTTCTGTACGAAAAGATTCATCGCTTATGGAGAGATTATTCATCCTATCTGCCTCTAGAGCCATCATCAACTCCAACTTGGAAATATCTGAAAATTCATAATATCCTGTTTCTGTATAAGTTGTATAAGCATTATTTTCCGCACCATGCTCATCTGTTAGGCGATTAAATTCTTTATCTGGCACTTTTTTTGTTCCACGAAACATTAAATGTTCGAGCAGGTGCGCTATGCCTCCCTTACCTTTAGGATCATTAACCGAACCAGTTTTGTAATATAACATTTGCAAAACAACTGGAGCTTTGTGATTTTCAATCACAGCGACCTCAAGCCCATTATCAAGCTTAAAGGTGGCTACATCCGCCACCTTTGCCTCACATATACCCCCCAAGAGGCAAAGTATTAAACTTAAACCAAACTGTTTCATTTATCTGTTACCTTAAATTTATTTTTATTGATTAAGTCTGTGCGTGCAAAAATTCTAATTTTCTTGTGGTAGAACATTATATTCTGGTGGAACAACTAACTTTGCTCGACTACTTACTTTGCTTTCATCTGGTTTGGAACGTGCCATACCTAAATCTTCTTTAGTCATGTTACAAGCAGAAACAAACATTATTAGCATTAATATTATAAACATTTTTTTCATTTTTTTAATCCTTTCACAGAAGCCGAGGTGCTTTTTTCACAATTAAAAACTATACCATTAAAAATAATGAGTATTGCACCTATGCAGATAAAACTATCCGCCAAATTAAACGCTGGCCAATGATAGCCAGAAAAATGAAAGTCCAGAAAATCAAACACTGCACCTGTACGCAAACGATCGATAACGTTACCAATAGCCCCACCAATAACCAATCCTAAAGCTATCTGCGCTATAAAATCTTTTTCTTTGGAGAGCCACCAAATAAGAAAACTCACAACAAGCAACGAAAAGGCGGATAAGATATATACACCCATATCCCCTAAATCGTTAAACATTGAAAAACTTACACCTGTATTCCACGCGGAAACCAGATTAAAAAACGAGGTTATTTTCACCACTGGGGCTGTTTTCATTAAATAACCAAACACCAACATCTTTGAGACCTGATCAAGGGCAGTTGCCACTAGAGCTACGGCTAAACCAATAAACATTTCGCACCTTTAATAAACTTTTAGATATTGACGTGAATATAACAAATATTCTCCTCGCTTCAAATACTATTTTATTTTTTCCCCAAACTTCAATACTGTTGTTTTATTTTTGACACTGTTTTTTTTGGGGGTTACTCTGATGTGAAATTATGTTTTTCTTGTTAAAACTCCGAAATTTTGCTTGTTAAACAGGTTTTGTTTTGCTATATTTTTTGAGAATTGTTAGAAGAATTAGAGGAAAAAATGAGCGATTTGTTTGAAAATTCCACCACTGTTGCAAAAGAAGAATACTCCGCACGAGATATTGAAGTTTTAGAAGGGCTTGATCCTGTACGGCATCGCCCTGGTATGTATATTGGTGGAACAGATGAACAAGCTCTACACCATTTGGTTGCGGAAATTTTAGACAACTCCATGGACGAGGCTGTAGCTGGTTATGCTAATCGGATTGAAATTGCGGTTAACGCTGATTTATCTGTTACTATTACAGACAATGGACGTGGTATTCCTGTTGACAATCACCCGAAATATCCTAACAAATCCGCTCTTGAGGTGATTTTAACGACTTTACACTCTGGTGGAAAGTTTGGTGGTGGCGCATATAAGGTTTCTGGTGGCTTGCATGGTGTTGGCTCTTCGGTGGTGAATGCGCTTTCTAAGAAACTCGTGGTGGAAGTTGCTCGTGATAAAAAACTTTATCGTCAAGAATATTCTTGTGGCAAACCTGTAACCCCATTAGAGTTGGTTGGTAACGCTCCAAACCGTCGTGGAACAAGCATTACGTTTTTGCCTGATGAAGAGATTTTTGGCTCTGATAATAAATTTGTTCCTGCTAAAATTTATCGTATGGCTCGTTCTAAGGCTTTTTTATTTAAGGGGATTAAAATTTGTTGGAAATGCGCGCCAGAGCTTATCCATGAGGGAGATAACATTCCTTCAGAGACAGACTTTAATTTTCCTAATGGTTTGTTGGACTTTTTAAATTATCAAATTGGCACAAGGCTCACGATTAACCGCACCCCATTTTCTGGAGAGGCAGAACTTGCTGGTGATGAAGGAAAAGTGGAATGGGCGATTACTTGGCCTGATGATGAAAGAGGGTTTTGCAACTCTTATTGCAACACGGTTATTACCCCTCAAGGTGGAACTCATGAACAAGGTTTTCGTTCTGCACTTCTTAAAGGATTAAAAGAATATGCGGACATGGCAAATATCAAAAAAGCCTCAGGGGTTACTGTTGAGGATTTTTTAAGCGATGCGGCGATTATGCTTTCTGTCTTTATTCGCGATCCACAGTTTCAAGGGCAAACAAAGGACAAGCTCACCTCTACAAAAGCGATAAATTTAGTTGAAAAAGCTGTTAAAGACTCGTTTGACCATTGGCTTTCTTCAGACAAAGAAAACGCTTCGGCTCTGATTGACTATGTTGTTTCTAGGGCTGAACTTAGAAAAAAACGCAAAGAAGAAAAGGTTCAAAACCGCAAATCCCCTACTAAAAAATTACGTTTACCAGGGAAATTGGCTGATTGCTCTAAATCTGCAGCAGAAGATACAGAAATTTTTATTGTTGAGGGAGATTCTGCTGGTGGCTCTGCTAAACAAGGTCGCGACCGTATGACACAGGCGATTTTACCATTAAGAGGTAAAATCTTGAATGTGGCTAGTGCGAGTATTGATAAAATCACACAGAACCAAGAAATTAAAGATATGATTGAAGCACTTGGCTGTGGCACGAAAGATAATTATAAAGAAGAGAATCTGCGATATGAAAAAATTATCATTATGACCGATGCGGACGTGGACGGTGCGCATATTACCTCGTTGTTGATGACATTTTTCTACCAGTATATGCCAAAGCTTATTGAAAATGGGCATTTATATATTGCGACTCCGCCATTATATAAAATCGTTTTTGGTGGCAAAAACTATTATGCGCTTGATGATGAAGAAAAAGACAAAATTCTTAGCAAAGCTAAAGCCAATCAAAAGCCTGACATTAGTCGTTTCAAAGGATTGGGAGAGATGAGTGCTTTACAGCTAAAAGAAACAACCATGGATAAAAACAATCGTGTTCTTTTAAGGGTTACTATTCCTACGGCAAACACCGAAGAATCTCGTGATGAAGCTTTTGAAACTAGACGTCAGGTTGAGCGTTTAATGGGTAAAGACCCTGAGCAACGTTTTAAATTTATTATTGAACGCGCTAAGTTTGCAGAAGATTTGGATATTTAACTAACTATCCATAAAGTTCTTGACTTGTTATGTTTATTGCTCTGCTTTGCTGAGTATGATGAGGTATATTTATTGAGATACTATTTAGCTTTCCGCCCAAAATTGGGATCGGAGCAGAATTAGATTTTCATTTATAAGTTAGTCGTATGCGTGGTAATAACGTTTTTTATAATCATATTCACATTTCACAGGGGCATATTCTGGCTTTAAGATATACAAGTCATTACCCATGGGTTTATAATATGTTTCCACTAAATTCATATCTGGAAGATGCACGATGACATCATATCCTCGTTCTTTGGCAAACTTATCAAAAAATGGAGCAGCGTTAATAATTTTGGGTTTATATGTTTTTATAACATTGTTAATATCCATTAACGGGTGTATTCCCACTTTTGCCCCAATAACATCTGTTTGCCCTAATAAATTCCAATAATAATGTGGATCACGATTATATAAATTATAAATAATTCCATCGCCATTTAAGATATAATCACATGGAGTTGATAAGCGGACGACTTGTTTGTTTAGTGGTTCATAAAAACGTTTCTTTGGCGCACCAATATTACCTTCATATATGGCTGGTTCATACATACACCACCCTATGGCAATTACCAAAATATATGACAAGCCATACCAGCGATTGAATACTTTTTCGCATAAAAACACGGCAGATAAGATAGATGCAGTGTAGATGACCAGATAAAAATAATACGCAAACGCTGAAAAATAAAACAACCGCTGACATAATTCCACAACAAAGATGAGTGCGATAATCTTAAAATATACATTTGATTTCTTTAAACACAACACGATTGCAGCAAACGCCCCTGCCAATAGTAATTTTAACTCTGGCCAGATATGCCCAATACGTCGTTCATCAAAAAGCTCTGGAATATGTAAATTAAATGTGAAATTTGAATGATACCACACCGCTAAGATGTCATGTTTATAGAGATATGCGACAAATAGTAGACTTAAGGCTATTGGCAAGGAGGCGGCGTATATGACATTGTTCCAGTCTAATTTTTTTTGATATAGCAAGAGTAATGTTATGCAGCCGATTAAGATGAGCGTGAATACTATCTTTTGCAAAAACATAAACGAACACCAAAAGAGAAAAAACGCCAACACTAATGTCCAGAGCTTTTGCTCCTTAATATGGCAAAAATAGTAATAAAGACCCGCAAAAAACGCTGTCATCATAAAATTATCTGGACGGAAGTGAATTACGGAAAGCACAACATATGGCGTAAAGGCAATCGCTGAGGCAATTATTCCAGCGAACTTTGAACTTAAAAAACGCGATGTTATGAGGTATAAATATAGATAGTTTATAAACGAAACAATTATTGCGGCCGAAACAACTGTTGCTGTGATGATGTTATCATCAAGCCCTTTAGCATGAAGACCTACAAACGGAGCAAACATATACCACAATAATGGGTTATGATGTTGAAAAAAATCTTTATACGGAATAAAATTTGCATAAACCAACCATGAAGAGTGAATATGCTCTAATGTATCCCCTCCTAAGCTATCTGTTAGGCAGACGACATACAAACAAAAGCAAAGCCCTATAAATAAATGCAATAGCAATAAAAATGGTGGCATTTTACGATAAAAGCTTTGCAATGTCATGTTGTTCTCCTTTATGGTAAGTAAACTTGTTGACGGAAAACATTTTCCATAAATGATAGCGTGATATAGCTTAGTACAAATGCAATTAGAGGGGAAGCCACCCAGCCAGATACTAACCTTAACACAACACTCCATTTTATTCCTTTACCACCTTTGGCTAAGCCAATACCCACAATCGCACCAATAACCGCTTGCGTGCTAGAAACTGGAACAGCTGGTAAGGGTGGTAAGCCTATTGAAATTAAGAAATTTTCAAGACCTCGTGATGAAAACAAGATTAACACCAGAGATTGAGATAAAATCACAATCCATGCAACCACTGGTGAAAAAGCTAAGACATTTTTCCCTACGGTTTTTATGGCCTTTTTGGAATATGTGAAAACACCAACGCAGGCAGCTAACGCACCTAGCAAAAATAGGACTTGTATACCACTTAATGTATAAATTTCTCCGAGTTTTATTGGGGTGAAAATACACGAATCGACAAAGACACCAACCACGTTTGCCATATTATTTGCACCCAAAGCAAAGCCACCTAAGGCTGTCGTTAAAATCATCCCTACTCTTACGGCTAAATCTTGTCGTAAGATGTGTATTTTGCTATGACGTAAGATTTTTTTGATGCACAAATAAATGGTTACGGCAATCACACCTGAGATGATAGGGCAGAAAATCCACGACCCACAAATATTTGCTAACGTATCCATATCTGTTGGATTATTTGTATATACATTCCACCCCACAATTCCACCAACTATGGCTTGAGAAATTGAAACGCTAATCCCTACCCTTAGCATTAAAACCACAGCCATTGCCGAAGAAAGAGATACTGAAAACGCTGCGGCTAATGTGTTTACACCACCTAGGGCGTTTAAGGTATCTGCGGTGTTTTGCCCGCTAACAACAGAGCCTAACACAATAAATATACTGGCAATTAGGGCTGCTGTTGTGAAACGGAGCATTTTAGTTCCGACTGCGGTTCCAAAGATATTAGAAGCATCATTTGCCCCTAATGACCACCCGAGAAATAAACCACTTGAGAGGAAAAACAGATATGTCAACATTGATTAAATTTCCCTCTTAATTGCAAAAATCAAGAGCGAATCGATGCAATCTTCTGCCAAATCCGCAATATCTGCCACTTCTTCGACAAATGTATTGATTTGTATTTTTTGCGCTAATTCCAACTCTGAATCAAACACAGCTTTGCGTAGTTTTCCTGAAGTTTTATCGCTTTGATGTTCTAAAAGATATACTTTTTTTGAATAATCTCGAAGTGTTACTAAATCTCTAAAAAATGCACGAGAAGAAATCGCCATATTCTCAGCACATTCGGAAACTTGGCGTACTAGTGTTTTTAATTGTTCATGATAGCATTCGGGGATATCTGGTTGTTCAATATAAAATTTGTGAGCCACTTCATCAAAAAGATTCACCACTCTGTCTAGATTTTCCACTAATTGCAAAATATTACCACGCATATCTGGTATGAGGTTTTGTTCATATAATCTGCTCTCGATTTCACGACGTAGTGAATCAGAATCGTGTTCTATTGTTTTTATCTTTTTACTGATTTGGCGGTAATTATCACTTCGACGCTCGGCGAGATATACTTCTATCGCGTCTTTAAATACCATTGATATTTCAATAATTTTATCATGCAGTTGATCTATAATATGTTCTAGTTCGCGTGTGCGAGCAAATAAGGACATCTTTACATTAAACATTAAACTCATACCTCTTGATTTGAATTTTTAAAACAATACTTCTTTTAATAATCTTTGTCTTATGATTTTAAAATTTACTCACTTTGTCAACATATTTTTATTTTAAGCTTGCATTTATTTTTTATTAAAGTACGTTTTAGGGGTTATATAACATTTTTTTAGGATGGGAAATTATGAATAAAGATAATATCATTACTATTTTAATTTCAGTTATTGCCAGTGTGCTTGTTTCAGTAAGTTTGGCTGCGCATGTTGCTGGTAAAAATTCTGTTAACGTTGCTCCAGCTGATGTTGCAGAAGCTACGAACATTGACCAAGCTATTGAAGCTTATTTACAAAACAATCCGATGAAAATTCGTGAAGCTTTGGACTTGGCAGCAAGACAAGAGCAAATTGAAGCTCAAAAACGTGTTGCAGAATCTTATAAAGCAAATATTGAAGAATTAAACAATGCAGATAATTCTCCATTTGTTGGACCAAAAGATGCAAAAATCACTATCGTTGAATTTTTTGACTTTAACTGTGGTTATTGCAAACGTTTAGCTCCAACTATGGAAAAAGTTATTAAAGCAAACCCTGATGTGAAGTTTGTATTTAAGCCTGTTACATTCCTTGGTTCTTTGCAAACAGCTAAAGCTGCAATGGCAGCAAATGAACAAGGAAAGTTCTTAGAAGTTTATAAAGCTTTCTTAACTCACAATGGTCCTGTTGACGAGGCTGCTATTGAAGAAATTATCTCTAAGGCTGGTCTTGATGTTGCTAAAACCAAAGAGATTATGAACAGCGACAAAGTTAAGAAAAGCTTAGAAGCTATTACTGAGCTTTCTCAAACAGTAGAGATTCGTGGTGTTCCAACGTTGATTATTAACGGCGAACCTTTACAAGCTATTGAAGTAAACCAAATTCAAAACGCTATTGACAATTTGAAATAGTCTTACTTCTTTAAGATATATTAGGCTCTTGCTTATTGCGAGAGCCTTTTTTGTTTAAAAAAATGACTATTGAGATGTTTGATGCTTCTATTTTTGTTTGTGATGTTTGTTAAAAAGCTATTGCATTTAATATTTTGGCTGATAAATTATATTTGGTATTATTTTTTATGGGGATTTTAAGATGAACAAATTATTGAACGGGTTGGCTATTTTCATATTGGCTGCTGCTGGTGCTGGAGGTATGATTTATTTAGATAGAACTTGCCCAGAAAAAAAGGCAGACCAACAAAAACAAATTGATATGACTGTGGAACAGTATGTTAATAATAATTCACAGGCTATTTTAGAAAATATTGCTAAAAGTGAAAATTTTGGAGATATTGTTAAAAACTTCTCAACGATTAGTGATGAAGAAATTGGAAACAAAATTAAGGACTATATAGAAAACAATCCTGCAATTATTGAAGATTTTATTCGTAATAATGCTGACTTTGTCGCAAATTCTGTTATAGAAACTGAAGCTTTTAAAAATGCTGTGGCATCACATGTTTCTACTGATTCTGGTGAAGCAGAAAACAATGATGAGCAATCTCAAGATGAAGCAGATGAAACTCAAAAATTCCATGATCATTGGGATGAGATGAGAAACAGCAAAGTTGCTCCTTTTGTTGGACCTGAAGATGCGCAAGTGGCTGTTGTAGAGTTTTTTGACTTTGCTTGTAGTCATTGTAAATCTTTAGCTCCTGTTATGAGCGAATTGATGAGAAACAATCCTGATGTTAAGTTTGTTTTCCAACCTTTATATTTCATTAGCGATCATTCCAACTATGCAGCAAAAGTTTCATTGGCGGCGGCTCAAAAAGGTAAATTCGTTGAAGTTTTTGATGGTGTTATGACTTTGCCTGAAATGAACGAAGAAACTATTAACCAGATTTTGGTTGACGAAGGTCTTAATGTTGATGAAATTAAAGAGATGATTGAAGAAAAGAGTATTCGTCGTGGCTCTCAAGACATTGATGCTTTATCTCAAGTTTTGGGAATTAACGGTGTACCGATGCTTATTATTAACGGTGAACCGTTTAACAGCAGAAGCCTTGAAGCTATTCAAAATAAAATCAATAGCTACAAATAATTGCTTTAATCAATGAGCATAAAAAAACGCCCCTCTCAGATGAAGGGCGTTTTTTATTCATGAAGAGTAATCTTTGCCATAGATTTTTCCATCATCACCAAGAATCTCTCCGTTATCAAACTCTATACTACGGAAGTTTCCTTCATAGATGATATCAAGGCTTTTCTTCTTTGCGTCATAATGATAGACCTTTCCTCCCACACGGTAGTCATCTATCAGCTCAAGAAAATAATCATTCAGACGACGACTTAGCTCGCCTGCTCGGAAGCACTCCGTATACTTTTCGCCGTCAAACTCCAACAAAACGCGGTCTTTTCCTTCGCGGAAGATGACAGAACTGATGAAAACCTCGCTATAACCGATGTAGTTATCTTTCAAGAAGAAACTGTAGGTTTTGTAAGCATTTCCATGTTTGATAAACAAAAACTCATCAGGAAAGCTTTTGAAACTACTATTGACATCTTGTGGTATTTGCAACTTAGCTCCGTTTGGGATATAACAAGAATTATAAACGATATAATCGTACTCTAAGTTTTTCACACTACCATCAATCATGAGAATGTTAAGACGTCCATCCTTTTCTGAGGAGATAAATAGGATTTTATTTAAGCGATTGCCCAAAACTTCGATTTGACCAGTTTGGACATTACAACTTATCCAATCGCTATTATTGTCTTCAGCGGCTCGGAATGTAAAACAGTTGGCACTTTTATCCACATATGGCACATTGTATTCCTCGGCATATTTAGTGAAAGAGGCATCTTTTGTATGAACAACCAGTTCAAACAAATCATGCTTATGGAGGGTTTGGCTTTTGTAAACAAAGAGCCGTGTATTGCCATTATTGAGCTTATACCTCTTTGTAGGTCCGCATACGCTCCAGAATGTTTCTGCAATAATAGAAAAAAGCGCACAAATCCAGATGAGGTTACCGATGAACATAAAGTTCGGTTCATTAGCTGGATAGTTGACATCATTTGAGAAAACTACGATACTTACCCCACAAAGACCACAGAAAAAATATGTGAAGATATCTCTCCAATCCTGATTTTTCCATGCAGACGGAGTGAGAAGTCTGCTAAATTTAAAGATTTTCCAACAATACATATAGATAAAAATTTAGATGAAACAATAAGATTTAATTTGGCGTCAATATAGCCTATTTTTCTTTTTTGTCAAGTTTTAAAATAAACTGGAATACTGCTTATATAAAAATGTTTTTCACTTACATTTCTTCACTTAGTTCTAGCCATTTTTCTTCGGTTTCTGAAATTTGCAATTCTATTGCATGAAGTTCTTTTTGAAGGCTGGCGATTTTTTGTCCATCTGTTTGCGTAGCAAATTGGGCAAGTATGGTTTCTTTTTGCTGTTCTAATTTATTAAGCTGTTGCTCGATTTCCCTTAGTGCCACACGTTCTTTACGGTTTGGTTTATTGGGTTTTGCCTCTCTGTTCTGTTTGAGAGTGGGCTTTTGGGGTTCTTCTACTATCGGAGTTAGCAAGAAACGTCGGTAATCTTCAAGACTGCCGTCAAAAGGTTTGCAGGTATGATTATCGACAAGCCACAAATCATCTGCAACCATTTCCAGCAAATGAAAATCGTGCGAGATGAGAATAACCGCACCTTGGTAGGCATTTATGGCATCTGCTAGCGCATTACGCCCTGCCATATCCAAGTGGTTTGTTGGTTCGTCAAAAATCAGAAGTTCGGGCGTATCTATAGATATACGAGCAAAGAGCAATCTTGTTTTTTCGCCACCAGATAACTCCGAAATTTTAGTAACGGCTTTTTCCTGCTCTAGCCCAAACGCGCCTAAATGTGCGCGAATTATTTTTTCTGGCTTATCAGGCAAGAGTGATAACATATATTCTGTCGGGGTTTTCTCTAACGGCAGTTCCTCTGTTTGGTTTTGGTTGAAATAGCCGATTTTGAGCTTGGCGGACTTGGTCATTGTGCCGTCCATTAACGGCAAATGGTCTGACAACATTTTCACAAAGGTCGATTTACCATTACCATTTTTACCTAACAAAGCAATGCGGTCATCTTGATTTAAGTATAAATTTAGCTTTTTTAACACTGGTTTATCACCATAACCAACAGATGCGTTTTCTAGCTTTATTAACGGTGAAGGTAATGGTTTAACCTCAGGAAATGCAAAGTGGCTTTCTTTATCTTGTGCAACCTCAGCGATATCTTCCATTTTTTCCAACATTTTTATGCGGCTTTGCGCTTGACGAGCTTTCGATGCTTTATAACGAAAACGGTCTACATACGATTGAAGGTGCGCTTTTCGTTCGGCTTGCTTTTTGATTTGCTTACCGACAAGTTCGATTTTCTCAGCATATTGGCGTGCGAAATTATCATAATTCCCGCTATACTGCACAAGTTTTTTACCCTCAAAGTGTAGAATATCACCGCAGACATTGTTTAAGAAATCGCGGTCATGGCTGATGAGCAAAAGTGTGCCTTTGTATTTTTGTAGGAAACTTTCAAGCCAGACGATTGTTTCCAAATCAAGGTGGTTGGTTGGCTCATCTAAAAAGAGAATATCCGAGGCTTGGAACAACGCACCTGCCAAGTTTAGACGCATTTGCCACCCACCTGAAAAATCTTTGACTGGGCGAGATAAATCTTCTGTATTAAACCCTAATCCTGATAAGATTTCTGCCGTTCGCGCCTCTGCCGAATAGGCATCTATTTGTAGAAGTTGCTCCATAATCTCAGGTAGTTCTTCGGGAGTAGCTTTTTCTTCTTTTTGTTTAAGCTCTGTTAAGCGTTTATCTTTGCTTAGCACATATTCGAGAATCGGCTTTTGCAGGTCTTCTTCTTTAATCTCTTGCTCTGCAAACGCTTTGAGCTGTTTTTTAGGAATTATCAACTCGCCAGTGTTTATATCATGCTCGCCCTTTAAGACTTTAAATAGTGTGGTTTTGCCACAACCGTTTGCCCCTAAGATACCGATTTTCGCACCATCGGCAATCTGTGCGGAAGCATTTTCTAATAAAATTTTCGAGGCGATTTGAACGGTTATATTTTCGAGCTTTATCATTTGTTTGCCTTATTTTTTATATTGTGGGTGGCGGTTTTTATAGACTTTTTCTAGTTCTTTATAAGTCATCGAAGTATTAACTTCTCTTCCTAAAACGTTAGAAGCTTCTTTAGCAGTAAAGATTATATCATCACGCGAGGCTGGAAGATTTGCAACTGTTGGAACGGGAACATCTGTCAGTGGACTTTTTCTCATTCTTTTTTTCAACTTTGGCAAAAAACGCAACATTGTCGTATCGTTTTTTACCTCGTTGTCATTATGGAAGAAATAATACTCATAATCTATCGCTGTTCCCTCTGGGTGTCCCCTGCCCTTTTTATATAAAAACTCGGCGAAACTTTTTAAGATATAGTGATTAACGCGTGCTTTATCTGCTGAGATATTAAAGTTTAGCATAAACGAAACTGGTTTATGGTATTCGTTTACACTTAAGCCGTCAACTCGTGTATAATGATTTGCACCAAATAGCGAAAAATCTATGACCTTTTCGGGACGGACGATTGATTTTACAGTATGGTTTAAGGCTCGACTATGAGAAGTGAAAAATTCTGTAATTAAGCCAGACGGGCGGGAAATGGCTTCCGAATCTCCGTAATTCATCCAGTTTAGGCTAACCTCTGAAACATCTTCAAATTCTTTTAGAAAAGCACGCATAGTTGATTTTTGCAATGGGACGAGGTATTCATCTAAGTCTATTAGAGCCAACCACTTTGTTTCATTTTTATATTTGGTAACAATTTTTTCATAGCACTTTAGTTGTTGGTTTATACCTGATTGTTTGATGTATGTTATGGTGCCATTTTTGATATATGGCTCAAGATATTCTTTCGTTCCATCGGTACTGTCATTATCACAAAGGTAAAAATGCTCCACACCTTGCATAAGATGATATTCCAACCATTCTTTTAAATACGGCTTTTCGTTTTTCATAATTGCTCCGATGCTAAGGTAATATGTTTTTTGCTGGATACAAAGAACTATCGTAGCAATAACTATTATGAGAATTAAAACTATGGCTTGAAATATCTTTTTCATGTTTTTAAGCAAAATTTTCCATTATATTGTGTTTGTGGCAGGCGTCTTTGACGAGCAAGGTGGTTACGGGAGCGTTAGAGTATTTTTGAAATAGTAGACCATGCCCCAAGCACAAGCCGAAGTTTATGTTTAAATCTGTCATTGAAGCATTTAAGTATTGGGCTTGCGACATCGGATCACACGAGGCACCTGTCATGGTTTCGGAAAGCTCGGAGGCTTCTAACCCTGATTCTTTACAATGTACAGACACGGCGGTTAGGCCCTCGGCTTCTAGCATTTCTTTTAGTTTTTCAGCAATAGGATTAACAGAAAAGCAGTTAGCTATGCCTATTTTTTGATAGCCATTAAGCTTTATAAAATTTATCAATTCCTTTATTCGTGAAGCATTGCGAGATTGGTTTGTTAAACACATAAACGCTTTATCCTCGTTATTATAACGTCCTTTTTCCATTAGTTCCTCTTAAAAAGTTTTTAATATTTTAAATTATACTATAACAACTTGAGAATAACACAAGACAAATAAGATAAGTTATTCTATGATAAAATAAGTTTCATTATGGAAAAGTTTGGATTATGAATAAATTTGTATCTTTTGTGCCATTGAGCATGTATAATATAGCGGCGTTTTTGCGGTCGCAGTTGTTTTTGTTGCCTGTTTTATTGTTTTTTTATCAAGAAAATGGATTGTCTGTTGGAGACTTTTACCTCATTCAGGGGTTAATTGTTTTTTTTGCATTTTTATTTGAAATTCCTGCTGGATATTTGGGAGATATTTTCCCTCGTAAGTATATCCTTATTACCGCGTACAGTTTATTTTTAGGACGCTTATTTTTGTGGATTTTCTTTCGTGGTTTCGAGATTATTTTAATTGGTGAATTTTTTTACGCTTGTTCAAAGGCTTGTTTTGATTCGGTTTCTTCATCTTTTATTTATGACATCTTAAAGAAAAACGGCGAAGAAAAGAAGATGGTTAAAGCATATTCAAACTTTAATGCAGCAATGTATATCGGAACGGGAATCGCTGCGTTATTAGGTGCTGGGCTTTATACTAAATTTGGCTCTCATGTTTTGCTGATTGCGGAATTTGTTATTTATTCAACAGCGATTGTTTTGCTTTCTTTCTTACCGAATGCGCATACTCCTGTTAAAAACACGGTTATTGGGGTTAAGGAACGTTTGAAAAAGTTTTGGGTAGCGGTACGCTATATTTTGAAGTCCCGTAAATATTGCTATTTGGTATTGTTTTCAGGGTTTATGGTTGGGGTTTCACACTTTTTCTTTTGGAGCTTTCAGCCATTGATGAAAAGCACTGGTATCAACCCTTCGGTATCTCTTACCGACTTTGCGGATTCTATCGGTTGGGACGCACGCGTGTTTGGCGAAACGGTTTGGAATTACATTTTAAGTCTTGACTGGCTTGATTATATCAAGGTTATGGGTGTGGTTATTTTTATCAATAACCTCCTTCGCTCATCGTTTAGTTATTTTGCTGCTTCTGTTGCTAAGCATATTTCGCTTTTTAGCCTTGGCAATATTTCTTTTGCGATGGAGATTATCGGGTGCGCGCTCTCTTTTGCTTTCATGAAAGCTGGACAGATTACCCCGCTGCAATGTTTTCTATTTATTATCTTTTTATGTGTGTGCATTGGCATTCAGTTAATGTTTACCATATCACATATAAGTCGGCTTCATAGACTCATTAACCCCAAAATCCGTTCTCTTTCCTCTTCGGTGAATATGATGATTGGAAGATTGCTCACCTCTTTGATGTTGATGTCGCCTAAGTTTTTGCTTAAAAATGAAGGTGGATTTAGCAGGATACACGTTATTGATATTTTCTGGATATATGCGTTAGTGTTTATTCCTGTTGGTGTTTATTTTATTTATAAAATTTATAAGTACAATGTTAAAAACGGGTTATGGCTTATGAACGTTAGTGATGAAAAGAAATAAGCATGGTTAAGCATCTAAAATTTATTGCTCTTGTACTTTTTGCCCTTTCACATTCTGTTTGGGCTTCTGATATTGGATTAAAAATTTCATCCGAAAAAAATTGGTATGCGTGGGGCGACTATATTTTAGGGCAAGACTTAAAAGAAGGATTTGAAAGTTTTGACTTAACAGTTCAGCCAGCATATATTGGAAATTATTATCCTCAGAATAGTCATCAGAGCAAAATTGATGTTTATATGCATGGGTTTGTGCCGTTTAACCCACCGAAAGATGATTCTAAAAAGAAAGTTTTGTATTTGTATTATCCTCTAGAAACGGCGCAATCACATAAATACAAAAACCTAAAAGGATTTTTTGAGCCTGATTGGTATTCACTTCAAACAGAGCTTTGGGATTTTGATTTGATTGCTGTATCTTCCCCAACATATCTTAAAGAAATTGAGAAACTAGGTATTAAAACAATTTTTGCACCACAGTTTACTAACCCTAGAAAGTTCTTTTATGAATATGACGGGAATGTAGCCTACGATATTTTATTTGTGGGAAGACCTGGGTATGAGCGAATTAGTGCAAAATGGGCGATTGAAAGTGGGTTTGAAGTTGCTCTTTTTGGAAATGGTTGGCAAGACAAAGCCCCTGAACAATTTTTTAAAGGCGAATATATTGATAATAATGAATTGCATAAATATTATTCCTCGGCAAAAATTGTGTTAAACGACACTCGGGAAGATATGAAAAAAGATGGTTTTATCAGCAATCGTGTTTTTGATGTTACTGCAAGTGGGGGATTTTTGATTTCTGATTATATGCCAGAAGTTGAACAATTTTATGGCGATAGTATTCCGATGTTTAAAACAAAAGAAGAATTGGCTCAATTATTAACTTATTATCTTAATCATCCAGAAGAGCGCAAAGCAAAGACATTAAAAGCTCAACAAATTACATTAAAATATTTTACCAATCGTGTTGTCGCCAAACAAATTTTAGAAGCAGTTGATAGTATTCATAAAAAAGATACATCTGCAAAACTTGATAGCTCAAAAGTTGCGGTCAAATTACCTTGGGAACAGTATTCTATTGATATTGGAGATTATTGGTTAGGTAAAGATTTAGTGGCTGGGCTTAAAAACAATGGATTTGATGTTAAAGAATATTACTATAAGAAAAAATTTGATAAAGATGCCTTTTATGATAACGCTCGCAATTTGCTTTATATGCAGTTTAAATATAATCATATAGATTTTGAAGATGATGACAAATCTAGATTGATGTATTTATATTTTCCGACGTTTATTCCAGAGCGTGGTAAATTTAGAAACACTAAAGATTATCTTATTTACAACACTGATGCTTATTTGAACAATCAACTTGAATTTTTTGACCTGATTGCGACACCTGCGAAAGTTATGTTTCAAGAACTAAAGAAAAGAGGATATAAAACCGCTTTTGCGCCACAATTTACTAACCCTGAAAAATTTAGCTATAACCCAGAAGAGCGTTTTAAGACAGATTTACTTTTTGTTGGCTCTTATTGGTATGAACGCGTAAGTGTTCGCTATGCGGTTGAATATGGCTATGATATTTCTGTTTTTGGATTTAACTGGCAAAATAAAATTCCTGAAAAATATTGGAAAGGTAACTTTATTGATAATACAGAACTTAACAGATATTACTCCTCTGCAAAGATTGTCTTAAACGACCAAGCAAAAGATTTATCTGAGCTAGGACTTGTTATTAACCGTTTGTATGATACTACGGCAACTAGTGCTTTTGTGATTTCGGCTTATAGCCCATATATTGAAGAGATTTTCGGAGATAGTATTCCGATGTTTAAAAACAAAGAAGAGTTTAAGAGGCTTGTTGATTATTATTTAGCACATCCTGAAGAAAGGGCAAAAAAGGCTCAACAAGCTCAAAAAATTACGCTTAATGGATATACAAACACTATTTTGGGGCGTAAATTTAAAAATCTCTTCGACTTAGTACATGAGGAAAAAAAATGAAAAAAATTCTTTTGACGATTGTTGTTTTGTTGCTCGTTATTGGTGGAGGTGTTTATTTAAAAAAGACCTCTCTAGGCAAAGATGATACAATTTACCTTAACGCCTATAATAATTCGTCTTTTTCTCTCTTACAGAAATTAAAGACCTTTTTAGAACAAGAGGGTAAACATGTTGTGTTATCAAAAAGTCATTCCCCTCAGAGTGGGCAATATAATGTTTATACCGCACTAAACAATCAAAAATTACCTCAAGTTATTGATAGTGATGCCATTAACTTTTTATGGGTTGATAGATTGGAAAACGATACTAATCCAGAACTTTTAAGACCTTTTGACGTTATTATTACAAAAAATATGCCTCCTTTTCTTTATCTTAAGGCAATTAACGTTCGCACGGCTTACATTCCTGAGGCAATCAACCTTGAGGATATGGATATTCGTGTTCCTAACGGGAAAGCGATGTTTTTTGGCTCGAGTGCTGTCCCTTCTCTTTCTTTATTTCTTGCGGGTAATGAACAGTTGAGCCTTGATGTTTTTGGTAGAGGTTTTGAAACCATGTGGCCTGCTGATGAAATTATAGGAGCTGAACCACTTTATTCGGATTATACTAATTATTCTCTTATATTGGTTGACCAAGATGAAAAAGATATTGCTGAAGAAATCATGCCTGCGCAAATTATCAAAATTATTGAGCATGGTGGCTTGCCTTTTGTGCGCTATAACTCTGCCATAGAAAAACTATTTGGCGATGTTGTTCCGATGTATCATAGTCCTGAGGAATTTAGGCCTATGTATGACGCATTGCTTGCTGATGTTGCTCAAGTAATGGAACGGAAAAAGACTCTCCAACAATTAGCTGGTGGGTGGAGTAGCCGTGGACAAGCTAAGAAAATTATTGAACTATTTGACGTTATGAAACGGAAAAGGTTATAACCAGATAAATTTTAAGATGCAAAAAAGGCACTTATTGAGTGCCTTTTTGTGTGTTAGCTTTTAATCTTCATACGATAGCTTGCCATTTTTCAATGTGGCTGTTCCGCCTAAGGGAATTGTTAACAATGGAGCGGAATGCCCGAAATCCACATTTGCTAAAATCGGCATACTTTTTAATTCTCTTTTCGTATTTAAGACATATTCAAGTCCCTCTCTTGTTACCTTAGAGCCTTTTTGGAAACGTCCGATAACTAATGCTTTGACATTTTCAAAATCTGGCTGATAAATAAGGGCTTGAAGGTTACGCTCAAAGTCTGCTAAAGGACTAGCCTCGGTATCTTCAATAAAGAGAATCGTGTCTTGTTCAAATTTTGGACGATACGATGTTCCTAGTAGTAGATTAAATGTACAGAGATTGCCACCGATAATCGTTCCGCGAGCTTCGCCATCGTGAATATTCCAATATCCCTCGTTTGCTTCAAACTCGCGTTTTTCCTGATCTAAAAACCACAAATCATCACTCCAAATTTCTGATGGGATAATTTCATCTTTTCCGTTTGTTACCAACATTTTTACAAAATGTTCAAAAGTATAATCACAGCCATATTTCATACCTAAAGAGCTAAAGTGTGGACCGTAATATACCTCTAGACCTGTTTTGGCATAAATTGCATTTTCGAGGGCTGTAATGTCTGAAAATCCACAAAAGATTTTCGGATTATTTCTTATCAAATCATAATCCAGATATTTCAATAATTGGTTTGAATTTGCTCCGCCAATAATTGTCAATATTGCTCGAATACTTTTATCACTAAACGCGGTATGAATATCCGCCACGCGTTTTTCGATTGAACTTGACCCCATATAATCCCAATTTTCATCTGTGGCATTGGGGGCAAAAACCACTTCTAACCCAAGGCTTTCTAGCCTTTCTTTTGCTATTTGCCGTGTTTCTTTGCTGATAATTTTTGTGCCTCTGGCTGGTGCTATCACCATTACTTTATCGCCCTTTTGAAGCTTTTGTGGTATAATCTTTTGCATTATTTGCTCCTTTATTGTATTTCTAAATCTTCATCTTCTTCCCAATGCACTTGAAGCATTGTTACTGGTTTTATATCTGTTGCACTTAAAACTCTCCGACGAATTTGCCCTCTAATAAAATCTTCCACAGAATTGCGTTTTGGGTTGTCTTTTAATTTTTCCTCAATAAGTGGTTTGACTTGTTTTGTTATTTCTTCCTTTAGTATATACCATTCATTTTCCTCTAATATATCTATGGAATCAAACTGTAGAGATTTTAATTGATAATCTCGACTTATTACCGCACTGATGAACAATGTACAATTAAACATTATACGGCGACGATTTTTAACTAATTCGGAACCTAAGGAAACGCTCCGCCCCCTATCTATGGCAATAATATCTGACGGTATCTGCTCTAATAAACTAATTATTTGACCATTATAATGGCAAATATCTCCATTTTGAGCAGAAAAAACATCTTTAACCCCACAATTTAGGGCAAATCTTTTATGCTCACGGATAAACTTTTTATCACCATGAACTGGAAGCACTATTTTAGGGTTTAGCAATTCATACATGGCTTTTAAATCTTTTTTACACGCATGACCAGAGGTGTGAACCAAATAATCTTCCTCGGTTATGAGATTTGCTCCTTTGGCTAATATTTTTTCTTGCAGGCGTTCGATTTTATCTTCATTTCCTGGAATCATTTTGGAGCAGAATATAACATTATCTTCTGATGATAATTTTATATATTTATTTTCATCATTGGCAATCATGGTCATTGCACTACGGTAATTTGCTTGAGAGCCAGTACATATATACAGGGCTTTATCTGAGGTTAGCCCATCAACTTCTTCTATGGTGTGAATATCGGTATAATCTTGTAAATAACCACAATTTTTTGCAATTTTGACATTGGTTACCAAGCTTCTACCAACTAATACGGGGGTGCGATTGGCTGCACGCGCGGCTAATATCAAACTTTCTAAACGCATCACATTGGAAGCAAAACAGGTGGCAACAATTCCCCCTTGCATTTCTGGTATCATTTTGATTAAACAATCACGAACATCTTCTTCGCTGGCTTGGGGTTCGTCTACCATTACATTGGTCGAATCACAAACAAAAATATCCACACCCTCTTTTGCCACACGTTTTAACGAGGCAAAATCTGTTTTTACCATAGAAAGCTTATTATCATCAAAACGCCAATCTGTCGCGTGCATGATATTGCCATGTGGGGTTTTGATAAACAAAGCGGAAGTTTCAGGAATCGAATGAGCAATAGGAATAAACTCCACTTCAAACCCATCTAATTTGACTATTTTTTCATGATTTACAGAGATAAGAGGAACAATATCTTGCATTTTATATTCGCTTAAGCGTTCTTTTACTAGCCCTAGTGAAAAGTCTGTTCCGTATACTGGGCATTGTATTGAAGGCCAGATTTGTGCAATCGCTCCTAGATGATCTTCGTGTCCGTGAGTGATGAATAGCCCTAAAATATTTTCTTTATAGTTTTCTAAAAACTCTGGAGAAGCATAACACATATCCATTCCTGGGAAATCATCATTCAAAAAGCCATATCCCGCATCAACCACTATTACCTTACCATTTGAAGCATACACAAACATATTCATACCGATTTCATCGGCTCCGCCTAGTGGTATAAAATAAATCCCGTCTTTGTTAAATTCGTTCATTCTTATTATTCCTTTTCATATAAACAAATCACCAACCATAATTCGTTCTTCGCCATGGGGAGTTTCTAATATCAAAAAACCATTATCGTCAAGTGTTAAAAATTTTCCTGTTTTCTCTGATGTTTCCGTTTTTACTGTTATTTGTTTTTGATAGTTAAGTGCGAGTTTTAACCATTGTTCTTTAAGAAGAGCAAAGCCCTCTTTATTATATATCGCTAAATCTTGCGCAAAGTTTTGTAAATAATAATGCAAAAAATCTATTCGGTCAACCCTTAAGCCACATTCATTTAAAGATATTGCTTCATAGGCTGAATTTTCAAGAAGCGGCGCAGAGGTAATATTTACCCCTATTCCTATTGCCCATAAATTATTTCCTAGACTTTCCAACAAGATGCCCGAGATTTTTTTTCCCTCAAGAAACACATCATTTGGCCATTTGATTTGGACTGTCTTTGTCGGAAGCAGGCTTTGCACGGTTTTTGCTAAACTTAATCCAATAAGACAAACAACTCGACTTAACTCTTCGGGGGAGATTTTTAGGCTATATGTAAAATACAAATTACCGTCTATTGCTTGCCATTTTCTACCTCGACGCCCACGCCCCGCTGTTTGCTTTTTTGCACTAACAACTATATTCTCATTCTCTGTTGTATTGATGAGTTTCTTGATCTCATCATTGGTTGATGTGGTTTTTGTAACATCTATCCAATCCCACTGGGCTATTTTGTGATTAAATGAAAATGACATAAAACATATCCTTTATTATCTTTAACAGGTGGTTAGGATTAAATGCGATTACACCGATACAGATGATGTTACCGAGCATATAGAGCCATAAAAATTTTGGTTCAGTATCTAACGCGATGATTTTATGTTCGAAATATGCTGTTTTCATGATTTCTAGATAAGTTTTTGCTAATAACAATAAAAAGAAAAAGATAATACTTAGACTTATAAAACTCTTAGAGGCAATCAGTTCTGATGCTAGGCTAACTTGTCCTAAAAAGCCTGCTAATGGTGGCATCCCCATTAGCGAAAACAAGCTAATCAGTAAAGTTGCTGTGGTATATGGACGAGTTTCCGCTAAACCAGAGAGCGAGGTTATTGCTGATAGATACTCATTTCTGCTTTTTAAGCTATAAAACACAAGGTAAACTCCGTTTATTCCGATTATACTGGCAAACAAGCTAATGAAAATTATAAAATCTGTCTGAGGATTAAACAATGACAATAACACTAACAGCATACCAAAATAGTACATTAAGCAAAATGAATAGATGCGATGTAGGTTAATTCTCGCATTTGCCCCCATTGCGCCGTATACAACTGATAACAGTCCCAAAAACATATACACTGGTGATATTTGTTCGGCAAATGGCGTTGCGATTTCTTTATTTAGCTTAATAAATGTTCCCCAATAAGCGAAGGGAACAACCACGGCTAAATAATGACTTACGGGCAGAGAGGACTTTCCTAATTTATCTTCTGAAAAACTATGAAATGGAGCTAGCCCTAAAGAATATAAAAATGGTATTATCAAGCAGATGACATATAGATAGACCATAAAAGATTGTTTTTTTTCTTCTATTATGTTGGCGAGCAAATAGTAATCTGGTGAGCCATTGGTTAATGTATATATGCCAACAAAACCAAATACGAGCAAACAAAGTATCACCGCTCCTGCACTCATATAACGTAAACGCGCCACTAAAGACATTTTGTCGCAGTTTACTTCCAACAGTCGGTGGTTGATAAACAACAATAAAAGATAACTTAACACTAATATTGTTACATTAACTGTTGCAAGCATTACATTTATTGAGATAAGTGCTGATAAAAATAAAATATAAAATTTACAACCACTCTTTTTTGTGGCAGAGAAATATTGTGGTGCTAGTCCTAATATCATATAAGCAAAGATATTGATTATTATTTTAAACAGCAAGGTATATGAATTATTTGAAAAATATTTTTCATTAAAGCTATGGTCATAATACATTACACTACAAAACAAGGAAATTAACAACCATATACGCGCAGTTCTTGCAAAAAGCTTGGGGGACTCTTCTCCTAATATATAGCTAAAATATAGATGAATTATACCACCAAAGAGAGCTAATTCTGGAAACACATAAAATATTTGCTGTAACACTTTGACTTACTCCCTTTAGAAAACGAACCACAAAGGTTTAAAAAATGAAAAGAACAAAATCATCAAACACCCAATGTATATTCCAAAATGTAGTTTAGGGAGATCTTCTCCTAATACACATATGCTTTCCGCATAACTCTTGTCTTTCATTCGGTATAATTCTTCTAATAACGATAGTGCGACAATAAATAATGATAGCATGACCAACACACCAAAAATAAGATTGAAATTAAATATCTCAGAGATGATAATAAAATTATTCCAAAACAATGGGGTTACTGGCAGACCTATTGCTGCTAAAACAAACAACGAAAGACATTTGGAGGTTCGTGGTAGATAGCACAATATTCCACTTCCTAGGTATAGATTTAATTTTTTCTTTTGGGTTTCGACATGACTTATTAAAAAAGACAAGATTGTAACAATCATAATATAGGAAAAAAGAGAATATCCGATACTAGATTTTAGTACGCCTGTTGGCAAAAATATCCCAGTTAAAAATAAGAGTGAATAGACGGCAGTATATGAAAAAAGTTTATAACGTAAATCTTTATGACTTAGGCTTACCAGCGACATAAACAGCATACTCAAAATACAAATCCCTTCAAAAAAGGGAGCATATTCCGCAATCGTTTGAGGCACAGTATTTGGCCAAAAGCGAATAAACCCATATAGACCTACCAAAGGTATAAGGTTTCCGACAATAAAAACTAATGGATTTTTCAAACTGGCGTTAACTGATGAAATCCAATAATGAAATGGCCAAACTGGTAAACGCGAGATAAATGCAAACAAAATGCTTAACCAGACAAAATATTCTATTCCCCCTGTTAGATTTAAGTGTCCAATAGTATTAAGCGGAATATTTGCCATTTTGAAATGACATATTAACATAATTGATATAAAAAGTAATAAAACGCCAATGATATTATACAAACTAAAACGTATTAACGTGTTTATCTTGCGTAAATTGCCATAAGTACTAATCAAGATAATAACGGGGGCTATTAGGGCGGTAAAAAACGCATAAAAAGAAATTATATCACCTGATAATAAATAGCCATCTAATAAACCCACAAACAGGAGTTCTGAAGCAATTAGCGTTTTGGGACGTTCGGTGGTATGATCTAAACAAATATCCGCTGTTAAAAAAGACAAATTGATACTAAGCAACAGCAACATCGAAAAAATATCTGCCCCAAGTAATATATCTGTTGAGGGGAAACTAAACCATGTATATTTCTCAATAATTTGTATACCGCTCTTATTTACATCCATTTTGGAAAATGTATATAACACCAATATTGTATTTACTATCATTGTCCAGATAGACACATAATAAATGTTATTGATAGCATAATTTCGGTCTTCTTTGGAGCATAAAGCAAACACCGAACCTAAAAGAGGTATAATGATTAACATTAGCAAGAGATATTCATTCATAGGAAATATCTCCAATAAAACGATGCAACAAAAATCAAGACTCCTAAAATAATATATATAATACCCGCCACAATGCTCTTTTGATTTAGTTTAAAAAAGCATGAAATGCTAAATTTATTTATTGTTCCAAATGCTGAGGTTATCATTTTTTCTGAAAAAATAAAATCTACCACTAACCACAGGGTTCTACTCAAATATTTCAAAGGCTCTACCAAAATGTAGTAAAACAAGCTTTTGCTTACATCTTCTTTTTGCAGTCCCTCTTTTTCATAAAGTTTACGCAGCTTTGCCCATTGTGGTAAAGCGGTTATCGCCATAAAAACAATTACAAAAATTGCACTCTGCCATTGATATATCTCAAATACATATCCCCCAACAACTAGCAATGTGCTATTAAATAAAAATGACAAAACACGCCATTTATTAGGGTTTAGATAATCTAGACGATATGAATGTGGTGATTTATATATGTGATGCAAAACTATGCTTAGTGCCAACAGTATTGCAACGCCTGCTAAAATTATTTTATTATCCGCAAGAGCTGTTGATGTTTTCAAAATTAACATAAAAAACAGCCCTGCTAAAAAAACAACTTGCATAAAAATTGTTTGCAGAGCAACTGCGTTAATTTCCCGAGCGTTTAACATACGGCTGACGCGTTGTTCTCTGTTTTGATATAAATATATCTTAAAGATAAACTGATTAAAGAGGTACATCATGATAAGGTAGTAGCCCAAAAGAGTTACCCATTCAAAATGACACAACTCCAACAAATACATTAGTAACCCATAAAAAGCCATATTTAAACATACATTTTTCTTTTGTATATTATCTTTAACCACAAAATAGAACAATCCTGCCATAAATGTTGTGCCAGACATTATTTTTAAGGTTGGAATAAACAAATTAGAAACTAAGAGTAAATCATGTAGTTTTACTAATAATAGTATACCCACAAGAGGTGAAAACATCAGATTTATAACACTCATTCTTTGGAAGCGAGCTGTACTTATATCTAGCAAATAGCTTTGAAACAGAAAACACCCAATTTTGATAAATATAGCAAAGGCAGTTATAAGACCAACAAAATCTCGATGTCCTCCTATTTTTTTATAATTAGATAAACTGCTCAATTCCAAACTTTGGATTTTACCACAAGCCAAAGCCAGAACCATAAACAAACACATATCTGCAAATAGATTATAAATAACGTAACGATGTGACGAATCGACATCTTTTAACACCAAATATCCTAAAATATCAGAAACAAACACCGCAGTTATCAGCTGAACATAGTTTTCAGCACTCATCAAAAGACTCAACGTTACGAAGTTTAATAACAAAAACGCATTAAACGCACTACGCCTTTCTTCGTATCTAAAAATATTATTATTTAATATTGTCATCATTGTCATAAAAAACAATGGGATAACCAAACGATTAAGTGATACTGTTGGGGTAAATGTTACGGTGATTTTACCGATTCGGGTTTCACTCCACAAAAAGCTTAAATTATTGGCATTTGTGCTTATAGAACTAGTGCAATAGCTTTCAAAGAGATACACTACCGCGAAGAAAACCAGCCAAGATAAAACTTTATCATACCTCATACGCAAGCGCATTAGGCTAATTAGCGCAATTACAATCAAACATATAATTGTATTTTCCACCACAATCTCTCCGTTTCGGTTGTTTTACAGAATCCGTTTTAACCGAATATACGAAAAAGATATTACTTAATCAAGACTTTTACATCTTTTACAATTCGAACTGGAACTGTATATTCACGAGCAACGTCTTCATCTTCCACTTCAACAATTAGCATTGAGCTAACAGATTTTAATGGCATACGAGCAGATGTTGCAATTCCACTAAATACTACTGTGCTTTCTTTTGTTCGATAAAGTAATGCTGTTTCACCGCCATCATATACAAAACGCGGATTTTCTGGACCACCAGCACGCGAATTTATAATAATTAGGATTTCGCCTGCTTCATTTTGCAAAATGTCATATCTGCTTTCTTGCTCTAATTCTTGACCTGTGGACATTTTTAACCTCACATAAAATATTGTTATATCGTTATTTAGATTTTTATTACCACATAATAGTTAACAAATAAATAGCTAAATGCATTTTTTTTGAATTT
>CAZRHI010000002.1:28381-39729 GCA_964599945.1 uncultured Acetobacter sp. | reverse complement strand
TTTGTTAGAACGTTTTTTAAAAAACGCTTCTGAACTTTCGGCAGTTGGACATCGTATGGGTGTAGGGGCAGAATATTTTGACCGTTCAGTAGTGATTGATGAGTATGTGATGTCAAAAATTTATGAAACAATGCCACTTATTCCTTTACACGGACCAGCACTTGTACATGGGGTAGACGCCATAACCGAGCTTTTGCCAGATGTCTTACAAGTGGCAACTTTTGATACGGCATTTCACCAGAGTATGAAAAAATCAGCTTATCTATATGCAATTCCAGAACAATATTATAAAAAAGAAGGGGTGCGTCGTTTTGGGTATCATGGCACATCACATCATTATGCTTCTCGTAAAGCCGCTAAAATTTTAGGGAAAAAAGGTAAATTTATCTGTTGCCACCTAGGGGGCGGTGCGTCGGTAACGGCGATAGCTGATGGAAAAAGTATTGATACAACAATGGGGTATACACCATCTGCGGGAATAATGATGATGACAAGATCTGGCGATATAGATCCATATATCCCACTTCACATCATGAAAACCCAAAACAAAACAGCCGATGAGGTTAATAAAATTCTTAATAAAGAGAGTGGCTTCTTTGGGCTAACCGAAGGGCATTCCGATATGCGAGATATTATTGAACAAGCAGAGCGGGGTGATGAAAAGTGTGCTTTTGCAATCGAGTCGTTTGTGTATCAGCTTGTTAAGATTATTGGTTCGTATGTTGCCATACTAGGCGGAATAGACGCGTTGATATTTACAGCAGGTATCGGAGAAAATGCGCCACTAATCCGCCAAAAGGTGTGTGAAAAATTAGCCTATCTCGGTTTAAGAATAGATAATAATGCAAATAACACAATTCCAGCTCCAACAGAAATACATAATGAAGAAAGCAAGGTTAAGGTGTTGGTCATTCCAGCAAATGAAGAACTAATGATAGCGGTAGAAACATTTGAGTTATTAGAAGAAATTGCTCAAAACGAACCAATGGCGATATAAAATAAAGGCAATCCATGCTTAAAGTCTTAATGCCCTCGTTAAAAGAACTCATTACGGCAGACTATAAAAGTATCAAATCCGCCGAAAGCGAGCGTATTATTGCCGAAAGCCTAAAGGGGCTAAGTCCTGTTGTTGCGCCCGAACTAATACAAGTTTCAGGTATCCCAGGGGCAGGCAAAAGCACTTATTGCGCCACACATCAAAAGGAAAATTTTTTATTTTTAAGTTTTGATAAAATAATGTTGTCCATGTCTGGCTATCAAAGAGAGTTAAAGCAGAATGGCAGTGTGAGCGCGTTTCAAAAATATGAAATGCCAGCACGGATTATTGGTTATGAACTTTTAAGACGAGCCGTAAACAAGCACGTTAATATTATGTTTGAACACAGCGGAACAAATAATGCACATCTAGAGTTATTTAGAAACATTGTCAACAAAGGGTATAAAACAGCGGTTAATTTCATTGTGTGTGATACATCTTTAGCACTCAAACGCGCCAAAGAACGTGCTAAAGCCACCAATCGCTATGTTCCCGACCACCTCATCTTAGAACGAGCGGAAAAATTTAAGGAGTATCTGACAGCATATCAAAAAGAAACATCTCATATTGAGTTATTTGACGGTGGAAATAATTTTAATCCGTTAAACAAAATTTAAGAAAACTTGTGCTAAAAAACAAGCGAAAACATATTTTTATAAGGTATATATCATGAAAAAGTTTATTTTGTTACTTTCTTGTTCGCTTATTGCCTCAACAGTCGCAAAAGCCCAAATACAATCCAATCGTTTAACTGCTGTGAAAAATCTGTTTAGTCAAGAGTTTGATGAAATGGATGCGGATTCTAATGGCGTTATTACCGCAGAAGAATATATGCGCTATCAACTTGAAAGTTTGCAAAAGTCTTTAATGGCTGAAAATATGCCAAAAGAAGAACAGCCTCTTATTAAAAAAGAGGATAAAGAAGCATCTAAACCAGATAGCTTAAGCACTCTCAATAAAACAATGGCTACATTGCAAGAAATGGCAGATTTTGAATTAGATACAGAAAATGCAACAACCGCAACCGATGAAGAGTGGTATCTAAAGCCAGCGAAATTAACAAAAGAAGATGTAATGCCAAAAGATAATGAAGAACAACTTCCTGAATTAGATTTATCTATTAGCGAGGAAGAAAGTTTGAACAATATTCTCAACGAAAACAAAGTTGCATCAAAGTCAGTTGAAAGCACAACAGCAACAAGTTTGGTAAAAGAAGCAATAGAGGAAACTCCTCAAAAAGAAGAGAAGCTTCCAGATCTTGCATCAATATTAGAAACTAAGGCAGAGCCAACAACACCAACAATAACTTCAGAAACACAAGCAACAACAGCTCCAGCAACTTTAGAAGAAGAGTTAGAGGCTGATTTTTTAGCAGAACCAACACTCGCTCCAACTGAAGATACAAATGCCAAGATGCAGTTAGTTGTGGAAACCCTACAAAAAAGTTTACCACAAAAAATTGATAGCATCACAACGTGGATTGATGTAAAATATCAAAACAATGCGATAGATTATATCTACCAAGCAGATGTTAGTACAGATAAATTTTCATTAGCCGAAAAGAAAGCATTAAAAGAAAATATTGAAAAGGTGGCGTGTGTTCAGGCATATACGCAAATGTGTCCACATATTAAAACCATGTTTATTGATAATGGAGTAAATGTAAAAATTCGCTATTACGATAAATCAAATTTAGAAATAAGTTTTTGCGAGTTTAATAACGAAACTTGTAAGTAACATAAAAAGAGTGCTGAAAAGCACTTTTTTTTTATAATCAAAAATACACATAAGTAATGCTTATCCTAAATGAATAACATCTTTACCAAAGCGTTCTTCCAATTCGTCTAACACTTTTCCAAGTTGAGGATTACTTTGCTTTTGTGGGCCAAACAAATCAGGTTGCTCTTGATTGCCATATGAAAGATTTGTTAGAGTAATACCAACACTACGCCAGATAATAAAAGGGGAAAACATCTTTTGTAATAGCGTTAAAGCAAGGGGTGTAATATCAAGTTCAAGATTAGAACAAGAGGGGAGTTTTACACGCTCGGTTATTACTCTAAAATCTTTAGTTCGAAGCATAACTTCAATCTGCTCAGCCTTAGCCCCTTCTTTGCGAGCTTTGCGACAAGCTGTATGGATATGTTCTTTTAGGGCGTTTTGTAAATCTGCGATATTTGTGGTAAATTCTTTCAACGCCGCCGTTTGTTGAATAGAAAGAGGTTGTTTCTTTTCAGGAGTAACCTGAAACAGTTGCACCCCAGAAAGCTCCGTTTTCAAATCCATACCATGCGCGCCAAAATGCCCTTTAATCCAATAATCAGACCTTGACACAAAATCAAGTGCCGTAAAAATACACTCTTCTCTCATCTTGAGAATGAGTTTTCTCCCCACGCCAGCCACATCTTCAATTTTGGTTTGTGCCAAAATTTTGGCACGTTCCGCCGAGCCAATCGCAAAAATCCCACCAGAGTTTTTGGCTTTATCGCTAGCAAGTTTAGCCAGAGTTTTAGTTGAAGAAAGCCCAATAGACATAGGAATATGCAATTCGTTCCAAACCTTTTGCCGAATTGTTTTTGCTGTCTGAATATAGTTTTGCTTATAAAGAAGTTTCGTTCCAGTCAAATCAAGATACGCCTCATCAACCGAGCAAACTTCCACATCAGGCGTAAAATCTTTTAACATCGCCATCACCTTTTGAGAAGTTGCATGATATAAACCATGGTTAGCGCGCACATAGAGAACCTCAGGCAAGCGTTGACGCGCCATAAAATAAGGCTCTCCCATTTTAAGCCCCAGGGCTTTGGCTTCCTTAGAACGAGAAACCACACAGCCATCGTTGTTTGAAAGCACCGCCACAGGAATCCCCTCTAATTTGCGGTTAAACGCGCGTTCCGCAGAAACAAAAAAACAATCGCAATCAGCCAGTGCAATATAATGTTTCATATCCCAAAACTCCTAAACATAACATATCCTAACATCAAAGAAAAAATGTTGTCAATTAAAATGTTCACAATATGTTCTAATTTATATATCAAAAAAACGCTCCTCAAAAAAGGGAGCGTTTTTAGATTAGACTTGAGAATCTTTTAACACATAGCCTAGTTCAACAGACTTTTGAAAATCAGTACGTTGACCATTCTGCACCACATGAATTGGGTTTGCAAAAATCAGAAATCCGATAGACTGTCCATCAAGGCAAACCATTTTAAGCAACCGAAGCACGGATTCTATTCGAAAAAGAATAAACTCACCGTTCAACTGAGCAAGCTTAGATGTGGAATAATCAAGACGAACAACATAACCCAATTCTTGATAAGTAGCTGTTTGAGCGTCAAACTCAACAGAATCGCAAGTTTCAAAAGACATAATCTCTTTAGAGATAACCTTCTGTCCATTGATAACATGTAGTTTAAGCTGTTTTGAATGAAACACAAAGACCGACTTGGCAACTCTATTTCCTAAAATAAGAGTTTTCCCACTCGAAAGGCTGTATCCATTTCCCAAAACAACCCATGAAGAAGGGTAGAAACAGACTAAAAGAAAACCTGATTGTTCAAAACAGTCATCATAACCATTCACAACAAAATCAGAACCAATCTTTTTTATGGTCTGTCCATTCTTTTCAAACGTGCGCAATACGGATTCTCTATTATCTTCTTTAACATCAAAAACCCACTTGCGGTAAATGTCATAGAAAAACACATATTGCTCTTTTTCGTCATGTGTCAGTTTATAATACCGACGCGGAGTGATGATGAATAACACCATACCGACAAGCCAGCTACAAAGGAGCAAAATGCTCGTGTTACTGTAAATTGGGGTAGGGTAAAACCAATTAAGCCCAAAAAACACGCCAGCCATAATGAGTGCTAACATCATCGGATTACGCATAAAGGCGCATCTCCAACACCTAGGCTGAAGCAAAGCTCCAAACCACAGGGATTTAATAAAATAATCCATAACAAACAATTATATTTAGTGAAACAATAATTTAATTTATTCGCCCAATATAGCAAAAAATGAGGAAAAATCAAGTAAATTTATTGTGAAATAGAAAATAAATTACAATAATGAGCAAAACAGCTAAAAAAGGAGATGAAAATGGAACGTGTCGCAGAATTTGAAAAAGTAAGTTTAACAGAGTTTCAAACCGCATGGAAAAATAATTTTTTAACATCAGATGATGAGGTTAAAGCAATATATGATAGTATAAAACTTCCTTGCCGTGCAACGCGCGGGTCCGCAGGGTATGATTTTTTTGCTCCAGTTGAAATAACCCTAAAACCCAAAGAAAATATTTTATTGCCAACAGGAATCCGTGTCAAAATAGAAGAGGGGTGGTTTTTAGGGGTTGTGCCAAAGTCAGGCTTAGGTTTTAAGTATCGCTTACAGCTAGATAATACCATAGGGGTTATAGATAGTGATTATTATTATTCAGATAATGAGGGGCATATTTTCGCAAAACTAACCAATGATTCCAACCAAGATAAAATTATAAATGTTAAAGCAGGGAGTTCAATCTGTCAGGGAATATTCCTTCCATATGGAATAACCATGAGTGATTGTGTAACAGAAAAAAGAAATGGTGGACTCGGCTCAACTTCAAAATAAGGTAAGCATCAGCTATCAAAATTGAACATACAAAAAAAAGACGAGCTATTTAGCCCGTCTTTTTTAATCATCTCATGTTGTTTTGCGGTTTGTTTGCATCATTGATTTTAGAATGCTTGTTATAAGCTTTCGCAAATCTTTTTTGAAGATTTTGGTTGCTGGCAAGCTTTTTAAAAGCTCCATGCTCCCTCCCTTTTTCTATTAAATATTTGTAATTATCGCCATCGATAACCACAATATCCCCATTCTCAATAAAATGGTCGGTCAAATCTTCAGGAGGGTAAGAAGAAATCCTTTCGTCATCATCTAAACAGACGGGGTGCCAAAAAGTATGATTAGGAAAATCAACCAGTTCGACAGCCCAACAAACCCCGATAAATCTATGCTCCGAATGGCTATAAAGCCTCACAGGGTAGATGTTTTCAACCTCACTTCCTGTACGTGTCTCATATACATTCTGAGCGTCCTCTGAGTCCAATAGCATCCGTATTTTCATAATGCAGATTTCACCAGTTGTTGTGAAGGCAGAGCAATAAACATCGCCATGCCAACATGAAAATATTTCATTTTCAAAAGGTGTAATCTCTAAGATGTTTAGCCCATTCAGCTCGTCCATCGGCACGTCAAATACAGGAATGCTTGAGATAAGCCTCGGGTCTTCTGGCTTAAGGTCAAAATATAACCAGACCAACATATTGGGAAATGTTTCGCTGTCAAAGCGCATATTCCCCAAAAGGACGATACCACCTTCTTCATAAAAATCTTCAAAGAAGCTCAAAGCTTCAACAGAGTTAGAAATTCTAACCTCATCTCCCGCAGGTTTATACTGCTGAGGAGAGGGAAGTTTTCCGAGTTCTTTCATAATAAATATATTAAATTAAACATAATCAGATTCAAAGTAAGACTACTATACGGAAATTTGACAAAAAAGTCAAGAGATATTATTTGCGAATAATTTTATGTAATAACACAAAAACCGTAACCACTTCAAGCCGCCCGACAACCATCGCCGAAGAAAGTACATATTTCACAAAAGGTGAAAAGCCAGCAAAGTTACCAGAAGGCCCCGTTTCTTTGGTTAATCCTAAGCCAGAGTTTGTAACATTTGCAACCACAGCCCCTAAGGCAGTAACAAAATCAACCTCGGCAAAACAAAGAATAAGTGTATAAATTGCAATCGCAAACACAAACCCAAACACCAACACAAACACCGAAGAAACAATCTCTGTCCCAATAACCTTGTCGCCCGTTTTCATCACCGCCACTTGGTTAGGAGAAAGAGCTTTTACAGCATATTGCTTAAAAAAGGCTGCAATGACTTGCCAGCGGAAAACTTTAATCGAACCAGTTGTCGAGCCAGTACACCCCCCGTGCATAAATAAAATTAAAAACACAATAACCGCCCAACTTCCCCAAGAAATAAAGTCAGAAGAAGCCAACCCTGCGGTAGTAACAGCCGAAATAATATTAAAAGAAACCCGTCTAAAAGCGACCATAAACTCTAAGTTGTTTTGATAAGCGTCCCAAAGACTGATAAATAAAATATAACACGCCACATATTTCAAAAATGCGTTAACTTGCCCATTTGAAACAACAGAGGCAATCGTGCGCTTTTTTAAGATAAGCACAAAATAAGTAATTGGCAAAGCAGAAATTAACAAAAACAAGGCGCAAATTGCTTCAATGGTTGGACTATCAAAATAACCAATAGAGGTGTTTTTAGGGCTAAGCCCACCTGTTCCCATAGTTGAAAACGCAAAAGCAAACGCATCAAACCAATTCATTCCCGCATATTTAAATAAAATTGCGCAAATAATCGAAAGGGCGATATACACAAAAATAATGTCTTTAGCAATGTAGCGAATTTTCGGTAAAAACTTCTCTTCCGTATCAGAATTTTCTTTGTTAAAAAGGTGTGTGCCACCCGTTCCCAAAAATGGCGTCAAGGCCACAGCAAAAATAACAATTCCAATTCCCCCAAGACCATTTAACATTGCGCGCCAAAGCAAAACAGATTTTGGCTGCGCTTCAATATCTTGTAAAATGGTTGACCCCGTAGAGGTAATGCCAGACGTTGCCTCAAACACCGCATCGTATGCAGTTTGAATATCTCCATTTCCATATAAAGGCAAGGCACAAACAAGAGGGGCTAAAAACCAACAACTCACAGGAATAAGATATCCTTGAAGAATAGTGATTTTTTTTATATCACCAAAGTTAGCCAAAAACAGCGAACCACCCAAAAACATTGCCGTAAAACTACTTTGAAGAAAAATATAGTCAATCCTCCCACTATAATAATAAAGTGCGCCAGCAGGCAATAGCATCATCAGCCCCAACACAAAAACAATAAATCCGTTAATCATTAAAACTGGACGCAACATCAGTTATTAGCCTTAATTTGTTAAACTATGCCTCATCATAGCGAGTATTTCTCTTTTTGCAAATGAAACTCGAGCTTATCCCCCAAATGAAACAACATACCACCAAATAAAAGCCGATACCCCTGAAAAAATAACGGGAAATAAGGAAAGTTTACGCCAAAGCGGTGGCAAATGTTCAATCGCCAAGCCCCAAATCATTGCCATCGGCAAACAAAGCACCGCCACATAGCGAAAATCCTGATTACACATATACGGATGGAGTAGTCCAAACCCCACATGCCCACCCAAAAGGCTAAACAGCAACACCACCGTAAACCAAACATAAATATTTCTGTTATGTATAAACAAAAGATAAACCAAAAACAAAGAGATAATCACCAAAATTGCTTTATAAAGTAAAACGAACAAGATAATCAAATCCATAATCTGCGCTCCACGAAAGCTAAAGTCCCATTGTCCAAAAAGCGCGGTTTTCGTCATTGTTTCCCAAAGGTTTGAGCCAAAGTCATTATAAAACATTTTTTCATAAACCAACGCTTGAATAGGGTTAAATCGCTCCCAAAGAGTATAACTTTTAAGAGAAAGATGCTCTTGTGGAGGCACAAATTCAGCAGAAATGCCCAATGCAAAATGTTGATACAATGGCCAAATCGAAATCCCCACAATCAAACACGCTCCAAATATTGCAAGTTCATAAAAAGTCTTTTTATCGCGATTTTGCCAAAGTCTCGCGCTCAAAGCCACGGCAACCATCGGCAAAACCAAAACGCCCGAAAGTTTGGTAAGAGACGCCGCACTTGCAAATAAAAAAATAAAAAGCAAATTTTTTCGCGTTCCGTTTCGGTAATATAAAAGCGCATAATAAACAGTTCCAGCCTGCAGAGGAAGCAATAAACAATCATTGTTAAAGAAACCTGCAAGCGCATTGTAAAAAGGAAAGAAACAACAAAAGGCTAAGCTAACCAAATAAACACTTTGTCTAAGATTTAAAAGTTGCAAAATCCGTGCAACAATAAAATAATACCACAGCATATACGAACAAAACAACACCTGTACCGCCTCGGTAGGGGCCGTAGCATTAAGTGTGAAAAATTGCACGATGCGTATCACCCCAGCCGCTAAGAAAAAGTGTAAAATAGGGTGATAAGTCGAATAACTCGGTCGGCTTAAAAGAGGGTTTTCCTGCCAAAACAAAAAGTTATTTTCTAAAATATACTCAATATAGTTAAAACAGGAGAGAAAGTCATATTGAATGTCAGGTGCTTTTGTGTTGGTAATAACCGAAAGGTTAAAGAATATCGCAATAAAGACGATGCATTTGTCGTTAGATGCGTTTTTTTTATTTGAAAGCCCCCAAACTGAGGCAATGAACAAAACAAACAGCCACACATTCCATACTCTTGCTGGTATAATAATAGCAACCCCCGCCAAGATAAGGGCAACAAGCCCACTTGCGAGTAACGCCTGAGGGCAAAGCTTAAATTGGTTAAGACCTAACACAGCCATCATCGACAAACACAAATTAACCAACGCCATATCAAGCTGATAGCATATAGATACTGCCGTTGCTGATATAAATATACCAACAACTGTTAAAAAACTCAAAGTAGAGCTTTGTATCATCTTAAGCCTTTCATAAAAAATCATTTTAAATCAGCAGACAATTTTTAAATCACAAAGTCAAGCCCTGATTAAAGATATACAGAATTTGTAAAAATATTGACTAATAGGTGAAATTTTTGTCAAAAAAATCTTGTAAAATAAAAAATACTGTGATATAGTCCTAAAAATTTTGGAGAAACTAAGAGAAATAAATGGACAATTTAAACAAAATATTTTCAAAGAAAGAAGCTTCTTCTGTAAATATTGAGGAGTATCAAAAAGAAGCCAAAATTCGCCATATTTCCCAAATCGCCAGTCGTTCGTTAAACCTGTTGCGAATAGATTTTTCTTCGAAATTTTTATCTCCAAATTATCAGAAAAACATTACAGAAGAATATGTTAAAGAGTTGCATAACAAACTTGCAACACTTTTTGAAACAGATACAGAAAAAAAAGCGATTTTTGCTTCACATAATGAAAATTTTGCTCATTTCTTAAAAACAGGAGATATAAAAACTCCCTTAAACCTCAGAGATGAAGAATCCCAATTTTATTGGGGAGTGGTTCTTGCGCTATATGCCTCTCATCCAGAGATAAGCAAGCTTTGGCCTTCTCATCATCATTCACACGACATAAATCAAAGCACCTTATGGAAACGTATAGTTTCATCGTCATATATGCAACAGGAACTACGAAAACACGCAAGTATTGTATATAATGCGATTAGTAATCCTGAAACAAAAATTGTTTGGGGATCGCTTGGATATCCCAATATTGGCTATTGTTATATCCCAGATAAAAATTTAATCATAGATGATATGCTCTGGAGTCTGGTTGTTGGGGCGGATACGGCAAGCCCCGCATTAAGCCATGAAATTGCCCACTCACAGGGAACGCAAACAACCAAAACGCCACGCATGGCAGAAATAGAAATAAGCCAAAAACAGCTCATCGCAGAAATGACCAAAGCTCTGCAGCAAAAAGATAAAGAAACATATATAAAAAAGGCTAAAGAGGCCGCAAAATTAAAACTAGAATATCAATATCGGTTTATGTTTTTCGATGAGCTAGAAAATATGTATGCCAATCGTTTTGCGATAAATTTTGGTGGTGAGTATGATTCTGCGCATTTAAATGAGTTAGAAACCAATATTGTCGTCGGGGCAAAATATCTTTCACCAAAATCATTAGAGGAAGCTAGAAAGGAACTGAGTGGTAGCACTATAAATAGTATAAAGCACGTCAAAAATATTGCCAGAAATGGCTTTTACTCAAACAATGGACTAATCACTCGGCAAAAGATAGATGACTGGCATACAATTCACCTTTATCCAGAGCTTTTAAGCGGAGTAAATAAACAAGGGGAGGTGATGCATGGCATAGAAGCGTTTGAGCAGATTTTAGAAATGTGTGATAAGTTTGAGGAAAGTCAGCCAAGCCTACGGTTAAAAAATTTGAATGCTAAAATGTATGAAGCACGCATGAGCAAAATGAGTAAAAAACGTTCAGAGATGGTAGATGAGTTTTTTGACCAGTTTGTTGCAGATTATATGGAAGAGTTATACAAACAAGCAGAGCAAAATATAGATAGACAAGGCGAGCAGGGTCAACAGCAGAACTTACCACAACAAGGTGAACAGGGTCAACAGCAGAACTCACCACAACAAGGTGAACAGGGTCAACAGCAGAACTCACCACAACAAGGTGAACAG
>CAZRHI010000002.1:18375-28281 GCA_964599945.1 uncultured Acetobacter sp. | reverse complement strand
GGTCAACAGCAGAACTCATCACAACAAGGTGAGCAGGGGCAACAGCAGAACTCATCACAACAAGGTGAACAGGGTCAACAACAGAACTCATCGCAACAAGGCGAGCAGAGTCAACAATCATCAGAAATGTCTTCCAGTCTTCCCACACCAGACCAGTTTGAGCTTCCAAACACAGACGAAAAATATCGCCCAAATCTAACCAAAGAGCAAATTAAAGAAATGTTAGAAAAGGCAGAACGCCTACAAGACCTGATAGACTCTGATAAAGAAAACAGCGATAAGTCCAAGCAACAAGACTCTTCAAAAAACACTCCCAAAAACCAAGAAAAAGACTCGTCAGAAGACGAAAGTTTGGAAAATTATCTCCCCCAAAACGAGCGTCCAACACTAATTAATGTTGATAATATGAAAAAGAATTTAGACCAAAGTGATTCTGCTCGTTTTTATCGAGAAGGAAATTATGACGAATACCAAAAATACATCGCACAATTTGCAAAAGAAATTGCTCAAGCCAAAAAACTTATTGCAGAAATAATTAAACAAAACAAATTAGATAGTATTCGCCGAGGATCTGAGCAAACTAAACAAAAAATGACAAAGCTTCCCATACAAGGAGGAGCATCAATAGACCTAAAACGTCATGTCGCATTAGAGCAAAAACTTAAGAGCGAAAATCCAAACATCTCGCGCAAAGATTTAGAGCGTTTTCGCACGCAATATAAATATAGAAAAGAAGAGCTTATTGAAGAAATAGAAACCCCTCAGTCAAATTTTGGTATCTTGATAGATGGTTCAGGCTCAATGTGTGGTGCGCCGTTTGATAATGCCTTAGCTATCTCGTGTATCTTATATGAAGCAGCACGCAGTTTTAAGGAGATAAATATTTATATCTATATGATGGGATCTCCAACACCACTAACCATAGCCAAGCCAGAAGATAAAACAAAAACCGTCGCTAAGCGTCTAGAAAGTGTGCGCAAAGGGCAAGGCGGTTGTAATGATTATCTCATTCCAGCTGTGCGTCGGTTTTTACTAGATATTTCTGAAGATATGGCAAAACGTCCATATATCAAAAGCGGTTTTACCCATATTTTTTCAATCACGGATGGTGGAAACAATGACTATAATTCAAGAAGTGCAAACGGAGAATATCGGGTAAATAATATTCTTGAAACCCTATTAGATGAAAATGAGCAAATCACCTATGACAGTTTCTTTATAGACGAGGGGTGGATAAATTATACCAAACCCCTTATCCAAAAGATGAAAAGCAAAGGGTCAACACAAATGGATTATGTGGATAATATCGTAAATGCAGAAGATATACCACAAGCCATTACCAATATGTTGAAAAAAAGAATGCGGCACAGTCAAATAAAAAGCCCAATGACAAATGCCGCAAAGCAAAAAATAATTACAGCAACGCTAAAAAGTATAAAATATCACTAAAAAAAGTAACGCAGAAACAAATGAAAAGAATAAAATAAAAAAAAGGAGAACACAATGGCAAAGATATATAGACATAAATTCGGTACACCAGCATACCCAATCCCCATAACAGATAAACTCACAGGGGAAATCACTTGGCTTGCCGATGAAGAAAGTGCTATATATATCCCAACCATGCGAGATGAAGATAAAGATCGCATTTATGGTCGTCTTATTCGTCAGGTAGTAACCGACCCCACCATGATGAAAGACATGACAGAAATGCTTTTAAGACTAGATAAAAGCCGAACCCCAGAAGAAAGTAAAAGCTATGGATATACCACCATGGGTGCGCCAGGAAATGGTAAAACTTATTTAGCCAAAGCCATTGGCGAACTCGTACATCCTAAAGGAGCGATAATTGTTGATTGTAATAATATCGATAACCCTGATGAGCTTTTTAAAGTAACCACATTTAGTGTGGACCAAACCCGAAAACAGCGTAAAATTGACGCGCGCGTCCGTATGGGAAATCATGACCCAGAGCTAGCTCTTTCTCAAAATGCGATTGCTTATATGAAAAAGATGTTTGGCAATTCTATCGTAACCCAAGAAACAAGGGATGGACGGCGTATAACCGCGATAGATTGGAATGCGATAAATCAAACAGCCTCATATATAGAAGCGGTTGTTGACAAAGTAATGGAAATGGAGCAAATACCATACGAAAAAGACGCCAGCTCATTAGGGTTTGTCGTAAGTAATGGACCATTGTTGCAAGCTCTGACCAATCCCGATTCGCCAGATTATGGACGCGTCGTCATAAGAGATGAGGCAAACCGTGGTCCTGCCGTAGACGCTTGGTTGCGTATTCAAGCGTTTTTCTCAGAGCCTTCCGCAGATGAGTTAAAGCTCAAAGGCGAAGATGATAAAGAAATGATTATCAAACGCGAAAATATTCCCGATACATTTTTGTTCTTAGGGACAGCCAACGAAGCCACAGAAGAAATGGGCTTAAGCGCAAAAGAATTAACCAAACCAATGATTTCTCGTGAAGGTATGGGGATAGACATTCGCCAAATATCAAACCCAGAAAAAGAGGATTTCATTTCCCGAACCTTAAAACATTTAACAGGTGTGCCAGCGTATCATGTTTATATGATGGATACAGCATATTATGATGAAAACCCACAACAACTTTCAGAAACTTTGATGTATCTAAGAACAGTTGGCTTAACCGCAGAAGAAAGAAAAAAAATCCCCGCGGAAGAAAAATTCAATATTGAACATATTGATCGCACCATAAACGTCGCCATCCAATATGGTAGTTTAATCGCCGAAACGGAAAACCTCATACAACAAGCCATTAAAGATGAAAGCTTGCCACCAGCTTATATAGACTATCTTCAAAACCATGTTGTTTTAGATTTGCGTTATATCTATAAGCTTTACCAACATTCAAAGATTGCCCAACCCACAGGAAATAGAAAAAGCAAAGATATGTTTAAGGGCTTAGGTAAAAAAGAAAAAACACAGTCGCAAGATGAAATCTCTTGGGAGATGAAAAAACGTTTTGCAACCCGAGAAAAAGACCAATTTTTAACCAGAGGAACTAGACTAGAAAACGAAATAGCCTCTAAATTACATGATATAATCATTCCAGATAGTGTAAATAATATGCTAAAAACTTCTGAAACCCTCAAAGAAGACTATGAGAAAATACAAGGTATATGGAAATCACTTGTTCACACCGCCAAAGGTCTACATTTTGAGTTTGCAGGTTATATCGGAAAAGATTCTGTTGCTCAACTGTATAATGCAACTTCAGAAGATATGCCAAATAGGGCGATTGATGAACTCAAAGACACATTGTTAAGTTCAATAAATGAGGAGTATAACACCTCGCTAACAGCCGAAGATGTGCTAGATGACGAAACATTGCTAGAAGCAAGCAAAATGTTCTCCCAAATAGACGAGTTAAAACATATCTTCACGCCAAATCATAATCTTGAAACATCATCAAAAACACCAGTTCTTAAAACCTATGTGTCATCTCAGCAAAAAGAACCGCTTAATCGAGATGAACTCATTACCACCTCACAGTTTGTGGATAGTTTGATTATAAAGGGTATGCGAAAACAAAATATCCGTAAATACGCACAAGAAATCCCAAACGTAGGTAAAGAAGATGGCTCGCCAGCCTCAAGATGTATTGCTTTTGGCTCGCATCCAGATTTCTTTGCAACAAGTGTTGTAATGAATAATAACAAAGATAATAGTTATGGTTTCGCCTCAATCGTGTATAATAAGCAAAACAACCAAGCTTTAGTATTATCTAATTTTGAGATAAGCCCGACCAAAAAATCACAACTAAGTAAGTCAGGCGTGTTGTTTGTAAACATTACCAAAAAACAAAGCGAAAAACAAACTTCAGAGAATTATGAGATTATAAATAACTACCTCCAAAGCCAAATAAAGCAATATGATAGCGAGCTTACGTCAGACCATATTGTTTCAGCTCTAATGCTTAGAATTGAAAAAGACCTAGCCGAAGCTGGCGGAATTGAGGATTACTGCGAATATCTAAGCAATATGGACACCCAAGAGCTAATAAAAAAAGATGTGGTAGCACTTAGCAATATTAAATATGAAGAATCTAACACCATAGACCAAATATTAAAACAAAAAACAAGCAGGAGAAGATAATGGAAAACCGCTTAACCAGAGATGAAATCGAAACAATCGTTTTACAAGCCATATTATCTCGTCCATATAAAGAGATTGAGGGCTATCGTATATATTCACTCAAAGCCACAGGCGAAGAAGAGGTGATTAAACACCTAAAAGGAACGAAAACAGTTGAAACGCTAACCGAGTTAGAAGAGGAGATAAATTCACCAGCGACAGCGCAAATATATATCGACAAATATGCCTCAATCACCACCAAGGGTATGATGAATGTTTTATCACGCACCTCGCTTGTTAAAGAAATATTTTGCGCCTTTGAGTTAAAAGACTAATAAAAATATTGACAAAAATAAAAATTTTAGTATTCTACCAACAGAACTAAATTTTTTAGATATGGATATAGAAATAAATGTCAAAGCACTGCTCTCACAGTCAGAGCCATTAACCCTCGAACAAGCGGTTAGCATCCTTCAAAGCTGGCAATTAAACCCTCTCGGGTATTATCAACTATTGGTAGAGCCAAATATGTCTGTTCCTCTCAAGATGTATGATGTATATTCACCTCCAGCGAACGCGCATCTCTTTGGTGAAACCAACAAGATTATTCTAGCCCCAAAAGTGGCTCGTAAGTTTTTTGAACTAGAAAATAACGATGTTGTTGTCATCTTGTTAGCAACACTCAAATCACTTACTTTCGATTTGGAACTAGAAAATGTTGAAGAAGACGATGAAGAAACATCAGAAATGATGCTCGTTGGGGTAGAAGATATTGGTGTATATGCGTGGCCATATTTTACCGCAGACATCGTGCAACATCTTTCCCCAGAGGTTATCATGTGGATAATTCTTGATGAGCGATATGTCTTTAACTGCGAAGATGACGGTCTTGGAACAGTATATAACACACTATACACCAAGCTTTTTGAACATGGGGAGTGTTGTGATGCCCTTGCCGCCAATTCATTTAACCTACATGGTTGGTTACAACAAGACGACGTTGACGTCAACACCCGCGCCAGACATTATTGTTTTGCAAATTATGCGCTAAATGACGGAAGTTCAGACTGTTCTCCATATGAAGACGTCCATTTCCGCAAAAATCTAGTGCATTACTTCGCTGGTTCGTGGAACAGTCTCGGGGAGATTGCAACCCACATAGCCTTTGAGCAGGCCAGACGCTGTAACTAAAAAAGTCGGGGTTTTCCCCGATTTTTTTTATGTCCGCTTTTTTTGTTGACAAACAAACCCCGATTGATATTCTCCAACTGTATTTTTATCTAAAGGAGAAAACAAATGCCGTCATTGGTAGAGAGCTTAAAAGTCAAAACGCAATATTTCCTTCCCAAAAAACTTATCTCTCGTGCAGCAGGAAAAATCGCCTCAAAAGAACTCGGAAACACGACCACATGGCTCATTGAAAATTTTATCAAATATTATAATGTGGATATGACAGAGGCAGAAATAGAGGATATAACGCAATATAAAACTTTTAATGCGTTTTTCACCCGCGCACTCAAAAAAGGCGCACGCCCACTTGCGAAAGACCCTCAACAGATTATCGAACCAGCAGACGGCACAATCAGCGAGTTAGGCGAGATATATAAAGACGCTGTTCTCCAAGCCAAAGGGCATTATTATAGTTTGGAAAGTTTACTCGGCGGAGATGAAAAGGAAGCCAAAACCTTTGAATCTGGTCAATTTGTAACCACATACCTTTCTCCGAAAGACTATCATCGTGTTCACATGCCACTAGATGGTAAACTGCAAAAAATGATTTTCGTTCCAGGGGATTTATTTTCGGTTAATCCGCTAACCGCCAAAAATGTGGATAATCTTTTTGCAAGAAACGAGCGTGTTATTTGCTTTTTTGAAAACGAGAAAATCGGTCGTTTTGCGGTGGTCATGGTGGGTGCAACAATCGTTGCGAGTATCGAAACCGTGTTTGCAGGCATCGTTGCGCCTTCGGTTGGCAAAGAAAAGACCATATACGATTATACGAAAGACAACATCATCTTGAAAAAAGGAGACGAACTAGGACGCTTTCTCTTAGGTAGCACCACCGTTTGCGTGTTCCAAAAAGGAAAAATCGTGTTTAATAAAGAGCTGAAAAACGGCACTAAGGTAAAAATGGGTGAAGCTCTTGGTGAAATAAAAGGGAAGTAAAAACAAAATGTTGGCTTTTTCTTCAGACATATATTTGATGAAAAGAGAAGAACTTTCTCTCCTCCCGACGGATACTGAACACACACTTCCCACCACCCAACAAGATGAGATTGTTTTGTTTTTAAGCGAGAAGGGGGATAAAATAATAAACGGATTAACCGCTCTCCAAACATCTTCGGAAAAAATGGTTCCCGTCCGTTTGGCGTATGAGTCATATTCACCGTTAAAAAGCTTTTTTATCAATCTCATCAAAGCCGTCAAACGCAAGCATTATATCATTTATCAAAGTGTCTACACCATCTCTTTGCAATCACTATATGCAAATCAGGTTTTACGGGGGGAGCGTAACGCTCAAAACGCCTATGAGTGGAACAATAAACGTTGGCAGATAAGCGATGAGGAAAAAAGGAAGCGGTGGAATGATTTATATAACTCGCTCAAAACAAACGGGTTTGATAAGAAATCTCCGCTTCTTTTAATGTTAAACCGCCGTTTAGGCATAAAAGACCAGATATTACAAGGACATCACCGCTTAGGGATATGTAAAGAGTTAAACATAGACGAGGTGGCAGTTTCATTTTGGGCAACGCACCGCTCGTTTAGTTTTATGAAAATATTTGTGAAAAGCTCGATTAAACAAAATTGCTGAAACCTAGTCATTGCGAGAAACATTAAAACATCGTCATCGCAAGGAGCAATTAAAACAAACCTAGTCATCGCGAGGAGCGTTAAGCGACGTGGCGATCTAAAAACGTTTTTATGAATTATAGTTTTTTCTCTATAACAAAATCTACTCTATTAAACTGAAATCTAGTCATCGCGAGGAGCATTAAGCGACGTGGCGATCTAAAAATTTAACAGATTTCCACGCTTCGCTCACAATAACTTGTATGGCATTGTTTCCAATGATGTATGTAAATTTTCTCGTAATGATTTATGAAAAGAGTTAATGACGTAAAAGAAAGAGCGTATGATTTATTCAACAATTTCGTTTAATAGAGCCTTGTGAAAAAAAGCCCGAATAACCGCCGAAAAATGTGGATAAACAAGAGATAAGCATTGCCCGATTTTTCAATTTTTCCTATCATCTGCCCTTAGTAGAACTTAAAAAAACAAAGGCAACCATGGTAAAAGAAAACACCCCCATAGACGTCTCATTTGTGATGACCGTATATAATAAAGAATACTATCTCCCTGCGGTGTTGACGGCGTTGTTAAACCAAACTGGCTTAAAAAATCCAGAGTTTATTTTTATTGATGATGTTTCCAAAGACAATTCTGTCGAGATTATCAAAGAGATGACAAAGGGAGTAAAAAACGTAACAATCGTTGCCAAACAACAAAACGAAGGCATAAGCATAACCATCAACCAAGGCATAAATCTTGCCAAAGGCGAGTGGATAAGAATGCTTGATTCAGATGATATTTTGCCCTTAGACTCAACTGAAAAGATGATAGAACTAGCAAACTTAAAACAGGCGGATATGGTTTATGGCACGTTTAAGAAAACAGGCCTAGAGCCAAACGAGTTGACCAGCAGAAAGATGCCCAAAAGTTTTGATTATGATTATTCTAAAGACGCTCTGCGTGCGGTATTAAAGGGGCGTTTTACCAGAATGGGGCAGTTAATTCGGCGCACCGTATTGCAAAAAGCGGGTGGTGCAGATGAACGTGTGTTTATCCAAGATGAAAGTATCCCGTTGCGAGCGGCAAGGCTTGCAGGGGGGGGGATAATCAAAATTTATGCTGAGGTGGTTCTCGTCCCCAAAGAAACGAATAATTTAAGCAAAAACACCGTCCAACTGGATAATGATAGATTTTTCGCTAATTACAACATGTTAAAAGACTATGCTGATGTATTAGATGAAGATATTTCCAACACTCTCTATCAAAAAGCCCTGTCTGCAAATTGGAAATATGTGAAAAAGAACCAACCATACCCATACTTTAGCAAAGATTTTTATGAATATATCCACGCCAAACTCTTTAGCCCTAAGCCAGATTTTGAGCGTCTGGCGCAAATTGCCGCCCGCTTTTTAGAAGCCCCAAATGTTTTGCGCTCTAAAGTTAAAGGAGAAAAATAATGAAGTTAATGCTCGTCAGAGATAGAAATGTATTAAACACAAATTGGCTTGCTTATTTTGCAAACTTATTGGTTGATGCTGGGCATGAGGTTATTATTGCGTGTGATACATATTCAAAGTTAGGCAAATCTGCCCCTGGGTTTGAATTAGACGAACGTGTCAGAGTAATAAATCTAAACGCGCCCACGCAATCAACTGTTGCCAATATATATCGTCAAATCAGAGGCAAGCTCTTACCCTCATGGTTTCGGTTTAATAAGCTGATAAAAAACGAACAGCCAGATGTTATCGTGTGTTATTTTCCTGTGGACTTGTTTAATGTAACACGTTTCCAACATCATAATATCCCGATTGTGCAAATGGTACATAACTATCCGCCAATCATCACCAGAAAGATAGAAAAGAATATGTGGCTCAATCGCTCCTCAGTAAGGCAGATACACACATGGCAAGTGCTGATGAATTCGTATAAGAATGACCTAAACCCACAGTTGGAACCCAAAAATATTGTGCGTATTGCTAATCCTGTAAAGCAATACAAAACAGAAGAGATGATAGACTTATCTGAAGAAAAGAAGCGTATAGTCTATGTTGCAAGAATAGAAAAGTCTGTCAAACAGCCTCATCTGTTGGTTGAAGCCTTTGCCAAGATTGCTAAAGATTTTCCCGACTGGAAGGTAGAGATTTGGGGTTTGCGCAAATATCCAGAATATGACAAAGAAATCGAAGATATAATCGTAAATAACAATATGGAAAACCAAGTAAAGCTTATGGGATATGGCACAGATGTTGAGGCAATTTATCGCAGTGCAGATATTCATGCTTTTCCGAGTAATTGCGAGGGCTTTAGTTTAGCTATTGCCGATGCAATGGCTATGGGGCTTCCGCACATCGGGTTTAACTATGCGCATTCTGTTAACGAGATTATCAAAGATAATCATAATGGTTTCTTGGTAAACGATGTTGATGAGTTTGCAGAAAAATTAGCGATATTGATGAAAGATAAAGAGTTGCGTATCAAATTTGGCAAAAACGCCCATGAAGACATGAAAGCCTACGCGCCAGAGGTTATCATCTCCAAGTGGAATGAGCTGTTTAACTCAATCACCAAAAAATAATCCACCTCTCGTCATTGCGAGCGTCATCATTACACTAATGCGAAGCACACACTCTCCCTCGTCATTGTGAGCGTCATCGCTACACTAGTGCGAAGCATACACACTCTCTCTTTCTCTCGTCATTGCGAGCGGGCGTTAGCCCACATGTGCGAAGCAATCCACAAACAGGTGCGTAGCACACCATACCCTCAAAAGATTGCCACGTCGTTTCACTCCTCGCAATGACGCAAAAGTCCCCCAAACAAAAAGCACGCTCGTTAAAAATCACACCCTCAACCAACCGCAACCCTCATCGTTGCATCACTACACTAGTGCGAAGCATACACACTCTCTCTTTCTTTCGTCATGGCGATCTACATTAAAGCACATACTCTCTTTCTCTCGTCATTGCGAGCGGGCGTTAGCCCACATGTGCGAAGCAATCC
>CAZRHI010000002.1:8951-18275 GCA_964599945.1 uncultured Acetobacter sp. | reverse complement strand
ACAAACAGGTGCGTAGCACACCATACCCTCAAAAGATTGCCACGTCGCTTCACTCCTCGCAATGACGCAAAAGTCCCCCAAAAAACACCCCGCTCGTTAAAAATCACACCCTCAACCAACCACAGCTCCCATTGTTGCAGGTGTCGCTGACACCGCTGACACTGCTGACACCACTAAAACTTTGTGTGTTTTACTTCTTTGCCGTTTTGATAGGTAATAAGTTCAATCAACTCGCCCTGTTTGTTAAAAACCTTTGCTGTCCCGTCAAGTTTGTCATCTTTGCGCTGAGCGAAAATATGCGGTGTTTCATCGTCATAGTAGCTGTTGGCAACACCCTCGCGCAGTCCGTTTTCAAACTCGGTGTAGTTGATAAGGTGATTGTCTTTGGTATAAAGGCGAGCAGGGCCGTGCTGTAAACCATTGCGATAGGTGATAGAGGTTTTAACCGCCCCATTGGGGTAAAACTCTTCAAACACGCCGTTTTTAAGCCCTTCTTTATAGCTTCCTTTGCGGAGTAAATCGCCATTTTGATAATAAACTAATTGCCCACCAACAAGTTGCCCTTTGCGATAGTTTGAAATCTCCTTTTTCTTGCCATTAGGATAATATTCAACCATCTTGCCATGCGGAACACCATTTTTATATGTTCCTTTAAGCATAATCCGCCCACTGTCATCGTATGCGGTGTATTGACCGCTAATCTGCCCGTTAACATAGTGCATCTCTTCTAAAAGTTGCATAGAAGGGCTATATTTCTGGTAAACACCCGTAATCGGTAAACCTTCCGCATCAACACGCAACTCGCCTTGTTCGGTGGATGTATTATCATTATAAACTGGGGCAAACTGCCCGATATGACAAGCAGAAACGCTAAGCGCAACAACAAAAGAACCTATAATCTTTTTCATCATTCACCTCAAATAACAGTATACCAAACTTCTATATTTAAAATGTTAATAACAAGTAAAAAAATCAACTGTGAACGAAATAAAAAAGAGGTTGCGAAACACATTTTTTTATATTACATTAAACTAAATTGTATTCTTAAGCCATGTTTCAAGGAGATAATCAAAGATGTCTAAAAAACAAATCATAATGATACTTGTTGTTTTGTGTGTAGCCGTTGCAGGCTTTTTGTTTGTAAACAAAAAAGAACCAGCACCAGTTCAAACCACCGAAGAAACAACCACACAAACAACTAGCACAGAGGCAACTGCTCCAGCTTCCACATTAGAATCAGACAAAATTTATGTAATGTATGTAGAAACCTGTCCAATGTGTGCGCAAGCTCTAGAGTTTTTGGATGCAAACTATGCCACAGAGGATAAAATTGTTCGTGTAGATTTAAACACAGAAAATGGCAAAGCCATGTTAAAGCAATGCCATAAAAAGTTTGGATTTGAAGATGTTGTTATTCCGTTGATATGTGCCGAAAACGAATACTCAATGGGTTGGTCAAAGGTAATCAGCAAAAGAATAGATAAATTGGTAGAAAACCTCTCAAAATAAACTAAATTTATTCATTACAAAAGGCTTGCCCGTCGCTGATAAAGCAGACGGGTTTGCCGTCTTTATAAACCTGATTCCCAATAACTTCATATCTTTCACCACGGCTACTACTCACCATATTCCCAGAAACTTCATAGTTAACCCCATTGTTTCCAGAAACCGTGTTACCATTGCGCTCATAAGACACGCCGTAAGCTTCCACTTTGTCATCATCAGCCAAGGATACACCTGCGCTAAGTGTTAAAGAAAAAGCTAAAAGTATAAAAGTTTTTTTCATGATATTTCTCCTAAAAAAGTTAAGCCAACACTAAAAAAGGTAAGAAGAAATCACCTCGTGTCAAGAAATACTAAAAAGGCATATACCCTGTTATATACTACCTTAAAATCAACTCCAGTTATGCACAGGTTTCCCTAAAAACAGCCGAGTCGCAATAGATGTTCTTGAAAATAAAAAACATAAAACTATATCAGAGCAAACAACCAAAGGAGAAACCATGCAAGAAGCACTGTATACCATATCAAACGGCTTATATGTTTTAGCCTCCAAATCAGAAAAAGGCTATTGTGGCTCACTCGTAGACGCCGTGAGCCAAATCGCCGTCCTGCCAAATTTGATAATGGTGTCATGTATGAATACAAGCCAAACCAAAGCCTGTATCGAACAAATAAAAGAGTTTGCCTTAAGTGTACTCCCGAAAGATATAGACCCGTATGTGGTGGCAAATTTCGGCTTTCAATCTAGTCGCGAGGTGAATAAATGGGAAAATGTTAACAAGGAAATAATTGATGATATGCCATATATACCGACCGCGCTTGCCAAAATTCGTGCTCATGTGATAGATACGCTACATTACCCGAATAATACGGTGTTTATCGCTGAGGTAGAAAATGCGTTTGATTTGAGGGAGGGCGAGCCACTGACCTATAAACATTATCGTGATACCTTCAAACAAGATTGCCTCAAATCGTTTACAGAGCGCACGAATAATGTTGATGAAAAAACAAAAACGACAGGCAAACAATGGACGTGTACGTTGTGCGGATACGTCTATGACGGGGAAATCCCGTTTGAAGACTTGCCAGAAGATTGGCGTTGTCCGCTCTGTGGGGTGGGTAAAGAATTATTTGAATTGCGCTAAATTTGTCAAAATGCATATTTTTGTCTTTTTTTTGTTGATTTTTAAAATCCGCCGTGCTAATGTGCCTCTCTGAAAGGAAAAAGATGAAACGAGAGGTCAAAAATTATGCAGAGTTTGAAGAGGCGGTAAATAATCTATTTGGCAAAACCGCTATTCATGATGTTGCAAGCTATAACGAAGAAATAACCGCCTCTAAAAATCGTCGAAAACAAAAGCTCCAAACCCTCAGTGAACGCATAAATCATTTAAAAGAAGAAATAAAAAACTATCGAGATAAAATCAAACAAGCGATTATTAAAGAGGATAAAAAAGAAATAGGTATCCGTCTAAATAAATTTATCACCCTCAAACAAGAACTCGTCAAAACCTATAAGGAAGAGAAAAATTCAAAAGCATTTACTGAGCTTTCTAAAGAGGCGCAAATTTATGCCTGTACCCAAAGTCTGTTTAAGAAATATCTGTTTGCCTCGTTTGTTCAAACCATTCCCAATAGCTTTAAGCTAAATGATGACCAAAGTGTAACAGTCGATGTTGAGCTGTTTCGAAATTCTGAGGTTTATCAACAAGCGCAACACATCAAAGACTATGTTTCTTCATATATCGAACATTACCCACACAGAGTGCAAGGAAGCAGATATTTCGTAGGGCTTCATAAAAACGCCACTGATTTAGAAAATTTAACAGCCATAGCCGATGAATACTTTGATAAAATAAATGAAAAAAACACCGCAAACGAAGAAAATTTATTAAAAAGCAGAGCAGGAATAGAAGTTGTTGAAATCTATTCCAATCGAGGTATACAAGCAGTCAAATTGCTCACCGCAGAGGCATTGCAATACGAAGGAAGGGAAATGGCACATTGTGTTGCCTCATATGCCTCAAAACTAGAGCGTGGAGAAACAGAACTCTATTCCATAAGAGATTATGGTGATGAATATATCGAGTTTATCCCGCATGCCACCATAGAATATAAAGACGGAAAAATCACCCAAATAAAAGGCTATAAAGATAGTTTGGTTGATATGACCTATATGAAAGAAACGCGCCTTTTAGCGATGCGTCTTGCTAAAATGAATACATTAGAAGAGCTGATGACGTCTAAAGATATTCCATATTCTGAAAAAACTAATATAGGTATCATCAAGGGAACAGACGGAAAGTTTTATGATATATTAGATACAACAAACGATGCAAAAAAGGTTTCGCTTTCCCGAATAGTCGTCAAATCAACACGTCTAAAAAATTTACAACAGACATCATTGAATATTTCCAATCTTGTAATTCATGGCCCAATCAGTCAAAGAACAATCAATCACATGACTTCGTTGCATATGGAGCAGGTTTGTATGGAAGGGGGCTGTGAAGCAGATATTCTAGATTATTCAAGCATAAAATGTAAAAAGTTCACCCTGAAGATAGATAAAGAAACAAATCTAAGAAAAATCATTATACCAAGTTCATGCGAAATAATTACCTTAATAGGAACATTTAACGAGCTAACAGAAATACATAGCACAGGAAAAATCAAAGAATTAAATCTTGAAAAACAGTTTAATAAACTTCGTGTGTTGCCTCAAAATATTGAAAAAATGGATCTGCATGGAGATTTTTATGAAATAACAACATTAGAAAATCAACAAGATTTAATAGATTTCACTTGTAGAGGCAAATTTCCTAAATTAAAAAAACTCGCTCCCAATATTGTCAAACTATCATTAAGCGGAGAATTAGATAACCTTAAAGGAATAGATGATTTAGCATATTTGAGGTGTTTAACCCTATACGAAACCACCGCCGAGATAAAAGATATTTCAGCGTTTCAACAATTAGAAGAATTAGACCTAAACGAAGGATATTATCATAATTTAGAAAAATTAGACTTTTCAAGATTTACGAAGTTAAAAAGTGTGAACTTTCACAAATGTACTTTCTCTAAATTAAAAGAAATCATAATTCCCGCAAATGTTGAAAGCTTTGGTGGCTCACATTGTCTATATCCTGTGTTAGAACGGTTAGATATATCCCACTCACCATATACCAAAATGGGAACAATAGAACAAACAGGAATTAACTGTCATAAGGTTATAACGACCGATACAAAAGAAACAATGGAAATAAAATTTCCGATTCTTTGTGGCTATCTTATGAATTTTTCAAGCATACCCCAAATTAAAGAAATAAAACTTCAAAAAGATACAGAAGAGCTATATTTCACAGGAATACATTTTGGTTCAGAAAATCCAATCAATTTTGCGGAATATAAAAAATTAAAACAACTAGATTTGATGTTTTGTGATTTAGCTGATATGAAAATTGATTTATCATCTATCGGAAATATCAAAGAAATAAGATTAGACAGACATCATTTGCATAATGTAACATTGCCAAAATCCATAGAAGAACTAGAACTCCGTACAGATATAATGCACAGAGAATTGATTACACCTAATTTTAGTGCTTACACAAATCTTAAAACGCTAAAAACAGATTTTATAGTAGACACGTCAAACTTACCTCCCTCACTTGAATATTTAAATATACAGTTACACCAAGAAACAGAGGATAATAGCTTTGTCAAAGAGTTTGATTTTTCAAATTTAAAAAAGTTGACATTAAAATCACAAGTTCATACAATAAATACGCCAAATCTTAAACGTATAGTCTTACCTGCGACCTTTGAGGACATCAGGGTATGCTTAATGATAACGTCTTCAGAGTTTCAAGAAGTAGATTTTACAAAATCTAAAGGAGATATAATATTGCATGAAATGAATGTTTACGATATGCTTCCTCCCACGGCGCAAGTCTTACATGTAAGTAAAGAACAGTTTAAGACGTTGAAAAAAATAAAACTAGGAAAAGATGTTACAGATTTTAAAATAATAGAACAAGATAAAGCAATCACCGCAGAAATTGAGCTAGCTTATGATATGCCACAAGAAAGAAAACAAGCGATAAGAACGAAATATCCCACCCTCACCATAACTAGCGCGCCGTTTCCAACACATAGATTATTACCATATAACTTGCCACAAAGAGCAATAACGAGGTAAAAAAAAGAATTAAAAAAATTATTATCAGAATTATTAACCTAAAAACCAACGAAAGATGAAAAAGAACGTAAAATTCATCGTTTATCTGATGAAAAAACTTGGCGTTTCAGGAGATGATGTCAAAAACGCTCTTGTCGACACAGAGTTAGCTGTAAGGGTTGAAAGTGCAGATGTTATCAAGGCTATTGAGGCAGGTACTGTCAGCTTCAAAAAAGTGTTTGCGCCTCAAAGCCCAGCACTAAAGAAACTTCTTAGGTTCATTGAAATGAGTGATTTCATCAAACCAAATGAATCACCCAAAACAGAGCAAGAGAACGCTCCCAAAACAGAGCCAGAGAAAACACCAGCTAAGTCATCAACGTCAACAATAGTTGAGAAAAAAGACACTCCCTGCGGAGAAGATAACAAGAAAACAACGACCGCTTCGTCTGATTCTATTTCTTCAAAAAAAATAGAATTCAGCGTGCGTGGCAATGGTATAACGTATGCGCGCTGTGAGGGGCGTCCTATTGGTATTGTTATCAATAGTATGCTCAGAGGGAAGTTTATCCTTGCCTTACGAGAACATGGGCGTAACCAAGACATTACTGTCGCCCAAAGAGAGGCCGAAAACTTACCTGCTATTGCTGGTAAAAAGTGGATCGTTCCTTCAGACGATCATTTTAAGGCAATCAGAGCAAAAATATCTCAGATAAACGCAACGTTAAGAGAGCTTGGTGGGGACGAGATTAGTCGAGATATAGGCTATCTCTCATCAACCTCTCAGCAAAATCAACCAGCACGTTGGAATGTACGCTTTGTCCTTCCAATAGACTAAGAGGATAGATATTCTCTTTTCATCTAACAAAAAAATAAGGAGCGGATTTCCGTTCCTTATTTTTTTATCATCTTTTCTCAAAGTCGACACTTATTTGGCATAGCCAACAGCTTCAGTCATAACAACCTCAAGATCGCCTTCAAGTCCTAAAGCTTGTTTAATTTCGGCTTTATCATAAAGTCCACGAACCACACATTTCAAGCCAACAGAGGCACAATAAAGACTAGTATTTTGATACATCGAGCCTGCGTGCATCTCGCCATATTTCTTGTCTTTGGTAACAAACAAGAGGTGAACAGGGGCATCAAGAGCAAATTTTTGTGTTTTACCCACCACTTCACGCAAATCTTTATCAGACTTTTGAACTAACGTATTATCTTTTGCATCATATACATAAGCTCCCGTTGGAAGCAAAACATAAAGTTCAATATCTTGCAAATTTCGTGCCGTTGGAACAACACGTTTACCATCTTCAGAGCTAATTCCCCAAGTCGCCCATAATAAATCGCTTAAATGTTGGTCTGAGAGCATTTTTGTATCAAACAAGCGTCCCGAACGTCTAGCTTTAATAGCCTCCATTAAAGGCATTCCTCCAGTTGTTGTCGGCTGTTCAAGTTTAATATCCTGAGCATTTGCCGTCATCACACTCATTGTCATCATGACACCCAAAATAAACTTTTTCATCTAAATCTCCTAAATAATGTTCATCACCCACAAATATAAGTCATTAAATTTAAAAAAAACAAAAAAAATAAAATTACTGCACATATTTTCCTTCCACCTCAACAGAAGCCACACAAAAAATCATCTACTGCGCGAAAATTATAACGAGATTTTTTCATTGATACGCCCTTCATTATGATAACAGATTTCACAAAAATACCCGATAAACCTATTGACAAAGCCTAAAATTTTAGGCACTATATTAACATTGTTAAGTCCTGAAAAAGGAGAGGGAATATGGCAGAAGTTAAAGTTTGCGTGGTAACGGGTGCCACAAGTTTAATCGGGCAACATATTGTTGCGGAGTTAGTTGCAACCAAGCATAAAGTTATCGCTTTAGGCGACCCTGCGGATACATTCACTCCAGATGTCTTAAAAAAACGGCGGATAAAAATTAACACTGCTCTTCCCATAACAACAGCATCTTTCAAAAAGCATGATGTTCAACCCTGTTTTGGCGACATCGGAGATATATCTTTTCTAGCTTCGGTGTTTTCTGGAGCTGTGCAAAATGAAATTAAGTTAGAATATGTGTTTCATCTTTCTGCCAACCGCACAATCCAAAAAACGACTCCCGCGTCATATCACCCTGAGTTCATCGCAACCGCCAATGTGCTTGAGGTGGCGCGTGCTTATTGGCAAGAGCATAAAGAAACATTTAAGGGCTTTTTCTATGCAGCTGAAAATAATGCTAAAGCAAGCAAAGTTGAAACAATGCTAAATAAGTTAAAAGAAAAAGATAACTTTCCTTCTATTGTGTTCAAAGATGAGAATCTCCCTTTGGGAGCTGGGTATAAGGGGCGCACCTCGCTTGCCTCATTATATCGAGTGTTAACGCCCTTTGCCATTTCAAATTCGTGGAAAAGTAAAGATACCGAAGATAATTATATCAATCATATCACCCGAGCGGTTAAACATCTCTTCGAAACTCCTGAAGAATAGTTTTTTTATTGACATGGTTTAAGCTCTATGCTATACACAAGACACAAATAAATTTTTATGTCTAATTTAAACCATATCATTATGAACATACAAGAATGTATTGAAAATGTTAGACGGCAGATATATATTTCTTCAGAACGCCGTCAGCAAGCAATAGATGTGTTGCTTCGTCTAGAAAGACAAGAGCAAATGACAAAGGAAGAAGCTTTTGCCTATGCTAAGAAGATTCGTCCCCTTGTTCGTGGAACTAAAAAGGACGCAACACTCAAACCCAATAATCTAACAGGAAAGCTCTTTTGGGCAAACGCGCCATACATTGCAAGCGAAAGTTTTACCTCTAGTGAAAACAATGCGATAAGGAAGGCGAGGGGGCTAAAAGAAGTCGGTCGTATAACAACGTATCATCAGTACGATTTATCTTTTGCCCATTTGTGTCCAAATATCTTCGAAGCAATCACCCAATGTCCAAAACAGTGGCTTGATAAGGTTGTCGCTTTTGAGTTTCAGGTCGATACTTACGACTATTCACACATTTATGATGAGTTGGTGGATCGTAATGTCTTGCGTACGATTTACTACACGGGAACACTTCCCGAAGATATTGCAAATCTTCCGCTCAAGTGGTAAGAAGTAAACTCTGTCAAAAAGCTCGCTTAAATGCGAGTTTTTTATTTTTGGCTCTATTAAACAAAATTGTTGAATAAATTATACGTTCACTCTTTTTTGGTCATTACTTCTTTCATAAATCATTACGAGCGAATTTACATACACCATTGGAAGCAAATCAACACAAGTCATTGTGAGTAAATTTATATACGTCATTGCGAGCGAATTTACATACACCATTGGAAGCAAATCAACACAAGTCATTGTGAGTAAATTTACATACGTCATTACGAGCGAATTTATAAACATCATTGAAAGCAAATCCATAGCAAGTTATTGTGAGTAAATTTATATACGTCATTGCGAGCGAAGCGTGGCAATCCACTAAATATCATACACCACATAAATCGCCACGTCGCTTAAAGCTCCTCATGATAACTATATTTCAACAATCTTGTTTAATTATGTTTTGTTTTTTAGTTCCTCTTCCTCTTCCTCTTCCTCTTCCTCTTCCTCTTCCTCTTCCTCTTCCTCT
>CAZRHI010000002.1:0-8851 GCA_964599945.1 uncultured Acetobacter sp. | reverse complement strand
TTCCTCTTCCTCTTCCTCTTCCTCTTCCTCTTCCTCTTCCTCTTCCTCTTCCTCTTCCTCTATCCCCTTTGCCTAAATATTATGCGCTCTCTAAAAAATGTTGACTTTATTTTTTGTCTATGATATAAAAAGGCTCAAAATAAATTTTTATGTCAAACTTAAAATCAATACAATTATGACCACCAAAGAGCAAATTGATTATCTTAATCAATCAGCAGGAAAACGCTTGGCGTTAAAGCGTTGTGAGGAAGCGATTGGTATCTTGACCAAGCTCGAAGAACAGGAAAAAATGCCCCAAGAGGAAATTCTTCGCCTTGCAAAGAAAATCCGTCCGCTTGTTCGTGTAGGCAAAACAACGTCTGTGTTCCAAAACCAAATTAAACCACTTTTTTGGGCAGAAGCACCACATATCGCCACCAAAAGTTTCACTTTCAATTCAGGACGAGGGATAAAAATAGCCACGGGAATTCATGAAATCGCTCGCATCACAACCTATCACCGCTACGGAGGGTTTCGTGTTTTCCTCCGACCAAGTGTAGATGAGGCGATTATTCAATGCCCGAAGGAGTTGCTAGACAAAGTTGTGGGTTTTGAGTTTCAGACTGATACACTCAAGGCTTCAGCAGTTTATGACCGTTTTCTAGATCGCCATGTACTGCGTACAGTATACTACACAGGAGAGCTACCAGAAGACATCGCAAATCTTCCTGTTGAATGGTGAAAATCCTAAGTTTTCAAAAAAAGTCCACCCTTAAAGTGGGCTTTTTTAATTGCGCCTTACATCATAAAAAAATATTGACATGAAATTTTGTCTATGCTATGGAAGAAATACTAATCAATTTTTGTGTGTAACTTAAAACCGAATTATTATGGCAGACTTAATGAAAGAAGTTCGTGGCAAGGAAAAGATAATCTTAGCCCGTCTTGAAGAGCAGGAAAAAATGCCTAAAGAGGAAATTCTCCGCTACGCAAAGAAAATTCGCCCGCTTGTTCGTGGAAACAAAGGTGAATATCTCAATCTGGAACATCGAAACGACCCACTTTATTGGGCAAATGCTCAAAACATCGCAACCCAAAGCTTCACATATAGCCAAGACAATGCTATTAAAGTTGCCGAAGGGTTGAAAGAAGTAGGCCAGATTAACACCTATCATCGTTATGGTGGGTTCTATGGTATTCTCCGCCCGAGTGTAGATGAAGCGATAACCCAATGTCCAAAGGATTGGCTAGATAAGGTAATAGCCTTTGAGGTGCAAGCAGACTCACTGAATTTTAAAGATGTGTATAGCACCTTGCTAGATCGTCATGTACTGCGTACAGTATACTACACAGGAGAGCTACCAGAAGACATCGAAAATCTTCCCGTTGAATGGTGAAAAGTCCTAAGTTTTCAAGAAAAGTCCACACTTAAAGTGGGCTTTTTTTGATTTTAAAAATATTGACATTATTGGTTATTGTGCTATACATAAACCATAAATAAATTTTTATGTCTAAAATTAATATTAAATAATTATGGAAAAGAGAAATTCATCTATTGAGAGAAAAGACGAAGCTAATAAGATCCTAGCTCGCCTCAAAGAACAGGCGCAACAGATGTCAAAGGATGAAATCTTTGCGTACGCACAAAAGATACGTCCTCTCCTTCGGGTGTATCCGCACATTCCGTTTTCAGAAAACGACTATGAACTTTTCTGGGCATATGTGCCACATATCAAAACCCAAGAGGAAAAGTTTATCGGGAAACCTCTCAAAATAGCCGAGGGGCTAACAATGATTGGGGAAATAACCTCATATCACCAATACAGGAATAAAAATATTCCAGGACCAAGTATTGATGAAGTAATTGTGCAATGCCCCAAAGAATGGCTTGATAAAGTTGTAGCTTTCGAGGTCAAATATAGTAACGTAGGTTGTTACAATAAGGAGCTAGATTGTCATATGTTACGCACGATTTACTACTCAGGAGATCTGCCAGAAGACATCGCAAACCGCTCTGTCGAATGGTAAAACGTTAATAAAAAAAGTCCACGTCTTCGGTGGGCTTTTTTTTATGTTTAATGTCTTCTTGTTAAATGAAAAACTATAACCCGTTTCCAGCCCGCTTTTGTAGCATAAGTGCAGGCAATTCAAGCTCAACACCTTGTTTTTGAATAAGTGTTCTAATGTTTGAAACAGCGGTTTTCGCCATATCCACCTCACTACGACAAGGCACATAAACTCCATTTTCATAGCGATATTGCATATTTGTATGAATCTTGTGTAACTGCATATTAAGGAGCATCACTTCTTCTTTGTGCAGAGGACGATTTTCTTCTGTTTTAATCACTTCCGCCACATTATTTAGATGAGGTTTTCTTGTATCATATAATAGTTCGTTTGCCCGATTAACCACCAGTAAGTCCACATCTTTAGCATTTTCACACTGAAATCTATCAATTTTTTCAATCATCTCAGGCAACATTGCAACCACACGGCTAAAATATTCATTAGAAACTAATCTCGGGTAAAGTTCATGGTTTTGAAAGATGATTTTATCATAAAGCGTCGCACTTCGATAAACACTACTCAAATATGCCACATCAGGGTTGACCGCCATATAAACCGCGCAAGGCTTATACCCATGTTGAATAGCCTTAGTTGCATTATCAGCAAATTCAACACCAGCTCCCATTGAGCCAATGGAAAGAACCGAGCGTTGTTTAGAACGTAAAGATAAATCTAAAATCTTCCGAACATAATCAATCGTAACTCCAGCAAATTTTTCACATTCGTCAATATGTCCGCCTTTTAAGTGATTAAATAGGTTAGGGAAGAGATTGCGATGTTCGTCTTTATCAATAATGTTAAATGGTAAACAATCCTCATCTTTTGTAAACCGATCAATCAATTTTTGCGTCATAACAGACTTTCCAGCCCCAGGGTATCCCCAATAAACGATAAATCGCCGAGCTTTAGCCGTAGCTCCCTTGTTATTCGTTTCCATAAACTTTGCAATCGCTTTGTCATAGTTGGCTGCCGCACCTTGCTTTTCTTCTTCTAAGATTTCTGCAACTTCTTCTTGTGTAAAGCTAACGTGTTCGCCACAAGACATCGAGTCTAAAAACAACAGCAACTCATCAGTCTGTTTTAAAAGTGTATCTTTAGTATCATTTTTCATTATTTATAATCCAATTCTTTCAGTTGGCGGATGGTTTCTTCTGCAGAAGTGTGTAAAATACCAATCCCCCCCATCTCTTTCCAACGAGTAATATTTGGCTCTCGGTCATCAATCAAAATGTCATTAGGTTTGCCAAAGTTTTGTTTATCTTTTGTAAGGCAACAGATAACCCCGTCTTCTTTTCCATAATATTTTTTCATCCATTGACGCTTTTCCTTTTCCGCTTTGTCATAGCCATACGCAGGCAAGCCAGTCAGAATCTGAAAGCCGTGTTTGTTTAGGTGTTCAACAAGTTTATCCGCGTCTTTAAGTTTGGGAAGGTTTAACCAATAGTCTTTGGTATCTAACACAATTTGCCAAAGTTCCTCTCTGGGTAATTTATAGGGCAAAACCCCATGATTACGCTCAAATTCTTTATCAAAATCGACGAGAACGCCGTCCATATCGCAAAAAATCATAAAACCTCCATAATTCAAACAACAAAGTCATTATAGAGGAATAAAAATGCTTTTAAATGAACATATTATTACGATTTATTACAGAAAACTATTCTTCAACTGTTTGTGCAACCATAGTGTTTTCAAGCCAACTCAACACAACAGGATGCCCCTTATCTTTGAAAAACAGCGCGTTGTGGCTTTGTTCGGGGATAAGCTGAAGTTCTTTTACAGTTGAAGGGCAGATATTAAACAAATCTTTGCCATGGTGAGGGTCAATCAGCGTGTCTTCAAGACCATGAATAATCAACAAAGGTTTTTCATAGCTTTGAATAAACTGATAAGACGGCAATTCATATTTAAGCGCAAGCGTCGCCAAGGGAATATTCTGTTCGCCAGCAACTTTTTTAAGAGAATAAAATGGGGCAGCCAAAACCAAGCCAAGGGCAGGGCAGTTACTTGCCACAAAAGAGGCGGGTGCTGTTCCCATAGAATATCCATAAGCGATAATGTTTTTGTGTCCTAATTCATCATGCAAGAAATCAAACGCCACTTTCGCATCGCCATAAAGCGTTTCTTGAGTAAATTCTCCAGCCGTGCCACCAAACCCACGATATTCACTCATAAAAACCGTATATCCATTGTCAATATAAGGTTTCATTGAAGGGGCAAATAAGGCGATTTGTCCAGAGTTGCCATGAAAAAACAAAATAGCTGGTTTATCACTATCACCTTTAACATACCACCCCATAATTTTCATGCCATCAGGAGTGATAAAAGGTTTTTCTTCAAATTCAGGAATCCCCTTAGCCAGCGGAGAAACATAAGCCATATCTGGAAACAAATATAGATGCTTCTGACCACAATAAAGCACCGCAGGGTAAATAAGAGCAAACGTCGCCAAAGTCCCTAAAAGTTGCCTCCAATATCTCATCTCAAACACTCCTAAAAAACTAATGAGTAAGAATAATAAGCGCAAAGAAGAAAATGTCAATACCAATACTCTAAACTGTGCAAATAACAATAAAAAATCCCCACTATAACAATAGTAGGGAGTAAAAAAAGGTTAATAATTTGTGTTGCAAGGACCATTCGGGTCGTCAGGGTCGTAAGGGCGATTTTCCTTAATCTCGAGTTTGTTAAAAATAAACATCACAGGGTCAGCAATCACCATTCCAACCGCTCCAACCAAAATAGACCATGCACGCCCACCCACAGACATTGAGCTATCAGTAATGCCTAGTTTGAGCAAATCAAAGAAATAAACCTCATCATTTTTGCGTGCCATAAGCAATAATTTAGCAGGTTAATAAAAGAGATAGTTCACAAACGCGCAAAAAGAAAAGTGTTAACAAGCAAATTTACCACACTTTATCTTTTGTTTTTGTTGCCAAAGTCGCTTTGAAAAGCGGGAAGCCACGGGGTTAGTTCGTTATTAAACTTCATGTTAATCCGCCACCCACGTTGATCTTGTGGGTTAACGCGGCCATTGTGTCGTTTCTCGCGGAGTTCCATAAACTTTTGAATAGGAACATACTCAAACATATCGCTAGTTTTGCCCCAAAGCGTCTGCGGAACGTAGGTCATGTGAGGCATAAGCGATTGCGCTAAGAGCGCATTGACTGGTCCACTAAACGAAACGTTTGCGCCGTTAGACTTTTTGTCTTCCACAATGTAGACAAACCCTCGTACGGTTGTGATGTGCAACACATTTGGAACAACGCGAACCGTTGCCACATTTTCAGGCTTGCCAATCTCTTCTAATAGGATAGTTTGATCGTCTTTCCCTTTTTTAATAGTCCAACGCTTACCCTTGCCAGCCTGTATCTTATTCAACAGAACTTGCGTCGTTTGAGTAATCTCAAACTTGAAATAACTTTGAGTTTTATTCATACCAAAAAAATTAAAATGATAATTATTTTACTTCCTCACCATATAACAAGGAAATTCAAAAAGCAAGTTTTTTTGTCAAAAAAATATAAAAAATTTTTCAATCCAACAAACCTATCAAAATAAACACTTTAAGCCATGTAAAATAACATCAGACATATCATAAACCTTAACAAAATCATCGTTTATAAATTGTGTTTTAGCATGAGTGTTTGTGCAATAGACCGCTTTAATAACCCCGCTATTTTTAAGCTTTTCAATAGCTCCTTCAACAAAAACACCATGCACACAAGCAACATAAACATCTTTCGCTCCAATAGATTTGTAAGCTTTTGCCGCGTTAATAATCGAGCCTCCTGAGCGTATCATATCGTCAAAAATAATAACATTTCGCCCCAAAACATCAGCGTTAAGAGCTTCCACAACAGTTTCTGTGCCAGATAATCTCTTTTTCATGATATATGCGCCGTCCACCCCCAAGCGATTGCTCATTCTCTCAATCCATTTCGCACGTCCCATATCAGCCGAGGCAAGCACCACATCGCCACAAGCTTCGCGAATATCTGCAATCATCTTGTCAATCACAGGTTCTGTTGTTAAACAACGAGGGTGAATATTCTGCTCAAAGTAATATTGTGTGCCAAGCGAGTGCAAATCAACCATATAAATATGATTACCTTGTGCCGATATTGGAACCGAGCTAAATAACCGAGCAATATTTTTAGCCGTAACCGTATCTCCGTCTTTAACAGCTCGCTCCATGGTGGAATATCCAAAATAGGGAATAACCAAATGAAGTTCTGAACAACCTTCACGAACTAACGAGCAACAAATATTATAAGCCTCAAAAACGGCGCAATCATCAACTGTTCCACAAATATAAACACAAGGTTTTCCCTGAAGCTGTTGAGATTCAATAATCCGCCAATAATGCTCTCCATCAGGAAAAGTTTTTGTTTCAATGCCAACATCACAAAACTGTTCACATCTTTGCAAAAGCTGGTCTTTAAGATATTGATATTTATTCGAAGCTAAAAGGTTAATCATATCCTATCCTCTTTTAAAAACGCGATATTTCAAATCCTATAATTTATCGATTCTATTTTCTAAATCTCCAAAATCAAAAGTTTCGCCATCAAAAAATATTTTTTCTACAAGCTCTGGGTTTGTTTTAGCCAAAATCTTAACTTGATTGCGTAAAGCGTAAATAAATTCCATATAACTACATCCTAAACACCCTGTAATAGAATCACAACGTTTACATTTTATACCAAGAATATCCAAAATAGATTTTAAATGGATTAAGATTTGCTCATTTTCTTCTTCGCGAATTTGGTGAATGTCTTTGTTTTCCATATTGCCCTCTTTTAAATATTATAACAAAAATGTATTACCTTTTTGTTTAAATTAAGTTAAATTCAAGTAAAATAAATAAGATAAAGTCCTAAAATCAAGCGACATTCAAATAAAGTTGACACAAATTCAAAAATATGATAAAATTAAACAGTGTCTAATAAAAAGGAGAAACGATATGAGTGGAGCTGTTATAGCGGCAGCAATCGCGGTAAATGCCGCGGCAGCCACAGCAAGAAGAAATAGTCAGAGGCTAGCAGAAAGAAGGCGTCAGGAAGAGGAGGAACGTAGACGCGCTGAAAAACATCGTAAAGAGGAAGAAAGACATCGCCAAGATGAGAAACGCCGCAAAATGAAAGAAGAACAGCGCAGACAAGAAGTCGAAAGAAGACGCTATGAAAAAGATCGTAATGAAACAATCAAACGTCGCAAGATAGAAATGCCAATAGATATTTCCGAAAAATATGACTTTACAGAGGTCTTGCAAATAAAAAGAAATGAATTACCAGCAGAAGTATACTCAGACGGCTATGAACATAAATTAGCAGACGGAAGTTCTTATACGAAGTATAAAGAAGACTATGCACCAACCAAGATAATACACACCTTAACCAATGGTGTTAAAAGAATATATAGCCAAAACTTTGATGAACTACATCTTGTTAATGAAGAAATGCCAGATGGTCGTTGTCGTGGTTATAAAGATGGAAAACTAACCTATGAGCGAGATGTTGAGGGTAATTATAAATGTTATAAATCTCTAAATAATGAAATGGTCATCACCGAAGAAGGGGATATAAATGGGAAATTACGCTCTTATAGCTATGATAATCAATACGTTACAGTAACGGAAAACACACCTCAAAAAGAGTTTGTAACGTGTGATTTTGAAGGACGAATAATTAAAGAGGGAGATAATAAGACCTACAAAGCGTACTATGCAGATAAGAGTTTAAAGGAAGAAAAAGACGAACAAGGAACAATCAGAAAATGGCATGAAAACAAACAGCTTGCCTCAGAAAAATTTGCAGACGGTCATGGTTGTGTATGGAATGAAGCAGGGCTAAAAATTCGTGAAGATTACACCCACAGATCTTTTGCCTCATGGTATGATAATGGTCAACAGCGGATAGACCACAAAGAAGACGGAAGCTATGTTGAGTGGAATGAAGCTGGTCAAAAGATTAAAGAACAAACGACAGATAAAATAATCTATAAGTGGTATGACGATGGCACCAAGAAAGAAATGGTTAAAAAAGACGACTCAATCACAAGGTGGCACAAAGAAACTGGTACAATTTCATATCAAAAAGATAGCAGTGGCAAATACCAATCGTTTGATTTATTAGGCCGTGTAATAGAAGAAGGAGAAAAAAGTACCAAAACGACGTATGGATATTACGGAGATACAAATAATAAACTTTATGCTCGCACCTATACAGTTTCACATTATTGGAATGAAGAAAATTTGACAGAAGAATCATTTATCCATTATAATAAGGAGGGCAAAGAAGATACTGAGAAATATTTGGCAATACGCAAAGTTGCCAAAGAGAGAATTGCTAGCGAGGATAAAATGTCCCAAAAAGTAGATAATAAACGCACCATTACCCCTAAGATGAGCAAAATGAAAAAATCTATAGCGGTATATAAAGCGATGCAAAAAGCAAAGAAACAAAAATAGTTTCAAGAACGCTAAATAAAAGCCCCAATTCCCAAAAATTGGGGCAGACCTAGATGTAGAAATTGAATGTATAATCGAAAAGCTACACTGCGACTTTTATAAATTGTTTACAATCAAAGTAAATAACTGAAAGAATATTACTTTGTAACACTACAATAAAAAGATATTCTACATCATATATTTTACTTATGTTTTTTTACCTTAATTTTAACACCGCAAATGTTATAGGTTTTATGCGAATATTTTTTTACTTTTTCAATAGTAGGCATGGTTTGATTTTGTTTAGAAAAATCAAAAGACAAAGTCCAAGCCAATTCAGGATATTGAGAA
>CAZRHI010000001.1:0-67849 GCA_964599945.1 uncultured Acetobacter sp. | reverse complement strand
GATCTTCCACAGTTAATAGGTTAATTTGATAGTTTTTCTCTTGTAATAATTTAATCATATTACGTTGTAGAGTCGTTGATTTACCCGAACCAGTAGGTCCAGCAACAACGTTCAACCCTACAGCCATACTACGCATTTTATAAAATAAATCTTCTTCATATGTTCCCAAACCTAATGAGCGTAAGTCAGAGCTTCCTTCGGGGTTATCATCAGCATAAAGCAAACGCATAACAAGATATTGAGAACCAAATGCCACAGGGTTAAATTGCAAACGAATAGCCAAAATGTTATGAGGCAACATCAATTTACCATTTGAACCACGCAAAGGTGTTGCACCAAGCTTTTGTGCGCCTTGAAACTCATTTTGAGAATAGTTTGAGTCAGAAATATCAGCAGATGCGAAAACAGAACGAACAAAAGCTTCACCCCATTCGCCACTATATTCACTTTGCTTAACCATGATACCACCTTCACGAAATAAAATCGTAGAAGAAGCACCCACAACAACGTGAATATCGGAAACCTTCTTTTGGGAGGCGCGTTGAATAACGTTAATAAAGTCAATCTGCATCTGCATATCTTCTGCTTCTTCAGCAGATACATCAACTGTACCCGAACCACGTTCAGCATATGCATAAATCGCAGAGATTTCATTTAATGTAACATACATAGGTGCTTTAATCGGAATTTTCCGTCTTTTTACATTTGCTTCAAAGTTGTAAACAGCACCATCAAATCTGTTATCTTTTGAAACCAAATATGTTCCATCGGAAAATAGAGCTAATAAACGCCTTGTTTCATTAGAAATAGCAAAATCAGAACCATTAACTGTAAGAAGCTTGTTGTCATTAGCAAATAATCTATCAAATAGACTTAATTTTTTTGCTGGTTGAGCATTAGCTTCCTCTTCTGTACTAGGTTTCTTAGCCCCGTCAGACATAGTTGCATCTGAAACTTTTACATCTTCTGCCATCTTCTCACCCCATGAGTAAAATAATTAGTCATCTTTAGTAACTAAACCTAATGTTGGAACATATCCATCAATCGTCCGTCCTACATAAAGATATTCGGTCATACCATCACGCGCAAACATCGCATAATCTGTCCCAATCTCTCTTAAAACATGACCAGAAGGCAAGGCTGAACCAATTTTTACTGTAATAGGCTGTCCATTAACATCAATCACTTCAATAAACATATTGTCAGCTCTTCCTGAGATTCCTAAAATCGCATATTGGGAACTTAATTTTGCTAGAAGCTCTGCATCATCATCTTTATCAAGAGATTCTTTTCCATCTTTTGGGAGAGAACCAGTGGCTTGAACTGCATCACTTTCTAATGAGGAATTTCTAGATTGTAATTCTTCCAATGATTGAGATTTCAAATGCAAACTACTCTGTGCGTTTTTAATGATTTTTGCATCAGCTTCAATACGCTTACGTAATTGCTCATTACGAGCTTTCAAGCTTTTTACTACACGATCAAAATTAACTCTTGCGGCCTCTGCTGCTTGAATATTCTGTGCGGAAGCTTCTAATAGTTTCTCAACTTTTTGCTTAAACAAATCTGTAAGGTCTTTCTTTTCTTGTTCCATCGCAGAAATACGACCATACAAACTCTCTTTTTCTCTTAGCCACGCCTGTTGAGTAACTAACATATGGTTCATATACGCATTCAACAATTTACGTTGTTTTAATACTTCTAAAATCTGCTGCCGACTCAAAAGCTCTTGCTTTTCTTTTAAAACTTTTGCCTCAATTTGTTTCTTTCTTTCTAAATCTTTTAATTTAGCTTCCTCTTTTTGACGTTCTAAATCATCAAAAGCCTTTTGTCTAATTGCCTTTTGAGCTTCAATTTCATTACGAATCTTTTCTCTACGCAGTTCAAGAGTGAGCAATGTTGTACTTTTTTCAATCTCAGACATCTGTGAGAATAAATCATCATCCATTTGAGATAACACACTATTACTTAAATTATCAATCGGATTCGTCTTATATTGTACAGTTTTAGGCAAATCTGCATCGGTTAAAACTTGATTGTTATCTGCTACAGAGCCATTTGCCTCAGGAGCTATCGGTGCAACTGGTATAGAAACAGTTTCAAGCTTTAAATCAAAATCAAAATTATCATTAACAGGTGCAGGCTCTGCAACTGCATTGGAAGCTTCAGAGGACGTAGACGCTTCATTATTTGCAGACATAGCAACCTCTTCTTTTGCTAAGTCTTTTTCACCTGAAGCAATATCTTCTGTTGTGCTTGGTTTAGACGGAGAAACAAGCGTATTGGACGATTTATCCTCATCAGCAGAAACTGCTTGTTGCCCAGCTTCTGTTACACTAATAGGCAAAACCTCGCTATTAACAGATAGAGCAGGTGCTTCCTCTGCATATAAGATATTTGGGCTAAGCAATAATACTAAAACAGCTAAAGCCAAAAGTGTCTTTTTCTCTCTATTGAACATAAATTGTCCCCTCATAATTCCATACGCCACGATTATAACGTATATTATTAACCTTAAGTCCTGAAAATTTTGTTAACAATTCTTTCCAAACCTCTGGATCATACATAGAATTTATACCAAAGTCTAGATAATCATAAATTTTATTGCCAACTTTTACCTGCCCATCAGCAATGCTGATAGATAAGTTCAAGGTTTGGAATAAGTCATTTATCATATTTCGTAGCTCTCCCGCAGATTTCTTTGGCGCGGAGTTGATGTTTTCTACTGTCTGAAATGGTATAGATACAGTTACAACATCACCACGTTCACTAATAGATTTACTAGCAAATGTTAATCCAGAATAAGCCAAGGACATTTCTATCCACGAAAGACGACCAAAATCTCGCCTCCAAGATGTAATTGCTGATGATTGAGAACATGTAACACCAGTGTTTACCCAACCAGGAGTCGAAATATTTACTAAAGATAAAATAGATTGTCTGCAATTATCCAACATCCATACAGGGTCAATCATCGATTCCCATGGTGCAGGAATAACTTCTTCTACTTCTTTAATAACTTTTTTCTGCGCTCGACGCGTAACAACCTTATTTTCATTTACTCGAGTAGTAAAAAATGTTTGAGAAATAAATTTAATAAGGAATACTGCTGCGATTAAGGGTAAGACAATAGCGATAACTAACTCAAACCCTCTAAGTGCGTTAATTTTTTCTAACTTTGTATCAAGACCACTAGCCAAAACCTCTTTGATGTCTTTTATTTCGGTTTCATCGATTCCCCATTCTTCTGGTGCAATCTTCTTATTCCAGTCAGGAACAGATAACATCGACATAAACTGCTCTTTAGCATCTTCTTCCTTAACAAAAAGTACATCACCATCTGAAAGGATAACATCGTTTCTGACGCATAAATACCAATAACCAGCATCAACCTTAAACACTGCTAAAAGCGAAGACGCATCACTCATCGCTGTAACGGCTGTAAAAGCGGCTACATTCATTCCTTTTTTAAAGCCCTGAGAAGAAATAGCCAAACCTAATTGTGGAGATTTACCGTGCTTGACGCAAAACAAATCTGCACCAACTAAAACATTTTCTGCAGCTTCCTTAGCATCTAAGTAAGGGGCATCAATATTTTGCAAACTTTCCCAAAAAAGACTTGCGGCATAAGATACACCATCAACCGTAAAACTTGCGGCCCATTCTTTGCTGTCATCTTTTGAGACATCTAATGATGTATTGTCGTTTTCTTCAACCACGGTCTACTCCTTAAAATTTCATACGAGACTCAGGTAATAATGGAGATTCTAACACAACAGGGGTTAACAAAATAACAACAATGCTTCTGCTCTTTTCATGTTTTTGTTTTCCACCAAAGAAATTATTGTTAACAGCACCCAAACCTTCCTTGTTGCTCTTAGTTTCTACACGCTCATAACCAGAAAGAACTAATGTCTCACCAGATTTTAATGCAACCTCTTGAGAGAAACCTCTTTCTTCTGTAATTGGGTTTTGAATATAACCAGATTCGTCTGAACTATCTAAGTTAACATTTTCAAGAGCTAATAAGTCAGACAAATTCAAACTAAACAACATCATCAATCTACCATGGTCCATAATTCTTGGTAAAACATCTAATGTAAAGCCAGTTTCAATTTCCTCTGTGCTAACTGTAACGTCATAGCTACTTTCTGAACCAATAGTGCCATTGTTAGTCTTTGTGTATTCCGAAATATAGTTTTGCTTTTTTACAACTTGAATTGGTGCTGGCTTGTTATTCATTGTTGTAACAGTACCACTAGTAACTAAAGTGGTTGTTCCTTGAGTAGCTAAAGCCTGCATCGCGGCATTGATTGTAACATCACCACTTAAAATTTTCATTGAAATACTGCTGTTGCCATCAACCAAGCCTTGGGGACCAGTAACTCCTGTAAGTGAAATATTGCCACCTCTTTCAGTACGATCCTTAAATGCAGCATTTAAATCAAATCCATAACCATGCTGTTCATCAACTTCAACTTGTAATACTTTAACGCTAATAGCAACTTGACGAGAAAGTCGTATGTTCTGTTCATGAACAAACTTTGCTACCTTCTTTATTTCTGTAGGTGTTGCTGTAATCGTCAAAGTACCATTCATCGGGTCTGTAATTAAGCTAGAACCTGTACCTAACATAGAACGAACTGCTGTTACAATATTTCCCCATAAGTCGATACTAGAAACACCACTAGTTATACTTCCACCACCTGAAGAGCTACTAACACTAGCTGTCATCGAAGGAGAAGTTGGCAATGTATATAATGTAAACGTTTTAGTGGTATATTTGTAAATATAAATCTCACCATGTTCATATTTCCACCAAACACCAAAATACGAACAAACTTCATCTAACAATCCACTAAGCGAACCTTTGTATGAAACAAGCATACGAGAAGTATCCGCCCATCTAGTTCCTACTTTGTTAACAGTTGGAATATTTTTGTCAGCCGCCGCCTTAGCAGCTCCTTCTAATTGAGGTGCAAAACGCATCTTGATAGATGTAATCTGGCTGATTTTATTTCCAATTTCATACAAAGTGATTGGGCGATTGCTAATAAGTGTTACGCCATTTGCAGTTTCCAAATAACTCGGAAGAGGCTTATCTCCTTCATATTCAATCTCACTTGTGTCGCCAAGCCAAATATCATCTTTGATTCTGATAACATCTGTATCAGCCTGAGTTTGTGGAGCTTTCGCATCTTCCTTATATTTAATTGTCGCATCAACATCGCGTTCTACTGCTGCATCAAAATCTGTCTGAAGAGAGCATGACGCAACTCCTAACAGTAATAATCCAGCAAATCCAATCAAACACTTTCTTTTAGTACGCATTCTCATTCTCCATCGTTTCAACAACAATAACTCGATTACCCTTATAATATGTTGCTATTGGGGCAGGACGCGCTCTTGCAAAAGCACGCACCAAAGCCGAACTAACATCAGCAAATTTTCCTTTAAACATCACACCAGCACTTAACACATAGTTGCGATTTGTTTGCCAAAGTAGTTTCCAACCTGCCATCGCACTCCACTTTGTGAGTAATTCACGCAAATTTTCTCCTTCTTCAGCTTCCCATGTCAAAACAGTATTATCACTAATTTTTATTTCACGAATATCAACGTCGTTAATAACTGTTTCTTCATTCCCTACATTCGTAAAGATAACTTCATCATTATCTGGCTCAACATAATCTGCAATATCAAAAGATTCTTCGGTGAATTCTGGAGTAACGACACGTCTGTTATTGTCAAAATCATCGCAATCACCTTCACAGATAACTTTGTATTCTGCATTTTGTGCATTTGCCTTGTTTTCTTGTATTATCTTATGTACAGTCCGTTTTTTGGTACTCGGATTACCAAAAGTTTGATATTTAGTTATTCTCTCATCAGCAGATCTAGCTTTGTTAGTTGTCTCGTTATTATTTTCAAAATTATCTTCAACAACACCGTCGCCACGATTCGTTTTTGTAGATATACTCATTGTTTCATATCTAACAGAATCATTGCTCTTTTTGTCAGACACTTTAGCCTCTAACGTTGAATCGTTTGAAGTGTATTCTACTTTGTCGATAATTTTTTCTTTAACGCAATGATGATTCTCACACACAATCTTATATTCACAATTACCACTTTGGCATGAATCTTCTTCAGTTGTCGTCGTTATTATTGTTTTTGTGGTTACCACCTTGTTCTTTGTCTTAGCTTTTGCCTCTGAATTTAATGGTGCAGTTTTGCATTCACTACCTTTACATGAAACTTTGTACTCGGTGCGAGTTTTTTCTTTACTACTAGTAATAAGTGGTTCATATCGAAAATCTTTACGGCAATCACCATTATCACAAATTTCTACACGTTCAGTATATGTGGAAGAATTGTGGCAATTTCCACCTTTGCAAACAACGCGAGATTCGCATTCTTTACCACGGCAAGTAGTTGTCGTGGTTGTTTCTGTCTCAACAACTTTACGCTCAATACGTTCGCATCTTCCACCTTCGCACACAACTTCAGAAACATATGATGTTTCCTTTGTTGGCGAATAAGTATTACTATTTTTGTCGTCTTTTCCTGCTATCCCCATATATGGTGCATCTTCCAAATCAGGATAAGAAGCTGTAGACCGCTTCTTTTGTCCAGACGTTTTAACATTAGACGATTCTTTTACGTTAGGACGATACTCTAAAGGTTGCACCTTAAAAGAGTCTATGTCTGTGTTGGAGAAATCCCCATCTTCTGCAAGCAAAACATCTTCCATTATATCGCTTTGCAAATGTTTCTTCGCTACTAGGTCAGTAGGATTACCAGATTGTGTAACAATATCATCTTCTAAAGAAGGGGTAATAGTCGCAACTAAATTATTGCCAGCTCCATCTTTTGTGTAGAGATGGTCTCTTGGAGTTCTTTCTCCATATTCTCTATAATCTGCCTCGGTTTGTGTGTAATCAATCAAAGCACTATCATTGCAGCTAACCCCGTTAACACCGCATTTTGAAGCTGAATCTGTTGCTGCATCAGTCACTGAAGGCTCGTCGTCAAAAATGAAGACATCATCTTTAGTGTCATACGAATTACTACCGCATGCAGAAATACTGCAAACATAAGAGATACAAAATGGTAATAAAAAAATCTTTTTCATAATTTGACCTATCTTTAAATCTAATCTCGTTTCACAATAAATGTTAAAATTTAATTATTCAAGCACAACACCTCATTTATAAAACGTTTTGTGAATTTTTTTTATAAAAGTTATAAAAATAGTAATCATCGCGTTTCTAAAGTCCTTATAATGAAAGCGTTTGGCTCGGTTAAAGAAAAGACTGTGTCAATTTTTTTGAAATCAACACCGTTGTTCATAAAAATAGTATACAGTAGGTTAAGACGCTTTCTCTGTAGCTCTGTTGATGCTGAAACATCTAACCTAATCTGTAAATATGTGTTGTCATCTTGCGTGGCTTCAGAAAAGGCTTTTAGCCAACGTAGTGTTTGACCAGAAATCTCTGCTCTGTTTGGTTGAAAAGAAAGCTTTAGCTCGGAGGGGATTATTGTGTTATTTCTGTGAGCGTCATTGGTTTCTTGTAATGTTTTATAGAAGTTCACGAACTCATTGTTGTTATTGTTATTATTTTGTTCGGGTCTTTGAAAATTTGTTCCTTGACTGCTATATGAGGGAGTAACTTTAGTTCTAGGTTCTACGTTCTCTGTGGATTTTATGGCCTTTTCTTCTGACTTGCTGTCAGGAGAGGAAAACCATGAGGTTATACTGTTTAACAAATTTTTAGATGTAGATTCGTCGTCTTTTTGGACAACTGGCGATTTGGGTAAAATTGTTAAATTATCCATTTCTTGAGGAGTGGAGAGTTTAGTGGGAATATTTTTTATAGGGACAACTTTTTTTTCTTCCTTTTTAGTGGTGGTGGGTTTCTTTATGAATGTGGGGACAAGATTCTCGTCATTCAAAATCTCGCTAGGAATAGGGAAAAGTAAACTAGATTTAATTTTTTCTGCTACTTTATATGATATATCGCTATTGTCTTCAAGGGTTATGGTGAAACCATCTTCTATTGTGTCTGCGATACGCTGGGTGTTTAGTTCTTGGATTAGGTTTTTGTTTTTAACATATTTGTTATTGGCTTCTACAGCCTCCCAAGGGGATTCGTTACTGTAAAAAACATCGTTATCGTCAAGGTTTGAAGGTAACATTGCGGATAAATCATTGTCTTCGCTGCTTGTTATCTCAGCGTGTTGCGCTGGGGAAGTGTTATTGTATTCCACGGGAATAAGTCCGTCAATATTGATGTTTAAAATTTCATCATCTTCTGGGGCGTCTATGTTGTTGGCTGTGGAAGAGGTATTTGAAGAAGAGGATGTGATAGGTTGTGCGACGCGATGTATGCTTGCAAAAATTTGTGCATTATGCGGAATTAGTTGAGGGGTTGACCTTTTTTTAAATAATTCAATCTGAGTGTTGCGCTGAGCTACGGGAGTGTACCGACTGATAGTCGTCGAAAATAGTAGCTGTCCAGTCAAAGACACGCCAATCAGAGAAAGGCTAAACCCTATAACAAACCCCTGCATACCTTTCATAGGTAATAAAATCCTCAAACATAATTAAATATTAACCTTATTTTAAACATTATAGAATCTTTGGCAAGCAGATTTACAAACTAATAACAACAAAATAGTATAACTCCTATCAATAAAATGGTTATAATAGGGCAAAATGGGGTGTTTTTGAATGTGAAGTTTTTGTTACAGGAAATAATTTTGTTTATAAACAATGTCTTGTCTTGTGTTCTGGGTGAGCCGAAAAGCTTGATTTTTTTTGCTATTTATTGTATAGTAATAATGTGTAATGAATTTTTAGGAGAACTAAAATGAGAAACTTAAAGAAAATGTTTATACTCTGCTCATTGGCATTAGTATTTACAGTATTGTTCGCAGATGCATCTCATGCTGAAAGCGTAATGGATGTTGCTGCTGGTAAAGCAGTAAGAATTTTCAACCATGTAAAAATGATTATTTTCGTTGTAGGTGGTTTTGGTTTAGTGGGTATTGCCTTCCAAGCAATCTTCGGAAAAGTTAAATGGACATGGTTTGCAGGTCTTGCAGTAGGTCTTGCTATCTTGGCTGCAGCTGGTACAATCGTTAACTACGCAACTGGTGCTCAAATGGGTGGTGATCAACACTCTAACGACATTGTTGATACCTTTGTTAACAGTGGTGAGGGTGATGTAGCTAGCAGCGGTAGCTAATAACCTGATAAAACGCAAAAGCACCCTCTGTGTTAAATCACAGAGGGTGTTTTTGTATAAAAAATAAGTGTGAAATTTTTGTTACAAAGATAAAAAAATAATTAAATCATATGGTTATTTAAAGTACGGAAAAGGTCTTTTTACTGGAATATTTTTAATATTTGTGCTATAATAATTACAATAACTTGGGAGGAATAGGTATTATGTGCAAGTTTAATAATAAAAAAAGTATCATTATCAGCTTAACTGTAGCTTTTGTTATGTGCTATTCTACTTTGGCTTGGGCTGGCGGAGAACATTTTACAGCCTTAACAGATGCAGGAAAGGATATTTTTACAGGTTTACGAGAAATTATATATCCAGCTTCTGCAGTGGGAATTATTGCAGTGTGTATAGGTGGCTTTTTTGGTAATATTAACTGGAAATGGTTAACAGCTATTGTTGTTGGATTAGTTGTAATTAGTTCTTGTGTAATGTTTGTTGAAATGTTTGCTCCAGATGCTGTTGATTCAATTCCAGCTGATATTATGGGTGGAAACTAGGAGAATTGTCATGTCAATAAGATGTAAATATATTTTAAGTCTATGTTGTGCTTTAGTTGTTATTTTATTGTGCAATGATGCATATGCCGCTAAAGCAGGTGTTTTCCATGATATAGCTCAAAGAACTGGCGGGTTTGCAGAAGGCCTTCGTAAACTAGCATATGTTATTTCTGGTTTTGGTATGGTGATGTTCACATTTTTAGCTATCTGTGGCAAAATCAACTTCAAACATTTGGGATACATCACCATCAGTTTATTCTTTCTTTCAGGTATGGGCGCGCTCATAACTTATGCTAAAGGCGGAAACCAAGAACTTGTATACAATTTTAAAGATACATACCAAGAAACAATAAAACCTAAAGCAGGAGATATGAAAGTACCGAAGTCATCAAAAGGCAATAGTAGTTTCGGTCGATAGTTTTTTTAATTTTGAAATTAACAGTTTTGAAAGAATTTTTGCCGTATACTTAAAGAAAGGCAAATCAGCAAAAGGATAAACGCGATGAGAGATATAATTCTAAAAGCGGTAGCTAATCCACCAAAACTGTTTTGGGGACCAGTTTTGCCAACAGCCCTAAACGCAGGATTACAGATTCCATTTATGTTTATGAGTGTTGGTATCTGGCAAACAAACCCCTTAATTTTTATTATGACAATCGTGTTAGGACACCTTGTTGTTGTTGCTTTAGGTACAAAAGATCCGCATTTATCAGGAATGTTGCAGGCTTTTGGTAATACAAATGTTGTAACAACAAATTTATACAAGGTGAAAGGACACAAATTTGAACCTTAATTTTGATTTTTATACACTCTTTAGAGAGGGCTTGCAAAGCTCTGAAGCTCTTGTTGCAGTTTTGGGAATCATAATGGCGACAGCAATAATTGTTACGCTAGTTTCCAAAGTGGGAACATGGATTCTTCCTCAACCAAGAGAGTCTCGTGTTGCGGATTTTTTGCCGTTTGATTGTTTGTTGTCAGATGGGTCAACATTACGTTGTAGTAATGGTTCATATGTACGTGTTTTTAAAGTCCAAGGTGTGGATTTAACGTCCGCGAGAGAAGAAACTATTTTATCTATGTTTGAGGCCCGTAAAGCATGGTTAGACAATATGGCGGATTTGCAGATAACTTGTCGTGTCATAACCATAAGAGAACGTGTTCCAATGGAAAAAAATAAAGATGATTTTGGGAACAAATGGTTAAAAATTGTCGATGATGTCTGGCGTGAAAATCTGAGTCGTGTATATAAAAATGACCATTACATCGTAATTTCAATAGAAGATAGAAAAGAGGCTGTCAAAGATTTGAATTTTGCCTCGCAGTCAGTTATTGCAAACTTAAATGATTATGGGGTTAAAGTTCTGTTTGAAGATGATGAAACTCCTGCAGAACTAAGTCCGATATATCCTTTTGTACGCATCTTAAATCCAATAAGTAATCCTAAACCCAAAATACGAGGAGCGCAAGGTTTCCAACTCAAAGAGATGTTAACCGCAGATGGTATTCACTTTACAGGAGAAGAGGGAATAATAAAGTTTTTTTCTGGCGAAAAGGAAAAATACGCTTTAACAATGGGCATCAGAACTTCTGGTGATTATATGGACGAGAATATGGTTTCCGCGTTGTTGTCAATAGATTGTGAGTTAACATTATTGCATCATATCCACCCATTGTTTAAGCCCAAAGCAAGAGCTATACTTGTTCAACAACAAAAAATGGCAGAAGTAACAAGTTTTTCAGGTGATGTAGTTGCGCAATATAGTGAAGCATTGTCAGCAATCGAAGATAGCGATGCAGATCACCAATCACTTATCGAATATTCTATGAGCTTCATATTAAAAGGGAACACCTTGGAAGAAGTGCTGTTTGGAGAAAGTGAGATTCAACGTATTTGTCGTTTGTTTAGTGTTACTCCTGTTCGTGAAAACTGGATAGCTCAGGCGACATTTTTCAACCAATTCCCTGGGTATGATATGTGCGGTAGAACATATTTCTACCTATCCCGTATAGTATCGCTGGCTGTATCTTTTGAACAACTATCAACAGGTTTGCCACGGAGCGACTGGGGTGAAGGTGCAATTAGTGTATTCAGAACCATGAGCGGTTCGCCATATCGTTTCCAATTCCATATTTCCGCAGCCGAGTCAGCGGTGGCACACTGTTGTATTGTTGGACCAACAGGACAAGGTAAAACAACATTGCTGACATTTTTAGCAGGACAAGCTATGCGCCATGGAGATTTGAAAGTTTACTTCTTTGACCGCCACCGTGGTGCAGAAATCTTTACCCATACCGTTAAAGGAGCATATGTGGGTTTTAGTGGAGAACGAAAAAATGTTTCATTAAATCCATTTGATACGCGAGATACATTAAGTAACCGAGCTTTCTTGCGAAATTGGTTAAAAGCGATTACAATGTCTTCAGATGCTCTTTCCGAACGAGAGTCTGCCCGAGCAGTAACAACAGCATTTGATTATCTCAAGCCAGAAGAGCGAGTATTAAGCAATTTATATAAAAGTTGCTTTTCTCCAACAGGAAATATGCGTAGAGAATTATTCCGCTGGGTAAATCCAGATCAATATGGTAACATTTTTAATGCAGAACATGATAGTTTGGATTTAAGCACAAATCGTTTTGTGGCGTTTGATTTTACAGAAATATTTGATGATGAAACATTAGCAGCGGCATCTATTAGCTATATTATGCATCGTATCCAATCAGAAAGTACTGAAACAGGTACGCCAGCATTGGTTATGATAGATGAAACCGCCCCAATGTTAAAGCATGAAATGTTTAGAGATGCGTTTATTAAGGGTTTGCAAGAAGGGCGTAAAAAACGTCAGGCCTATTTATGTGCTTTCCAACAACCAAATATTGTAGATGATTTAGGCGTTGGAGATGCCGTACGTGGGCAATGTAAAACTATGATATTTTTCCGCAATACACAAGCAACTCCAGAGTCTTATGCAAAATGGAATTTAACAGATAGTGAGTACAATTTTATATGTGGTCGCTCGTATAGAGATTGCCCTTATGCGATTTTGATAAAGCGTCCTGACGCAGGGGAAAATGGTGAGGGTGAGTCTGTCGTACTAGATGTTAATTTGGGTGGAATAGGACCATATCTTAAACTTTATAATTCGGGTATTAAAAACGTTTTATTGGTTGATGAATTGGTAAAAGAATATGGAGAAGATGGTTTCGTAACGAAGTACTTAGATGGTTTAGGAGGATAAAAATATTGACAAAATATGAAAAATATGCTATCATAAACCATAAAATATTATTTTAGGAGGAACATTATGAGAAAGAGTAAGCAATACAGAGCTATTCTCAGTTTATGTGCATACTTATTTGCATTTGATGCAGTTGCGCTAGGTATCCCTACTTTTGACATTATAGAAGATGTTCCAATGGTGTTTAAAGATCTTAAGACAGATATAGACACATTAAAAGATTTAAAAAAACAAATTGACGAGATGAAGAAAACTCTAAATGCCATCGGTTCTGAGATTGGCAGTATTGCGGGTTTTCTACAAGGGTTTGTTCAAGATCTAAATGATATGGTTGATACATTTAATAATGTAATCTCGGTAGGTGAAAATTTAACCAATACAATAGGACAAGCCACAAGTAGTGTCTCAAATGCGATACAAAATACGGTAAATAATCAGCAAGGTATTACAGGTGATTATGTAAATCAAACCCAGCAAACAATAGGTATTGGCAACCACCCCTCTGGTAACTCAAAAGATAGACCAGGGAGCAGAAGTGTGCTTATCGAAGAAGAAGAGGAAGAGGAAATTGATATAAGTGAGCAAGAAAAAGAAATTTTCTTGTTGCAAAAAGAAACAGCGGATGAACAAAAGCAACTAGCCATAGAATTAAATGACATACTAGACAACCAATTAACCATGTTAAATGAAGCGGTGGCAAAAAATACAGCTTCATTGCTTAAGCTTCAGACATCAATAGAAACGGCAGAGGAAATCACTAAACAAGATAAAGAAAAAATCAAAGAAGAAATCAGCGAAATATTAGAGAAATACAAAGATGTTGGTAATTGGGCTGCAAATATTATAGAACAAGCCAAAGAAAATTATAACAAAGAGTATAATGCCAAAATTAAAGATGGTATCAATAATTATACAAAAATCGTAATCGAATATATTAAAGGAGATTCGAGCCAAGATGCTGTAATTATTGCAGGAGAAAAATTAAAAAATGATGTGAATGCAATAAATGTAACACCAGATTCTTCTGTTTTAAAAGAGGTGAACGCAACAGTGGCAAGTTTGCAAAAGGATACTGAAAATTTAATAAAGAAAATTACCGAAATAGTAGATGCTATACAAAAAGAAACAAAAAGTTAAACTATTTAGTGTATATATAAAAAGAAATTATTGGGAGAACTGATATGAGTATAAGGACAAAAGCTAAAAGAAGTATAATCGTCATAGCGATATGTAGCATAATGGCTGTACGTCCTGCTGTTGCATTTATTTGGCCAACATTTGACTTTGCTCAGGTTGGGGCGTTTATCTCTGGAATAAGTAATGGCGTTTCGCAAGTTGCAAATACTAAAAGCCAAATAGAAAATACAATACAAACCATAAATTCTGTGGGCGACCAAGTTACAAACGTTACAAAATATATGGCTGATTTGAAAAATGTAGTCGCTAAAATAGGAGAATTTGATTTATCAAGTATTCAGATAGATAAAAGTTTAAAAGACGCATTTTCTAATATAAAGGATACAGTAACATCAACAGTACAAACAGTCAACAACACGGTAACAGAAACCGTGCAGAATGTTGGTTCTCAAATAGATAATGGGGCAACAGAAGAGGAAGTGCAAAGTACCCTTAAAGATTCTCAAGAGGAAATAGAAGAACAAAAACAAGAACTAGAGGATAAAATGAAAGAAACAGGTGTGCAAATAGAAGATATGACCACCGAAGTTGTTGAAACCATAAAAACAATAATTCCAGTAATAGAACAGAGTGATGAGTTAACAGAAGAAGAGCGCGAAGAATATAAAAGTCAGGCAGAAGAGTTATTGCAAAAGGCAGAACTTCTCAAAACAATGGCAGAAAATATTATAAATTCAGCACAAACGCAATTAGACACAGAATATGCTCAAAATATTCAAAATAGCTTTGATGAGTATAGCCAAAAAATTGCAGCATATTATGCAGGTGAAATCAGTAGAGAAGAATTAGACCAAGCAGGGGAGAAACTACAACAGGACATCGCCTCAAATCCACTGCCATGGGATGAAAATGTTGTCGATAATTTATTACAAATTGCCGAAGAACTCATTAGTGGTGCGCAAAAATTACAAGAGGAAATACTAAATAGCCAAAGTAATAGTAGGGAATATTCGGAAGAAGATGAAGAACCTGAAAAATTAAGTTTTTTAATGAAAAATAACCAACAATATTTTTTTCAGTACAGTTCAAATCATCAACTATCCAATGCGAAAGGAATATATGTAAATAAAAATAACAAAGAGTACAAAACATATATTCTTCCCAAAGAACTTTTATGCAAAGATTTTGGAAACGAAAATGATTTAAAAAAATTAGGAGAAAAGGCAGATAAATTCAGAGAATGTGTTACATTGGCAAAAGCAGAAAAGGACTACGTCTGTGTAAAAAAAGGAATATCTAGTGATAAATGTAATCTTGATCCATACACAATGGATGCAAATGCCAAAGAGTTATATAAAGCACACCGAAAAAATGGAGTGTATGCGCATATCGTAGAAGATTATTCAATCGCAAATATTCAAAATAATAGTCGTATCCAACAATATATTTTTTCGTGGTTGTATGATGAAAATGGGACATTAGCACAGTTAAGTAAATTGGAAAAAAGTGTGGATAATACTCGAAATGCCAATGTGAATTTAGGAATGATAGAAATTGAAGCTCCCAGATTGTGGAGTATGCTCCGAACAGTAGATGCGTTGCAACGTTCTAAAGAAGCTACGCAACAATTTAAAACTGGAAAAACATTATATTTAGATGGTCGAGATAAAGATTTTAGCAATGCAAACAGTAGTAAACCAGGGTTAATGAAAAATATCCAAACAAAAAATGGAACAGAGGAGCGTCAAATATTTTCCAATCTTTTTTTATATAATTGTGGCCAAGATGCAGAGGATATATCCGTTGCACCAGAGAGTAAATTTGATAAAACACAAACAGGAGCTGCAGAGAGAAATATTTCAAAGTGCTTGTTCCAATATGCCGCTGCCGCAAATGGTAGATATAAAAAAGATAAAGAAAACTATTGCTCGGCAGAGAACCAAACACTAGAGCAGTGTTCTAAAACATGGAAAGAAAAAGCAATAAAAGCAATAAATGATACATCATTCCAAACTTTAACACTCGCCACAATAAATAATTATAAATCAAGCAAAGATTATGCAAAAGTAGAGGATAATGAAACAAATATTGCCAGCCTACAAGAGGATATGAAACAAAACACTGTTGCTGTAAATGATTATGCTTCTGGTGCGCAAATTAACTATTATACAACCATGCAGATATTAAGCATAGTAGAGGCGGACGCGCAAAATTTGCAAACGGATATTTTAAAATATCTGCCAAAAATTGGTTACAATTATTTTGATCAACGTTACGACGAGGAGTAATAGAAATGAAAAAAAGAGTATTTCTACTATTGATATTTTCATTGCTTGTATACTCCAAAAATGTGTATGCAATTCTTGACCCTATGGCCACATTGCAATCAGGGTTAAAGTTAAAGCAAACTATTGAAAACCAAATTCAAGAAGCCGTTAAAATAATACAAGATGCAGAAAAAACAGTTCGTCAAGGGTTTGCCATGGCAACAAACTGTTTTGCAAATCCTCTAAAATGTTATGATGAGGTAAGTAATTTTGCAAAAGATACAAAAACAAAGATAGATGGTATCCGCACAGTAGGTGGAGAACTCCAAAGTGGGGATTTAATGAAAAAAGATGCTGAAAAATTAGCGGAGAGTATTAAAGAAGATGGAACATACAAAAAAGGAACAGGAGATGATATTTCACGTCGCGATCAGTTAAAACAAGAAAATAATGCGATAGTAATAGATAATATTGCCATATTGTTTGCAAAAGGAATGGTTACCAAACAAAATCTTATGCAAGAGGATACAGAATTATACAATAGAGATTTTGAGAACGACAATATGGACGAACTTATATTTGCTCAAGGAACTTTGCTTCGAAATAGTGATGCGCGCATAGCCAGAATTCTTGAATTAAGAAGTTATATGTTCCAAGCTCAAGCAGTAAAAGAGCTAATGCAATATAATAGAGAAAACGAAGAAGAGGAATAGGGAGCTAGCGAAAATGAGAAAAACAATATTAACAATAACACTAGCGACAATGTTAAATGTTGGTATCAACAAACCAGCATATTCAAATATTATAATTGATGGTGCAGAAATGGCACAAACAATTACAGGAAATGTTCAAACTATTTATGATACGGCGGTTCAGGGCATAGAAAAAGTAAACATGATTAAACAAATGGCAACCCAAGGTCTAAACATAGCATCGTTGAAAAATATGTTGTTATCAGAGCTTAGTAAAGGGCTTGGTAGTATGCTTATGGGTGGTCAAGGAGATAATGGCAAGGGATTATTATCCCCTCAAGTTGGTTCTACAAAAGGAAAGAACCAAGAGTTGATAAAACTAGAGAGAGATTTATATTTGGAAGCCTCTAAAAAGGAATATGATACAAAGATAGGAATTACAGAGAAAAATATATCTGAATATAAAAAATCGGAGAATGAAAAGCACAGACAATCATCTGAAGCCAGTATAAAGGCTCAGAACGCCCAACGTAAATATGACCAACTTGTGGAAAATGGAACAGCCTCTGATGAAGAAATAAGAAAAGCGTGGGTTGACTATATGAACGTCTCCCAAGAAGCTGATAGATTAGCTCAAGAAGAAGCATCTCTTGCAGAGTTAAGAAAAGCACAAGAGGATGCGTTAAAATTATTGCGTGAAAAACGTAAAAAAGTAGGTACATCAGATGATGCAAAATGGGAAGATGTTAAAAACAGATATGACGAAATAGAACAGCAAGCAGAAGATGCAAACATAGTACTTCAAGCAGATATGAAAGACCAAAAAGATTGGGGAAATATAAAAGATTTAAGTGGTTTCATTATTAGTGATGAAGATTATAAAAGATTTGTTCGAGCATATTTTGATACAGAAGAAAAGGAATATAAGCTTCTAGCGGATGATAAGTTGCGACAAGCTTACCAAAAAAATGCTTCAACAGGAGATCAAAAAGAACGTGATCGCAAACATCTAATAATTATTACCATAGGACATCTTTTGCAGGTAACAGCTACAGTTCGTCGAGAATTGCCCGAGCGGGAGAATAAAATAAAAGAAATATTTGATGCAACCAAAGAATTGCCAGAATTAGAAGCAATCGTTTCATATTCTAATACACGCATAGAGGTTACTCGCGCGCTAGCACTATATGCCAGATTATTAGCAGCCAAACTACAATATCAAGCAGCACTAGAAATAAAAGAATTAGATATAGAAAAACAAGGGGCGATAGCTGATTTTTATAATTTCGATTTGAGTAAATATATCCTAGATGAAGCAACCTTAAAGAAGGTGCAACAAAAGGGAGAAAAGAAAGACGTTATCAAGAGAGTCAATGCTCCATTGGTGGATTAAAAGTAAAGGAGAAAACCATGATTAAGATTTCAAAATACATAAGATGTTTGATGATGGGAGGCTTCTTACTCGGCGTAAGTTGTCAAAACGCAGAGGCTTTTTTACCGATTCCTCCAACACCATTAAGTCCAGTGATTGGTCCAGCAACCAATGTTTTAAAGTTACTTAGTCAAGGGCAAGAATTTTATCATCAGATACAATCTGGGCTAACATTAGATGGTGCTATGGGGTTACTCGGAGCAAAAGGAGGTATGCTTGGTGGCGTTTGGGATCAAATAAAAGAAGTTTCTCCTTTAGGATCAGATAAAAAAGGAGAAGCCAAAACTCCAGGGCAGAATAAAGTTTCAACAAGTACAACGCTGGATATTGATTCAAATACCGTGGATGAAAAAGCATTTTTTAATGCTTTCTTTACATTGTTTTTTAACCATAGCTTTGAAAGTGATGTTAAAGAACAAATCATACATGAAGCATACCGAAATAAAGCGGTGGAATATAAACAAGATATTGCGATAAACACATATATTGCCGCAAGAGCAATGGAAGATTACTTATCAACGGTAGAAGAAACACTTAACCGCCTAGAGGAATGTCAAAATGGTAATTATTCTGAAAAAGAATGTGTGTTTTTTGGAATGAAAATGGCAGAAGTAAGCGCAGAAGAACAACAAGCCCAGACAACCGAAGAAGGTGAAGAAGATAACACTGCGCAAATTGGGGCAGCTAGAAATGCATACATTGTTACAATGGTATATGACAGACTATTGCGTATTATTGAAGATTTAACAGCCACAGAGGCTCTTTTCCAATCTTCAAAACAAATAGATCTTGCAGAGCCAGTAAAAGAAAGCAATGCAGAACGCTATATCAATCGTTCATATCAGTTTGCATATAGCGATTCTCATACATATACATCAGCCAAGAGTATATTAAAATTTAAGAAGAGAGCTGAAAATTGTAGTAATGGCACAGGAAAAAATTGTGCCAAAATAAATAAAGACAAAGTAAAAATGAAAAGTGTTAATGAAACAGAAATATTGGCTTTATTCAAACCTATTGAAGACTATATAGATAAAGCCGTAGCTGTTCATAATTTAAAAAGTTCATTACCAGAATATAAAAGCCAATACCGTCAATATTTATTGCAAAAAGAAATACACGAAAACGCAAAAAAACTAGTAAAAGCTAGCGATAACTGTGTGATAGACTTGTTGAAGCGTCATAATGAAAATAAGGATATTACGGCAGAAGAAATATGGTATGGAAAAAGTTGGATTTCTGATGAAGAACGATTTGATTATGCTAACCGTATAGGGCAAGCAAGTAAGCTGTTAAATAAATATGATAGAGTTTCTACAAATATTGTTCTAGGAACAAGTGATGGTTGTGAAGACTATTATGAAACTTGTCCTGCAGGATATACAAAAACAACAGATTGCTGTGAAAGTGATTCGCACAAATGCGCGTGTTCTATTGAGTTAATCACAGAAGATCAAACAGAGGGACAGGAAGTAACCAATATAACAAACGTAAACAGTTCAGAATTTAGTAAACGATATGAAAATGCTTCTGAGACAGATGGCTTTTTGAATAGTGATAATGCGGCAGAAGTGCAAACCGAAGGACGAAAAACAGCAGAACTGACATGGGGCTTAGGGCGAGATATGATATCAGAGATGATGAGAAAATATAACCTAAACTTCAAACCTTGGAATGACCAAAAATTATTGCAAACAGAATATCTGCGTAATAAATATCGTAATATAAGATTGATAATAAAGTCAACAGACAAAGGTTCTACGGCTTATGAAGTGGCGAAAACTTATACTTCAAGCAATGAAACAGACCCAGTAAAGCCATACATAGAGGCAGCTCTTCGTTGTAAAAGTATTGATGAAGCCATTGCTAATGCAAAAACTAAATATTGCACAGCAGAATATTATTCATGCGATGTGAAGAATAGTAACGGATATATCATAATCAAGCGGAAAAAAAGCTATTATGATGATGAGGGGAATCTAAAAGTATATTCTGTTTCAGATGTAACAGAAGACCAAAGAGTATCATTAAACAATACTTGCACATATAAAAAAGAAGCAGGTCATGTTGATACATCAAGTATATGTTTAACACCAGCTTGCTTGGTAAACAAGTACTTCCAAACAGCATGGAAAGATGCAGATGAATTTTATACTTATGGTAAAAATAATGGTCGTGAAGTTGCCATAGATAAATTGCGCAATGTTATAAATGAACGTGCCAGCCAAGATGAAAAAATCAAAAAAAGTATTAGAGAATATCAAACTAAAAAAGAAAAATATGAGAACGATATTGCAAGGGCAATTACCAATTTAAATACGACAAATACAAAGCTAGATAAAGCTCAAAAAAATAAAAATACTGTTGCGGAGGAAATTCGCAAAACCGAACAAAGAATTAAAAGTATTGAGAGTGAACTAGCTATCCTTGATAGTCGAAATAAAGGCACGAAGTATGTTGATGATAAATGCTTGATAGAACGCCAAATCGGTGAGCTAAAAAATGAAAAAAGTTGCCTAACAACAGGGACAATGAGTAAGCCATATAGTTGCAATTCGTGTCAAAAACTACCCAAAAGTAAGCGAATTAATTGTAAAACAATTAAATTAGACTGCGGGAAATATGGCGTACAGCTCCGTGAAGACTATAGAACAGGTTTGCTAAATATCACACCGACTTCTCGAGAGGGGCGTTATATCTTCATGCCAACAGCAGAGGTAGAAAAAGCAAAATATGAAAAAGTTGTAAAAAGCGAAAAATCAAAGCTAGATGAGTTAAAAGCAAGAATAGATAAGTTGAAAGAAGACTCAACCAAACTAACGGAAGATTTTGCTGAAAAATATCTAGATTTGGAAGAAGAAGCTCAAAGCGCGATAGAAAGCAAAAACAGCGAATTTGAAGGCTTTCTGGAAAAAGCAACAGGAGAAGATCAGGCATATCGTATGCTGGATTGGAATGAGAAAGATTGCTATAAAAAAGTTTTGGGTATATGCGTAAATAAGAAAAAGCCAAAGCGCAGAGATGAAGATAACCTAGAAGCAACACTAACTTATATTGTTGCAAAAAAAGGAAATTTAGAAGATGCCCTAAAATCTGAGTTGGATCGTGTATTTTTCTCTCCAAGTTCTAAAATTAAAAATGTGCTTATTAGTGCGGGCATTCCAAATAACTTCTATGTAGATAGCACATTTTCAGCTATAAATATTGCCGCAGGTAGCCTCAGTGCGGAAAATCTGGCTAAAGCGGTAAAAAATGCGGTTATTGAAACAGCCGTTATAGAGCTTGGCAATAATGTGAAAAAAGCGGATGAAAAAGTTGAAAGTGCAATTAACGATGCCGTGAAAACAATCGAAGATTTTACCAAAAAACATCGGGTAAATGGCGAAGGAACGTTAGCACCTGACACAGCATATTTGGAAAAACCATCGATAGATCATGAGGAACTACTAACAACATTAAGAGAGATTTCTCAAAGTGTTGTAGAAGGTGAAAATCTATTTGGTATTCCAGACGAAGAGCAGTTTATGAAAATGCTTAATATCAAAGAAGATCAAGAAGACGAAAACATAATAGATACAGCATATTTTGTAGGGCTACCTGCACGAGGAATTAACTATCGTGAAAAAGCCACGTCTGATACAAATGCAGGTAGAGATTTCATCGCCCCGAAAGATATGTTGGCTAGCGAACCGCCTGTACGCGAAATCTTTTACTTTAACGCAACAGATTTTGATGATGTTGCAAAGTTTAAAAATAAGAAAAAGAAGACAACTTCCCCCGTTATTTCAGAACTTTTAAATTGTAAATATTTCTCAATAGATAAAAAAACTTGTGAAGTAGAATATTTACCTGAAATATGGAGACATTTGCTTGCTCGTCCAAACTTGCGTAATGACGGTAAATATCAACAGACATTTATTGAAAAATCTTTTGGTAAAAATCAGTTGAATAATTTAGTAAGAAACTTACTTGCAAGTAGTGGCGTAACTAATCCAAACGATAAAAATTATCGTACTATAATTGGAAGAGGTGGGGTATATCCTTGCAGAATTGGAAGTAAAGTTGTAGATATGGGGTACAGTAAAGATAAGGACGAGGCAAAATATCTACAATTTAAAACGAGGAAGAAACTTCCTTTGGGGAAAACGCTACAAAGTTTACCAACTTGCCAAGAAGTCAAATTTGAAGGGAAGTCTATATATCATCTCTTAGCAGACCATGGCTTAAAAGATGTAAAAGATACGGAAACTCCAGCAGACATAGATGGCGAGGATCTATATGAGAAATATAGCGAATTAGGACAATTTCTAATGCAAGATATGGCATATCGTACCATACATCAAAGCCTGCACGAATATCTATTAGACACAAAGAACACAGACAACGATATTACGCGCCAAAAGGTAGAAATAGCTTCATTTAAACGTAATACATTGGGGTCGTTCCTTGAGGCGATAACAACAGAATATAATGCTCGGAAGAACTTGAAATCTAGCGAAGAAACAATAAAGAAAACCATGGAAAGTCTTTGCGCACAACTCAAAGAAAATGGTATAGTCATTGAAAATTGTGAAAAACAAGCATTGGCAACAAGTTACAAAGATAACATTTATTTTGAACCGCAAAAAAAGAAAGCAGGAATTGTGTGTAAAGATGTCAATAGAAGTGCATCTGTATATAATCAAATATTCTGTAAGTTAGATTCCGCAAAAGATAGTTATCTAATGAATGCGCAGAAGCAACTAAAGAACATAAAATTAGATGATCTGCCTAAAGAAGCGAAAGAATATGTAGAGGAACGATTAGAAAAAATAAACAACTACATAAGCACAGAGAAAGGCAAGAATGGTGTTTTGGTTTATGATAAGGACGAAATTTCAACAATCCAGCCAGATATTGGTCGAGATAAGATTGCAGAAACCGTTAAAACAGCAGAAGCTAACCGAGATGTTACTATTCAATCAGTAGAAGATGGATTGCAAGGAATGGAAAATCAAAACCAAGCCGTAGCATATTGTCCAACGTACTAAAAGAGGAAAATAAATCAAAATGGCAGAGCTGGCAAACCAAAAAATACATCAAATAACTGACAAGACTAAAACAAGAAATGCGCCTGAATTTATTACAGAAGATGTAATAGAAGTACGTCGTGCAAAGCTTATTTACTACAAATGGATAAGTCATTTGATGGTGTTGCTAGCAAGCATAGCTATATTATACACCATTTCCGCAACGTTGGTAATATTAAAATTAGTACCAAACATTATGATAGATCCTCAAATTTTTGTGGAATTATCAGATTCGCAATCACTTGTAAAACGCAAATATATCACCGCCGTTATGCCAAAGTGTGAAACAACAGACTGTGAAAATGTAAAATATGAAATGATTTCACGAGAACGAATAATGGTAAACTTTATAAAGCAATATGTTGAGCTAAGAAATACCTTTATTAAAGATGAAGCGGAGATGAAAAAACGTTGGTTATGGGGTGGTTTAGTATCCTATTTATCTACATATAAGGTCTACAAAGCGTTTGAAAAAGAATATCCAAAAGTTACCAAGGAACTAAATGAAAGCAAGGCAAGTCGCTCTGTTGAGATATTGTCAGTTGAACGCTCTGGTGGAAACAATAGTTATGCGTGGAATGTTGAGTTTAAAACATACGACTACTCATTTCCAAAAGACTCAGTAGGACAACAAAAAATTGAGCCAAAAATTGAAGAAAGATATTGGACAGTAACAATACGTTGTCGTACATATCCTAACCGAAGAACAGCATATCGTCGGTTGTTAAATCCTCTGGGTTTTGCAGTTATTCATTACTCTCAGAGTGAAATTGAAAATTAAAATAATCTTAAATATTTGAGTATTATAATATCAGAGGAGAAAATTAGCCTGTTGATAAGTCAACGCATTTCATTTTCTCGTTAGACTTTTAAAAATAAAAGTTCTAATTATAAGAAAGGATTATTTTAAAAAAGAGGGAGAATTATGTATAAAGCGTTGATTTTAGTTTTTGCAATTTTAATTTTGGCTGCGTGCAATGTTTTAGGGACATATTATGAACCAGAACCAGTAGGAATTGGTAAAGATATATACGAATTAAAGCTTTCTCCTTGTGCGTGTATAGAAGTTGAACTACCTAAAACACTGCCAGATTGGTTTAAAGCTATGAGCTAATAGCTACTATAGGAAATAGGGAATGGTAGAACAAATTTCTTCAGAAAATACGAAACGAGTACTGTTAGAGGGGAATGGTGCAAAAGCGGCACCAACACCTCAGCCGATTCGTCAACGGCGAAAAGCATCTGCGGATACGATTGTTGAAAATGCAACAGAAAAACGTTATTTGTGGACGGCTCGTGCGTTTGCAATAGTTTTTGCTGTAAGTTTGTGTTGCAATTTTATCCTAACATATGTGATTATGACGACGATTCCATTGTATCGAGTTGAACCATATTTGTTTAGTTTTGCTGATAAGAAAGAGCAAATTTACCATATTGAAGAAGTCAAAAAGATTTATGATTATAAATATTTAACAGAAATGTTTGTAAGAGAGTATATTCTTCTTCGCAATACCTTTGTTAATGATGAGGCGGAGATGAAAGAGCGTTGGGATCCAGGTAGCAATCTTCAAGAGATGTCAAGCACGAAGGTTTATAGTGATTTCCGAGAAAATGTTGCTAAAAGAGCTATGGAGCAGATTCGTCAGTATAATTTAACCCGTAACATAAAGATTAAATCAGCCAAAGAAGTTGGTGTACAAAAAAATGGTATGGGGTGGGAAGTCGAATTTCAAGTAGAAGATATGACACCTGAAAGGGAAACGCCTCAAATAAGTGTTTGGGTTGTAAATATGACCATAAGATATCGAAGCAAAAAGGTGAGGTTTGGTGAAAGGTTGAAAAATCCGCTAGGGTTTACTGTTGTTGAATATAAACAAAGAGAACGAAAGTAATTGAAATTTAAGGTTTGTGTTATGAGAAAAAATAGTTATTTATTATCTGCAATTTTTCTGTTACAGTTAACAGGGAGTCTTGCTTATGCGCAGGTTACTAAAAGTGTATTAGATCAGAATGCAGACCAAGCTCAAGGCAATTATGCTGCGACTAATTTGAATTATCTCGGAAGTGGGTCTTTAGGAATGATGCAAAGCGCGTGGAAAGACCCTATGCAACATATGGGAGAAGGACAAAGCCGACCAGGGTATACTAAATATTACTGGACACCAGAAATGGTGTTGCCAATTCGTGTTCGTGAGGGTATGTATACGTTGGTTAACTTTCCAAGTTGGGAAGTGGTGGAAAATGTCTATTTAGGAGATGGACAATCTTTTACCGCTGAAATTCAAGGTCCTTCAAGTTTAATGGTATATCCTGAAGCCTCTCAGTTTGTTGGTGTTGATACAAATATGATTGTGTTTGGACGCTCAGGAAATAAATATGTTTTTTATGTACAAAGTGAAACTATAAATACAGATAGAATTACAAACGCGATTATTGATATTGAAGTTGTAAAAAAGAAGCAAAGTGCGGCTAATGGCTCCGCTGGTGGATGTGGCGGAGGATATGCTAGTGGTGGAAGTAATTATTCGCAAGACGGAACTAGTGCTGCCTCAACATATACGCGGGATTTGCAAAAAGAAGATTGGATAGAAAAAATCCCTGTTGACCCAACAAAATTTCGTTTTGATATAGAGGTTTATGTTCCTAATCCTGATGATATTGTTATTGCGCCAGAACGTGTGTGGCGAGATAACATCTTTACATATATAGATTTAGGTGAAAAAGCTTTAACAGCAGTACAACGTCCGATTGTTACGTTAATTGTGGAACGTTCAGAAACGCCAGTAGGTTTCCGTGCGGCTGGTCCAAATAATCGTTTGATTATTGTTGAAGGAATGGGGGATATGGTTATGCGTAGCGGTAAAAGGCTTGTGTGCTTAAAGTTGCGTCGCGCAGATTCCGATGGGTTAGAAAATACAATATATGCCAAAACAAATGAATGGGATTTACAATCGAGTTATGCTTCCAATCCAACCCAAGGTGGTGAGAACTCTGTAAATAATGAAACAGGGCGAGTAGAAAATGTTTATGAAGGAGCAACATCTAATATGCCGTCGTCTACAAATTTCCAAGGAAGTGCGAATGGAGCGGTTGGTGGAAATGGCTACAATACTAACGTCATAAATAGCGGACAAGGAACATCAGGTGGTATGTTCCCAGCAGGTTTTTTCGGAAATACCAGTAATAATGCCGTAGGTGGAAATAGCTACAATCCCAATGGCGTAAATAGTGGACAAGGTGCATCAGGTGGAATGCTTCCAGCAGGTTTTTCAGGAAATACCAGTAATAATGCCGTAGGTGGAAATGGCTACAACACCAACGGTGCAAATGGTGGACAAGGTGCATCAGGTGGTATGTTTCCAGCAGGCCTTTCAGGCAATACCAGTAATAATGTGATGAGTGGAGATGGCAAAGCCAACACAGCAAATGGTACTCAAGGCGCATCTGCTAATAGCGGTGGTTTGCAGTCATTTTTTGATAATAGTAGTTTTTTTAATACATTACCTCAAAATGCTGGAAACACATCGACAACATTAGGGCAAAATAATATGGCGCAAATCGATTCGTTACCAAAGGTAATGCCGATTAGCGGAACACCACAGCAATCAAAAGAGGTCTTAACAGGTCAATATGATATAAGAGCAGGACAAGCAGAGCTAATAACTCCAGATTATAATAATCAAGGTGTAAATGTTGGAGTTACCTATCAAGCAGATAAGCAATCAGCTTCTGCAATATCCCCTCAAGCGGGGCAAACCAATAATGCAAATATAGCGCAAATAGGGGCATCTCAAAATAATTCGAGTCCAGTCTTGATTGCGCCAAGAATTGAAGATCAAGAAAAAAGTATGATTTCTGCAGAAACGGAAGCTCTATTAAAAGAATTTCGCTCAGGAAAATCGTTTAATGGAACAAATGAAAGTAATATTTCTATAGAATTAGGAACAGATGAAAATGTAAATAATTTGGAAAAATTATGGAATGATATTTCCAAGCATAATTCAGCAGCTATTGGGTCGTATCAACCTTTCTATTCCGTAGATACTGCGGCAGATGGACAAGGAAAAGAGCTTTTCCATTTACGCGTTGGTCCAATCAAATCACTTGAAGACGGGGATAATATCTGTAGTCAATTAGGTCGTAACGGAATCTTTTGTAGTGTGGTTAGGATACAATGAGCAATAATACCCGTTTTGAAGAATACGAACAAAAAACCCGAAGAATAATTCTTATAATAGGAATTATTGCAGGTGTTTTGTTTCTGTTTGGGTTGCTCATGTTAGGCTCCGATGATGATACATATAATCCAGAGGAAGAAGCACCTGTTTTTACAGAAAATCAAGATATTGTGCCTAATCTGGATAAGGAAGAAGAAAATTTATTTATTGGTGTAGAAGATGAAAACACATCAGAAAATAAGAAGCCAATAAGAATTACTCCTGAACAAATTAATATGCACAAATTTGTTCTAGGAATTGACGAACAAAATCAGAGCATTTTAACGATAGGAACAGACGGAACAGAAAGTATCCATATTGAACGAGTAGAATTAGTAGAAGAAACAGAAGACGGTTTTGAGTTTCGTGATAAATGCAAAAACAGAGATTTAAGTGGCGATGAAACATGTAATGTTTTAATCTCATGGTCTCCACATCTGGCAGGTAATGTTCAAAATAATTTCAAAGTAATCTGGTATGAAACAAGATTAAGTAGAGATAATGCAAAATCTGAAGAAGTCAGTATCCGAGGGAGTGCTGTATACCCAGAAGATAACCGCCAAATATGTAATAGTACCACCGGGAGTTGCTCGTTTGACGGAAGTTCCATAAGCGCACATAGATTAGCTATAGGTCCAAATGGAGAAGTTATTGGTTATATTGATGAAGCTGGAAATGTGCATGATAAAGATGGTCGGATTATCGGAAAAGTTAATGAAGACGGGTTAATTATTGACGCAGAGGGGAATATAATAGGTGTGGCGCAAAATATGCGTTTAGCGTTTGATAAAGACGGTAATTTGATTGGTTATGTAAGAACAGACGGGACAGTTGTTGATGCGCAAGGAGAAATAATAGGGAAAGTTTTATCCGACGGGACGATTGTTAATGAAGCTGGTGAGGTTATCGGAAAAGCTGTAGAAGCAGGATATGTTTATGATGATGAAGGTAAAATTATTGGTAGGGTATTGCCAGACGGAACAGTTGTAGACATAAATAATCCTAAAAAAATTATTGGACGACTTAATGCAAATGGCGAGGTTATAGATAAAGACGGTAATGTTATCGGGAGAGTAACCTCAGCAGGACGTGTAGCACTAGATGAAAATGGCAATGTTATAGGTATCGTTATGCCAGACAATAGCGTGGTTGATAAAGACGGTAATATTGTTGGATATGTAGATGAAAATGGCAATGTTTACAGATTATCAGAAAGTAAAATTGGTACTAATGGTGATAGTCATAAATTAGTTTATGACAAAGAGGGAAAAGCAATAGGGTATATTGATGATAACGGTAATGTTGTTAAATTTGCCGATATAGAAAAGAATGGCGAAATTATTGGAAAAATCGGGGAAACGCGTCGTTTAGCTTTAGATGAAAATGGTAATGTGATAGGGTATATTGATACAGACGGAACCGTTAAAGACTTCAATGGTAATATTATCGGTAAAACGGATAAAGACGGTAATATTATTGATAAAAATGGTAACATCATCGGTAAAGCAGGAAGTAATGCTAAATTAGCATTAGATAAAAATGGAAAAGTGATTGGCTATGTAGACGAAACAGGGCGTGTGTTTGATGAAAAAGGAAATCAAATTGGGCAGACTGATAAAAATGGTAATATAATAGCAACTAAAGATCCACGTATCGGCAAAGTAGGAGAAAGCCGTCGCTTAGCATATGATAAAAATGGTAATGTGATAGGTTATGTTGAAAAAGACGGCACAGTTAAAGATTTCAAAGGTAACGCTATTGGTAAAGTGGATAAAAATGGAAATATCGTAGATAAAAATGGTAACATCATCGGTAAAGCAGGAAGTAATGCTAAATTAGCATTGGATAAAAATGGTAATGTCATTGGCTATGTAGACGAAACAGGTCGTGTGTTTGATGAAAAAGGAAATCTCATCGGACAGACTGATAAAAATGGTAATATCTATGCACCTAAAGCTCCAATTATCGGCAAAGTAGGAGAAAATCGCCGTTTAGCGTATGATAAAAATGGTAATGTGATAGGTTATGTTGATTCCGACGGCACGGTTAAAGACTTCAAAGGCAACGTTGTTGGTAAAATGGATAAAGACGGCAATATCGTAGATAAAAAAGGTAATATTATTGGCAAAGCAGGGAAAACAGCTAAGTTAGCTCTTGATAAAAATGGCAAAGTTATTGGCTATGTAGATGAAAAAGGTCGTGTGTTTGATGAAAAAGGAAATCAAATCGGACATATGGATAAAAACGGAAATATCGTTGCCACCAAAGCTCCTGTTATTGGAAAAGTGGGAGAAACACGTCGTTTAGCCCTAGATAAAGACGGTAATGTAATTGGTTATGTTGAAAAAGACGGCACAGTAAAAGATTTTAATGGTAAGGTTATTGGTAAAGTAGATAAAAATGGTAATATTATAGATAAAAATGGTAACATCATCGGCAAAGCAGGAAGTAATGCCAAGTTAGCTCTAGACAAAGCGGGTAAAGTTATAGGTTATGTTGATGAGAAAGGGCGAGTATTTGATAAGAATGGTAACCAAATAGGTTATACTGGTAAAAATGGAAATATTATTGCGGCCAAAGGCACAGTTGTCGGGAAAGTTGGTGAAGAGCGTCGCTTAGCTTATGATTCCGACGGTAATGTGATAGGGTATATTGATGCTGACGGCACAGTTAAAGATTTCAAAGGCAATGTTATTGGTAAAGTAGATGAAAATGGCAATATTGTAGATAAAAATGGTAACGTTATCGGTAAAGCTGGAAAGAATGCTAAATTAGCTTTAGATAAAAATGGTAAAGTTGTTGGCTATGTTGATGAAAAAGGGCGTGTATTTGATGAAAATAGCAAAGAAATCGGCTATGCAGATAAAGAAGGTAATATCGTCAAATATGCCGAAGAGCCAATAAAAGGTGAAATTTTAGGTTTTGCAGGAGAAAGTCGCCGTTTGGCTTATGATTCTGACGGGAATGTAATTGGTTATGTTGATTCCGACGGTACAGTTAAAGACTTTAAAGGTAATGTTATCGGAAAAGTTGATGAAAATGGTAATATTGTGGATAAAAATGGAAACGTCATCGGTAAAGCTGGCGAACTAGCCAAATTGGCAAAAGATAAAGCAGGAAATGTTATTGGTTATATTGATGAAAAAGGTCATGTATTTGATGAAAAGGGCAACCAAATAGGATATACAGACAAAAATGGGAATATCATTGAAGCCAAAGGAACAGTTATCGGCAAAGCTGGCGAAGCTCGTCGCTTGGCATATGATTCCGACGGTAAGGTCATTGGTTATGTAGATGAAGATGGTACTGTTAAAGATTTTAGCGGTAATGTAATTGGAAAAATCGATGAAAATGGCAATATCGTAGATAAAAATGGGAATATCATCGGCAAAGCAGGTGAAGAGCGTCGATTAGCACTTGATGAAGACGGTAATGTTATCGGCTATATTGATGAGAAAGGGCGTGTTATAGATGAGCTAGGAAGCGTTATAGGATATGTTGATTCCGACGGTAAAGTTGTCAAATTTGCCGAAGAAGATGACGGTATTGTTGGTAAAATCGGGGAAGAACATCGTTTAGCTTATGACAAAGACGGCAACGTGATAGGGTATGTTGATTCCGACGGCACGGTTAAAGATTTCAATGGTAAAGTCATCGGAAAAATGGATAAAGACGGCAATATTATTGACGAAAAAGGGAATATTGTTGGCAAAGCTGGCGCATCTGCCAAATTAGCATTGGATAAAAATGGTAAAGTCGTAGGTTATGTTGATGAAAAAGGACGTGCACTTGATAAAAAAGGGAATCTTATTGGCTATGTTGACGAAAATGGTAATATTGTTAAAGAGCTAAATGAAGATGATAATGTTATTGGTAAAGTCGGGGAAGCCCGTCGTTTAGCCCATGACAAAGACGGCAACGTGATAGGTTATGTTGATTCCGACGGCACCGTTAAAGACTTCAATGGTAAAGTCATTGGCAAAATGGATAAAGACGGTAATATTATTGATGAAAATGGGGATGTGATTGGCAAAGCAGGCACTCTTTCTAAATTAGCTATAGATAAAGATGGTAAAGTTATTGGCTATGTTGATGAAAAAGGGAGAGTGTTTGATAGTCAAGGAAATCTCGTTGGTTATGCTGATGAGAATGGAAATGTCGTAAAAGAATTAAAAGATAAGGATGAGGTTATCGGAAAAGTTGGAGAAGCGCGTCGTTTAGCCTATGACAAAGACGGTAACGTGATAGGGTATATTGAAAAAGACGGCACAGTTAAAGATTTCAATGGTAATACCATTGGTAAAATGGATAAAAAGGGTAACATTATAGATAAAAATGGCAATGTTATCGGAAAAGCAGGTGTGCCAGCGCGGTTAGCTCTAGATAAAAATGGCAATGTTATCGGCTTTGTTGATAGAAATGGACGGGTTCTTGATAAGCAAGGCAATGTTATCGGACGTGTAGACGGAAATGGCAATATCCTAAAAAATACAAAAAACAATAAAGGCGAAATAATCGGAAAGGTTGGAACATCTCGTCGGTTAGCCTATGATGCTGACGGTAACGTCATTGGCTATGTGGATAAAGACGGCACAGTAAAAGACTTTAAAGGTAATGTTATCGGGAAAATGAATAAAGACGGTAATATTGTTGATAAAAATGGAAACGTCATCGGTAAAGCAGGTTCGCCAGCAAGACTAGCATTAGATAAAGACGGTAATGTTATCGGCTATGTTGATAAGGCTGGACGCGTTTTAGATGATAAAGGAAATCAAATAGGAACTGTTGATGAAAATGGTAACATTGTAAGTTCTCAAACTGGAAAAAATGCAATTACTAAAAAACGCTTAGCATATGGAAAAGATGGAAAAGTACTCGGATACATTGATGATAATGGCAATGTTGTAGATTTTGAGGGCAACATTATAGGAAAAGTGAATGCTTCAGGTGAAATTGTTGATAAAAATGGTCAGGTCATTGGCAAAGCTGGCGATTATAAAACATTAGCATATGATTCCAATGGAAAAGTAATTGGTTTTGTAGATGAGAAAAATCGTGTTATTGGAAAAGATGGTAAACTATTAGGTTCTGTTGATAGCAATGGCAATATCATAGGTTCAGACGGCAAAGTAATAGGTAAAGCAGGAACATCTCGCCGTTTAGCATATGATAGAGACGGCAACGTAATTGGATATGTAGATTCCGATGGCACAGTAAAAGACTTTAAGGGCAATGTTATTGGCAAAATGGATAAAGACGGTAATATTGTTGATGCAAAAGGTAATATTATTGGAAAAACAGGAGAAGTACGCGAACTCGCCTTAAATGATAAAGGTGAAATTATCGGCTATATTGATGAAAAAGGACGCGTAATTGATGAGAAGGGAAATATTCTTGGCGTTGTAGATAAAGACGGAAATATAAAAGCATCATGTGGCAGAATTATCGGTCAAATAGGAGCATACAGATACCTAGCGTATGATAGAAGTGGGAAAGTACTAGGCTATGTTACAACTGAAAAAACAGTTAAAGGTTTCAAAGATAATCTAGTTGGTAAGGTTATGCCTGATAACAGTATTACAGACAAAAATGGAAGAGCTATTGGTAGAGTTGATGAAACTCAGGTAAAAATGGCGATAAATAAAGACGGCACAATTCTTGGTTATATCAATAAAAATGGTAATGTGGCAAATGAAAATAACGATAAAATAGGATTTGTAGATGAGTATGGAAAAGTAATCAAAGCCAGTAACACCATTATTGGGCAAAGTTGTGTTAAACGAAATATTGCATATAATAAGAGTGGAGAAACTATTGGATATATAGAACAAGACGGTACTGTTAAGAATTTTAAGAATAAGATTATCGGCAAAAAAGAAAATAATAATATAATAAACACCAGAGGCGAACTCGTTGGAAAAGTTGGTGTAGTTGTCAATATGGCACAACAAAAGAATACGATTATTGGGTATATTGATAATGCAGGGTATTTACGCGGTGAGGAAGAGTTGCCCATAGGTATTGTAGAAAACACAGGAACAGTTTTATCCTTGAAGCGAAATGTTATCGGTAGATTAGATATTGCTTCCAAAACATTGCTTAGTCATGATAATAAGAAAATTGGTGTAATGGATACTAATAAAATTGCCAGAAATGACAATGGAAAAGTTATTGGCTATGTTAATGAAAATAATGAAGTAATAGCTGTTGGTGAACCACTATGTACGGCATGTAAGAGTTCTAATATTGCATATGGACTAAATGGAGAGGTTTTAGGATATTCTAATGAAAACAATGAAATAGTAAATGGTAATAATAGTATTATCGGAAAATTAGATGAATCTGGAAATGTTATATCTTCATCAGGAAAGAATATAGGAACAACCAAGCTTTTAAGCAATTTGGCGTATGATATTGACGGGAAAATTATTGGTTTTGTAGAGGATAATGGCAATATTAAAGATTTTAAAAACAAACTTGTTGGATTTCTTGATGATAATGGCAAAATCTATAAAAACACTAACGAAGTAATTGCAACAGTCGGGAGAAGAGGCTTACTTGCGCAAAGTCCTAGTGGTAAAACAATAGGCTATATTGGCGAGAACAATACAGTATTTAACTTCTCTGGTCGAAACATAGGTAAAGCTCGCCCCACAGGCATTATTGTTGATGAATATGATCGCAATATTGGTAAGGTTGGTAGACTAGTAGAGTTTGCTCAAGATGAAAGTGGAAATGTCATTGGTTATTTAGGAACAGATGAAAAAATACATCAAGAAAATGATGAGTTATTAGGTTTTATTGATGATTTTGGAAATGTATATTGTATCACAGATGAAATATTAGGTACGGCAGGAATAAGCAAACGTTTGGCATATGATGAAAACGGCAATGTTATTGGATACATTGATGAAACAGGAAGTGTTCATGATTTTGAAGGTAATTTAATTGGCTATTTAGGTGAAAATGGCACAATACATGATATGAATGGTAATTTGATAGGTTATGAGGGTGAATATGCCAAAGTGGCTGTTGATGAAAATGGTAATATTATTGGTTATATAGATGAAAATGGGCTAGTAATTGGTAATGACGGAAAGATTGTAGGCATTGTATCTGAAGACGGTACAGTATATGGTAGCAATGGAGAAATTATTGGTCGTTTATCATCACAAGGAAATAGTGAATTAAATATTATAAAACGCAAAGCTGTCTTAGATGAAAATGGCACCGTAATAGGTTACATTGATGAAAACGGAATAGCACGAGATTTTGAAGGGAATATTTTAGGTACAGTACAATCTGACGGTTCAATTAAAGATAAAGACGGAAACATCATTGGTCGAACTGGAAAAGATATGGAATTTACGATAGATGCAAACGGAGATATTATAGGCGTCGTTGGTAATTATTCAAATCTTGTTGTAGATGATGAGGGTAACATTATCGGGTATGTGGGAAGCGACGGAAAAGTACGCGATTTAAACAATATTGTTATTGGATTCGTTGATGAAGACGGAAATGTTATAACATCTAGAGGTATAAAAATTGGAGCGGTCATTAAAAAGGATATGATAGCAATGTCCCCTAATGGATATAGCCTTGGGCGTATCGGCAATAATGGTGATGTTATTAACAATAAAGAAGAAATAGTCGGAAAAGTTTTACCAAATTATTTAATTCGTAGTAAAGACGGTAAAAAAATTATAGGAAAAGCTGTCATTGGCGGTATGGCTGTTGGTTGGGGCTGTACTTATTACGGATACGTTGATAAAGACGGATATGTTAAAAAAGATAATAAGGAAACTGGTTATAGAATGCTATTTGATAGAAGCATCGTTGATAAAGACGGAAAATACGTTGGCGATGTCATAAAAATTGGCTGGATACGAGATAACAAATGTAATATTATAGGAAAAGTAGGTGCGGACGGCTATGCTCGTAATGAAGAGGGTGAGTATATCGGGTGTGTTAATCCAGATGGCGGTGTTTTAAATCCAGATGGAAAGCTAATTGGTAAAGTCTACGAAGCCAGTTATGCGACATATTATAATGGCGAAATGATGGGCATAATCAGTCCTAATGGAACAGTTAGTTCTGGGAAAAATATTATTGGTTGTGCAAATTTGGAAGGAGAAATACTAAACAGAGATGGCTTTATTGTTGGTCAGATAATGGATAAGACACAGGCGTATAACTTATCTGGAGAATTTATCAATAATCTATCTCAATACAATTACAATAGCCAAGAGGTTATTCCTGAAACAAAAATTTTATTAAATCATCTATTAGTTAATAATAAAAAAATAGCAAAAGGGGTAATTTTCCCTGAGAAAAATGTTATAGTAGATGCAAATGGACGGATTGTTGGTAGAATTTTTGCAGACGGATATGTTTATAATACTAAAGGAGTTGCGGTTGATAAAATTACTTTTGACGGCTATGCGTTTAATTCTGGAAAGCCATTAAAAGTATTACCTAAAGGAAATGTTATTGATTTTTATGGTAATTATATAGGTTTTGTAAATGATAATGCAGATGTAATAAATCTGTATGGTAAAAAATTAGGCTGGGTAGATGCCAAAGGTAGAATGTTTGATGATAAAGGTGAATATAAAGGTGGTGTTGTCAAAACAGGTGTAGGTATAGGATATGACGGCACATACCTAGGATATGTTAGCAAAAGTGGTAAAGTCATTGATGTTGACGGTAGTATAAGTGGTTTCATCAGCGCAGATGGGCATATTCTAGATGTTAATAAAGTTATCGTGGGCGAAGTAATAAAAGAAAATTTGGTTATTGATGTCTTTGGGAATATAAAAGGCTATCTAAATGCTCTAGGAGATATTATTGATATAAACGATAGTGTGTTAACCACAGCCCTACCAGGGGGGAATTCCAATAAAAATTATAGTATCATGAGACAAGGAGTCGTGCTTGATTATTCTGGCCGTGTTATTGGACAAGTTGTGGCAGACGGTTCGGTTATGGGTGAAAATAATGTAAGAATAGGCAAGATATTAAATTCAGGGAAAGCTATAAACGATAAAGGTCAATTAATTGGTGAAATTGTTGACGGCGATATTGTCATCAACGAACAAGACAAGGTGATAGGTTTTGTAAATATGGAAGGAAAAGTTCTTAATCAAGAACGTTCAGTCATAGGAAAAGTTATTTCATCAAATTTAGTTGTAGATAACAATGGAAAAATTATAGGACATACCTATAAAATAGGTGCTAATATATTAAGCAATGACGGAAAATACCTCGGACGATTGTCGCCAGATGGTAGTGTGTTAAGTATTACAAATGGAAAAATAGGATATTTAAAGAGCAATGGCTCATATGTAAATACAAAAAACAAAGTTTCCGGCTATGTGTTAGAAGAAGTCGCTCAAAATCGGAGGAACTGATTTGCAGATTAAAATATCAAAATTAAAACGCATTATACTGAGTGTGCTTTTGCTCGTAAGTGTTTCGACTGAGCTGAAAGCTGCAGATATTAGTGCATTAGATTTTGATGGAAATTTAATAGGAAAAGTAATTCCAGACGGTTCTGTTATCGATTTTGATAATGAGTTGATTGGACATATTACGGCTGACGGTTTTGCTGTAAATGAAGATAATATCTTAATTGGCGGAATTGTTCCACAAGGTGTTGCCATTTCAATAACAAACAGTGTGCTAGGAAAGGTAAATAATGACGGTACAGTAACCTCTCTAAACGATGTTTTAGTTGGACGAGTGTTACCAAACGGACTTGTTGTTAATGATAATGATGATGTTTTAGGTGCAGTAATAGCCCCAGGAGTTGTCTACGATGATAAAGGGAAAATTGTGGGACGTGTGTCTGGCGATGGAAATTTCTATAGTTTATCTGGTGAAAAAAAAGGTTATGTAACCGCAACAGGATATGTTTTTGCGCCTCAAGGAACAGATCAAAAAACGACCCTTGTTGGAAAACTTATATCTTCTAAAATGGTAATAGATAATTTGGGGAATTTTTTAGGAAGTATTGCGCCAGACGGAAAAGTAGTTGATTTGAAAAAGACCGTCATTGGTAATATCCATGCAAACGGCTTTGTGTATAATGCGGATAATAATGTTATTGGGCATATTGTTGAAAGTGGATATGCGTTTAATCTGGATGGCAGTTATCTTGGAAGCATAAGTTATAATGGTGAAGTGGTTGATAAAGGAAGAGTTGTTGGCTCTGCTGTGGTCGGCAATCGTATCATCAGCAAAGACGGAGAATTACAGGGGTTTGCAGTTAGTTCTAATGCCACAGCCAATACCCTAGACGGGAAATATTTGGGACGTTTAGTATCAAATGGAAATGTCATAAAATCTCAGCAAATTATAGGGAAAATTGGTGCGTCAGGTAATGTTGTAAATAATAATGGTGTTGTCATTGGAACAATAAACTCTGTGGGGCCAATATTTGATTATTTAGGAAATCTACGTGCGAATGCTGCGGTTGATGGAAAAATAATATCGTTAGATGGCGCAGAACTTGGATACACGCAAAAAAATAAAGCAATAGATCGTAAAGGTAAAGAATTTGGACGCGTTCTAAATAATCTTTTAAATTACACATCATTTAATACGTTTATTGGTGTTAATGGTATCTCCACAAGCTTAAATGCAGATGGAAATGAATATACAATTTCGCCATACGGATATGTATTTGATGAAAAAGGGGCAGTTGTAGGAAGAAATTATGCTTTTGCAAATATTATTGCAGATAAAGGAAAGATTTTGGCATATACATCAGGCTTAGGAAAAACAGAAAGTGCTTCTTTGAATGAAATCGCCAAACTAACTTCAGCAGGGCTACTTCTAGATAAAAATAACAAACTACTAGGAAATGCTTTAATAGCAGACTATGCGACAGATTTTTATGGAAATTTGTTAGGATATACAAATCCGTCTAATTTAATTATAAACAATCAAAATCAAACTATTGCAAAAATTTTACCAGATAATCAAATCATCTTATCAAACCAAATGAGAGGATATGCTGGAAATTCAGCATTAAGTATAAGTATTAACGGTGATTATTTGGGGGCGAATTATCCCGATGGACAAATTAAAACAGCGGGAGAAATTGTCGGAAAAATAAGCTCAGATAAATATGTTCTTGATAATGCAGGTGCTTTATATGGTAAAACATTAGAATTTGGCGTAGCGGTAAAGCCAGACTGCAAATTTTTAGGTGTTGTATCAGATAATGGAGATGTGAAAAACTTTAACGGGAAATATATTGGAACAGTCCTTGCCAATAATCAAGTTGTAAACGAAACAGAGGAAGTTATTGGTTATATAATTCATCCGCAAGCAGTTATAGGCGATAATGGGGAAATTTTAGGGGTTGAAACCCCATTGGGAACAGTTTTAAATTATGATAATCGCAATTTAGGTTGCCAAGATATAAATGGCTATATAAGAAATTCTCAAAATGAAATTGTTGGTCAGATAATTCCCTCAGCATCAGTTATGGGGTATGATAATACAATAATCGGAGAAGTAGATTTTTCAGGAAAAGTAATAGACGGCATTGGTAATCAAGCAGGCTATATTAGGGCAGATGAAGGTGTGTATTCTAACAATGGAGCAAACATAGGGAGCATATTCAAATATAATGTGGCATTTGATGATAACAACACATATCTAGGACGAGTGGATGCATCAGGAACAGTATTATCTGATGTAGGAGAAGTTTTAGGAAAGGTTAACTTTGATGGTTCTGTAACCTTAGAAAACGGTAATAGTGGATTCGCTTTATATGATTTGTATGTATATGATAATAACAGCAAAACAGTTGGCTATATTGCAAAAAATGGAACAGTATATAGCGTTATGGGGGATGTCAAAGGGAGTATTTATAAAGGATTTGTATTAGATAAAAAACAAAATTTAATTGCTCGGGGCAAAAGGGATTATATTATTCGAAACAAAGAAAATAAGATAATTGGATACTTAAATCTTGATGGAAGTGTAGTTAACCATAAAAATATCAAAGTGGGAGAATTGAATGATAAAGGTGAAGTGGTTGACACTTCTGGGGAAATTATTGCCAATGCTTATACGCTGCAATATTACCATAGAGAAACCAAACAAGAAACACTTCCAGAGAAAAATAATATAGTATCAGAGCAACAAACTGTTCTTACTCCAACAAGTCCTTCTGAAAAAGAAAACATTAAAGACAATACAATAATAGAAACAAATATCAATAACCAGATTGAAGAACCTATTATTAGTTCCCAAACAGAAGAGCCTGAGTATAATATAGATAGAGAACGTGTTAATAATACGATGGCGAAACATAAAATTGTTGGAATTGCAGTAACCCCAGGGGGAAAATATATCGGTGATGTCTATAGCAATAACGATGTTATAGATAGCCATGGTAACATCATCGGAAGCCGCGGAAAAAATGGAGAGATTGTTGATGCAAACGGCAATGTTATTGGCAATTACCAAGAAAAAGATACAGAAAAAAATAAATCAGTCGATAAAGATTGGTGGAGAAGTATTATGAATGGGGTAACAGCCTCACCATATAATACAAACAATGAAGCTGTGAATGTTGGCCCGGGGGGAGGGATTGGCCCAGGGGGAAGATATAATCCGCGTCGTGCAGCTATTATTGCTCAACTTCAGAATAATCGCCGTCAGTCCATGTCAGGGAAATCTATTTCTAGTCAATTTGATGCTACTTCCTATACTGGTTGGCAAGATAATTGGCCAGGTGTAGAACGCTCAATATCTAGTCTTCGAGTTGATATGAGCAATATGATAACAGCCGATAAGCCAATACCAGCAGTTCTTGCGCGCTCTTTAATATCATTAGGAAGTGCGCCGATTACAGCAATCGTAGAAAGAAATATTTATGGAGATATGGGACGCAATGTAATTATTCCAGCAGGAAGCCGAATTATCGGTGGGCTAAGTAATATCTCAAATGGTAGTCGTTTTGATGGAACAAGCGGTGGTGTAAAGTTAGACATTACGTGGGATAGAATAATTCGTCCAGATGGTATTGCTTTTATATTGGATAGTAGTAGTCAAACAGGTGATGCTCAAGGTCGAGGTGGTGGTGCGCTCGGTTATGTTGATGAACAGATGTTGAAGAAGTATACAATGCCATTAGTTGGAACAGTAGCAACATCAGCTATGGCATATTTAATGGCTGCAAACGAAGATGCAACAGGCGAGGTTGAAACATCAAAACAACAAGCAGCATCAGATGCGCGTCAACAGTTTATAGATAAAATGAATAGCATCTTAGATGAAATTATCGAAAGTAAATCAAACATAGAAGCTGTTACTTATGTACCAGCAGGAACACGCATTATTATTTATCCAATGACAGATTTGTGGCTAAAAAGTACAAAAGAAATCGAAAAAGGGGAAGATACCTTAAATAATACAAAAGCAGAAAATATTTTGATTAATAGAAGCGGAAATGAAACTAAGGTAGAAACAAATAACAATTCAAATACAAATAATGCTCAGAATAAACAAGGACAGCAAGGAGCTACACTAGTTAGCAATAATGGCAATGGGCAACAAAAACAACAAAAGAACACAGCTCCAGGAGCGATTCCACCACCAGCAGCAGATGGAACAGTAGCCGATTATCCAAAAGATGATGATGAAATGTCTGGAGATATTGAGTTATTTTAAGTAAGAATGGACACGTTGACTATGAAAAATAAGTATGTTAAACTAAAACAAAGCAAGATATTAAATGGGAGATACTGATGGGAAAGCTGGAAGATCAAGTTTTATGTTCTGTACTTAGACCGCTAGCCTATTGGTATGAACAAGAAAATATTGAAGAGGTGGCAATTAACCATCCAGGGGATATTTGGTTGCGCTTGCGTGGCAAACGAGCTTTTCCGTGGGTAAATTACAAAGATCCTAAACTAAGTCGAGAATATCTAACTAATTTATTGCATATTATTGCAAATTTAAACGATCAGGAATTTGACCCCATAAATGGTTCGCCTGTTGTATATGCACGTATTCCAGGAGGACACCGTTTTACAGGTGTTGCAGGGAAAAATATTGAATACGATTTAGATGATGCGGCGGCAGGAGGAATAGCTATAACGATCCGTTTGCATACAGATGATGTTGCTTTTGGGTTTGGTGATTATGGCTTGGCTCAAGGGCAAGAATTAAAGGAAATAAATCCATTAAAAAATATCAAAGATCCTAAAGATGCGTATGAACGTTTGCTATTGGCACTACGTCGAGGCGATCATATTCTAGTGAGCGGTGGTACAGGAACTGGTAAAACAACATTATTAAATAATCTTTTAAAGTTACTAGATATACATAAACGAGTAATTACAGTTGAAGATACTCGAGAACTTAATGTTCCTCAGCCAAATCATGTTCATATCGTTTTATCGCGTACAGAGCAAACCAATACCATGGACTATTCTAAAGTAATTGACCTTATTGTGCGTTTTACACCAGATGCAATTATCGGAGGGGAAATCTCAACAAGTAATGCTGGTGCAATCTGGGAGCTAATGGGGTCAGGTCATGATAACTGCTTGGCCACAATTCACGCAGAAAATTCAACTGCAGCGTATGAAGCATTTGTTAAGCGTATCATGAGAACACAACCGAATATTGATGTAGAAAAAACCATACAAGAAATGCGTCGCAGACTACACGTTGTTCAAATAGTTCGAGACGGAAATATCCGTGGAATCACAGAAATTACCTAAAGTAATTCAGCAACTTCGGCTTTCAAATCATCTAGAAAGAGATTCTTTTCAGAACTTGTTTTTAAAATAGTTATATGCGCAGCCGTATGCTTTGCTAGAATGCTTTGTGTCGCTATCAATGTTTTCTCAAGCTCAATATTGCTAATTTTATCAATTTTTGTTAGCACAACCTGATAGGTAACAGCAGCCTTATCAAGCATATCCATAATCTCTTCATCAATTTTTTTAATGCCATGGCGAGAGTCGATTAAGAGAAAAACACGTCGCAAATTTGCTCTTCCCACCAAGTAAGTGTTAATTAAATTTTGCCAATTTTTGACGATTTCTTTAGGTGCTTTAGCAAATCCATACCCGGGCAAATCGACCACATAAATCTGATTATCAAGGTTGAAATAATTAAGTTGTTGTGTACGCCCAGGGGTTGAAGAAGTTTTAGCAAGTTTTCTCTGCCCAAAAAGAGCGTTAATCAAGCTGGATTTGCCAACGTTAGAACGTCCTGCAAAGGCAATTTCTTGAAGATTATCAGCAGGAAGTTGTTTAAGGTTTGCGACACTCAAGACAAAATCACATTTTTTATTAAATAACGCAATTCCCTTTTTAAAACGTTCTTGTTGAATTTGCTCGTCAGTCATCATTTAACTCCATTTTTGCGCATAATAGCCTTTTGTTGAATGATAGAAAGAATATTACTTAGTGTCCAATAAATAACCAAACCCGCAGCAAAATGTCCTAACATAAAGGTAAAAAATACAGGAAGTAAAGCAAACATACGAGCCTGTTCTTTATTTGCAGGAGCGGGGTTAAGTTTTTGCTGAATCCACATTGTAAATCCCATAAAGATAGGCCAAAGACCAATATCAATAAATGCAGGCAAAGGAAGATGTGTAAGTGTAGAAATTGTCAATGGATCAGGGGCAGACAAGTCTTTAATCCACCCGATAAATGAAGCATGACGAATCTCTAAAGAGAAGTTAAGCACTTTGTACAAGGAGAAAAATATAGGTATTTGTATAAACAATGGCAAACATCCTGAAGCGGGGTTAATTTTCTCACGTTTATAAAGTTCCATTGTTGCCTGTTGGATAAGGAGTTGATTATCCCCATATTTTGCCTTTATATCATTAAGTTTAGGCTGTAAAGCGCGCATTTTGGCCATGCTAGTATAAGATTTGTTCGCAACTGGAAACATACAAAGTCTTAAAAGTGCGGCAAAAAGCAAAATAGCCCACCCCATATTTCCTAAAAAGCCGTATAAAATATCTAAGATATAGAAAAATGGTTTCGTCAAGAAATAATACCAACCAAAATCAACAGCCAAATCAAACTTTGGAATGCTGTTTTCTTTTTTATATCTATCCAAAAGTTTAATTTCCTTAGCACCAGAGAAAAATCTATACTGATAACTAGAAGATTGATTGTTCTCTACAATAACTCTAGAACCTAAATAATCAATTTGATAATTCTCATCATCTTTGTTTTTAACCGTTGCAGTGGCTTTGTCATTGTTTCCTAACACTAAAGCAGAAAACCAATAACGATCAGAAAACCCAAGCCAACCACCTTTGGTTCCAAATGTTTTGTTAGCATTCTTTTTCAATGAATTGTATTTAAATTCTTTAAGTGTATCGTCAATAATACCACTTATTCCTTCATGAACAACTGAGCGAGATTGTAATAAATCTTTGATGTTTCGGCTGATAAGTGCATATGGGAAAAGATCAATATCTTGTCCCGTTTTGTTTTCGATAGTATCTTCAATAGTAAAAAGATAATCATTATCCATGGAAATTTTACGCAAAATAGTCAGCCCTTCTTGATTTTTCCACACAAGAGTAATAGGTGTCGAGGGAGAAAGACTATTTCCATTAACATTGTCCCATGCAGAGTTTGCAGAAGGAAGAGAAATTTCTTTATCAAGAGATAGCCAGCCAAATTCGGCAAAATACTGATTTTTAGTATCTTTAGGCTTCAATAACTCAACTTTAGGACTATCTTTATCAAGGGTTTCATTATATTTTGAAAGAGAAAGATTGTCAAATCTTGCACCTTTCAAACGAATAGAGCCTTGAATAGAGTTATTTTGGAAAGAAAGTCTGTCATCTTCGCTTAATGCTTCATCTGTGTTTTTTAAAATAGGTTCGCTAGATAAATTATGATTTTCTTCTATACTGTTTTTTATTTCAATAAGTTGTTGTTGAACAGTGCTTTTTTTGTTAATCCCAAAGAAATAATTTACCGAATAGATTGCCATAAAAGACAGTATTATCGCAAGAGATAATGATTTTAAATCGTCTTTCATTCCTAAAATTTCTCCTAAATAAAATAAGTAATCAAAATATCTATCATTTTCTAATATAAAAAAGGCTTATTGTAAAGCTTTATAAGAATTTAATCCGTGTTTTTATCAGTATTAGAAGGGGGAGGGACAGGGTCGTTTCCGCAACCACCCCATGGATGGCATCTAAAAATCCGTTTAATTCCCAAATAACCACCTTTCCAGATTCCATGAATGCGAATAGCTTGAATCATATATTCCGAGCAAGTAGGGGTATAACGACAAGCGCATGGTAAAAGGGGAGATATTGCTCTTTTATAGATTTTAATAAAAAAAATGGCTAAAGATCCTAAGATTTTTACCAATTCACGATATGCCTTTTTCATCAGTGGAAATCGCTCCTGCGTTTGGTAAGGGGATGAAATTTTTGTTAATCTTCTTTAAGGCATAAATTGTGTCTTTTTTTAACTCTTGAAAATTACATTCAGCAGTAGATTTACGCGCAATAAAAACATAATCAATATTCGGCAAAGCGTAGTTTCTCAAAACTTCAGTAACAATAGAACGTAATCGCCGTTTGCTTTTATTTCGAATAACGGCATTACCAATCTTTTTTGTAGCAGTATAGCCAACAAAAATATCACTTGTTTCAGATAAACTAGGAGTCGCCTGAAGGACCATATTGTGTGTAGCAATATAAGAACCTTGGGCGACTCTTAAAAAATCTTTTCTTTTTTTAAAAGTAAGTATTTTTGTCATATGAATCAAAGCTTATGCAGAAAGTCTTTTACGTCCTCTTGCACGACGAGCAGCTAAAACTTTACGACCACCAGCTGTAGCCATACGAGTACGAAAACCGTGGCGACGAGCTCTAACGAGTTTACTTGGTTGATATGTACGTTTCATAATGAATCTCCGGTTAATTAGTTATTTATTTAAAGGCACACCACACGGGGACCTCTCGGTTTGTTTCATCTTTATAAAATCAATATTTTACGAAGTCAACATTTTTTTTGTATAAGAAAAGCAATAAAGTTGAAAATAGTGTTAGCTTGGATAAAATTTGAGAAAATATATAAAAGAGGTATATATGTTAAAAAATAAAATGTTTCTGTTTTCTTGTTTAATCTTTGTTTTGTTAGCAATATATGATATTTTTGTATTGTATGAATATGCCTTTGACATTCCTTTCTGGGATACTTGGGATTCGCTTCCGCGCGGAAACGTTGCGCACGTGTTTAATTTTTACAATGAAAATATGCAGTTCTTTTATTTTGTTATATCTGAAACTATGTATAAACTGAGCGATTGGAATTTGCGCGATTTTATTTTTACAAATTTTGGTGTATATCTGGTGTTGATATGTATTTATAATGAGATATTGAAAAAAGCACAAAGCAAGCCTGTTCCATATTATCCTCTGTTTTTATGTATATTATTAACTCCTATGTTGGGATATAATTGGTTGTGGGCGGTTTTGGTTCAAACACATACTTTTATATTGTTTTTCTTGTTGGCAATATATGTGGGGTTTACTAAAGATGATACAAAATATAGCCCATATATCATGAGTGTTTGCTTGTTCTTGAGTGTAATTTCCATGAATATACCATTGGCCATCGGTGGAATGCTTGCATACATAATTAAAGAGATAGTAAATGCCAAAGAAAATGGTAAACTAGAGGCAATCTTTAAATGCTTAATAGCTTTATGTACAATGTTGATATTGGTGGCATTTTTAATGCAAGTAACAAATATAAGACGATTTATAACGGTAAAGCTTGTCCATTCGACATTTACAATGGTGTATCTGCATAATTTATCATTTTACATAATAAATGGTATGGGGGCTTTCTGGCTAGCATCTGTATTAAATGCAAGAATCTGTCTGTTTTTAATGGTAGTTCACTTTTCAATCTTGGGTATAGTCTTTTTTGAACGATATAAAATAAAGAAAGAACAATCGTTATGGGGCATAATCTTTGGAATATTGTTTTGTGTATGTGGTGTTGTAGCGTTTCGGGGCGGGGAAGTATATTCCTATGCATTTAGTTATATACGGCATAATGAAACATTTTTTATATTAGTACCTACAACACTGATGGTTCTAGCTCTCTCAAAATACAAATTTATACGTTTTTATGGAATTGTTTTATTGGCCTATATGTTGGTGGGGGTTATACAAGACATTAGATCTCGAAAATTTCAGTTCTTCGGTGAATTGCTGTACAAAAATGGGTGTGTTTGTCTAAATCACTATTATAATTTGAAAACAATAACAGATTGGAAGTGTACGATGAGTTATCCGATACCAGTAGACGGAAGAATTGAATATGGAAAGACGCACAATCTAAGCTTTATCGAAAATATTAGCAGGTGTACACAATAAAACCACTTGAAAAATATTTTTTTTGTGCTATACATAAACTATGTTTTTTTGGAGGGTTACGTTCTTGCAATGATAATAGATAGCAAAAATGAAACACAAAAAAGTATTCTGACAAACAAGTGCTTCTACCAGACTACTGCGCAGATTATGCATGAGTTTGAACGGAAAGGGTACGCCAATTCTGCAGATGAAACAGCAAAAGTTATCGCTGCATATCATGAACTCGTACAAAAGAAAGTTAAAAATAATTTCAGCAAAGACTATAATGAAGCATTCAAAAAGATTGATGATGCTATAAAAGGACTAGCTAATAAGGTCTTTTATGGGTATGAAAAGCAAAGTTTGGATTATGCGTATAAGTCCTTTGTGAAATTCGATTATATTAACGCGATAATTGGTCGTCAAAGAGTTAAGAAAAAATCCTAAATATATTTCTAGAAAAGTTGTTTCCCTGTTAATTTCTTATAAACTTGGTTTGCCAAGTGGGCAAATGCATCATAAATTACACTTTATAAAATATTTATTTGTAAAGGAACGTAGTTATGGCTGAAATTTCTGTTATAGGTAGCGGACGTTGGGGAACTTTTTTGGCATGGTATGCCGCAAATCACTGTAAAATGGATAAAGTTAAAATTTACAGTCGTCCAGATTCACCAGATTTTATTGAATTAAAAGAAACACGCAAAAATCCATATTTAACGCTTAGTGATAATATGTTTTTATATGAAAAAATTGCAGATGTTTTGGATAATGATTTAATTATTATATCCATTGGCTGTCAGCACTTACGTTCACTTGCGAAAGAACTAAATGGTTACGATGTATCAGGTAAAACATTTTTGTTGGCAATGAAAGGTTTGGAAGAGCCTAATGCAACAATTTTAAGTGATGTAATGCGTGAGGAAATACATCAACCTATCCATATCGCAACCTTGGGTGGCCCAGGGCATGTGCAAGATTATATGAAAGGTGTGCCGTCTTGTGCCGTTATTGATAGTGATGAGGAAGATGTTAAGGAGAAAGTTGTCCATGCTTTACAAAGTGATTTAATCCGATTCTACTATGGAGCAGATTTTGTTGGTAATCAAGTGGGCGCAGCTTTGAAAAATGTTATAGGTATTGCTGCAGGAATTTTGGATGGTTTAGAGTGGTATGGGTTAAAAGGTGCGTTAATGGCAAGAGCCCCCATAGAAGTTGGACGATTTATCAAGCATTTTGGGGGTAATCCAATGACAGCGTACGGTCTATCTCATTTAGGAGATTATGAGGCAACATTGTTCTCAAAACATAGTCATAACCGTATGTTTGGCGAGCTGTTTGCTAAAGGACAAGATTTTGGAAAACTTGCAGAAGGCTATTATACACTAAAAGCTGTTAAAAATATTGCGGATAGAGAAAATATAAATATGCCGATTTGTCAGGCATTATATAAAGCTGTTTACGAAGGCGTTGATGTAAAACAAACGATTCGAGCAATGTTTGATAGAGATTTAAAACACGAGTTTGAACAATTCTAAAAAACTGCCGTTTCTATGAGGTATTTATCTAAAAACCCCACATTAGATGTGGGGCTTTTCTATAAATATGCAACACTAAAAATTAAAAAGAAATAGGAACAACATTGTTTTCTTTAACTTCAAAAAATTGAGTAGAATTTTTAATATGCATAAAATCAAACAAAGTTGTCGAAGTTAGCCAGCTTTGAACATGAATGTCTTTTATTTTTTCAAAAAGTGTATCCCGTTTTATTTCGTCTAAATGCGCTGAAATCTCATCAAGTAAAAGAATTGGATAAATATTTCTAAAAGCAATTAAGCTTTTTGTTTGAGCTAGAATAATATTTAATAAAAGAGATTTCTGTTCACCTGTTGAACACAAATTAGCTGGAACATTTTTCTTTTTGTAAACTGCTTTCAAATCTGTTTTGTTAATCCCTGAAGACGTATCGTTATATAAAATGCTACGTCTTTGGTTAAAAAGGGATTCGCGATAAAAATCTTCAACATAAATTGCAGGTTTTTCAGAAAGCATTTTTTCAATAGTTCCATCAAGCTCTAAAACAGCATCAGGAAAGGTGTCATCAGGATTCGTTTCAATAAATGTATTTAGCTTTGCTACCTGCTCACATCGTGCCGCAGCAATAGCAACGCCCACTCCCGCTATTTTTTCTTCTAACGCATCAAGCCAAACAGTGTTTACTGAGCCACTTTTTAAAACTTGAATCCATTGACGATATAAATTGTCAAAAGTAGATAAACGCTTTGCATGATCGACATCAAAAGAATAGACGATTCTATCAAGAAAAGTGCGTCTATTTTGAGAGCCGCCTTGAAAAATTCTATCCATTTGTGGGGTAACCCAAATAACCGAGATAAAATTGCCTAAATCATTTTGAGAAGAGAGTTTTTGATTGTTAATATGGACGATTCGTCGCTCAACTTCTTTGGTTTCGTTAAAGCCGATTTCTTTAAGAGAGCTTTCAACAGCAGTGCCTATTGTCAAGTCTTCGGTATCATTTTGAAGCTGTGCGGATACAGCCCAACCATTATTGTTGATAAAAACAGGAGTCTGTTGGCTCTGTGTTAAAAAGTCAAATGTCTTCACTTCAGATAATTTTGCTCCACGCAATCCTCGTCCTTGTGAAAGAAATGAAATGGCTTCTAATACATTTGTTTTGCCGCAACCATTTTCACCGCTTAACGCAATAAATGGTCTATCAGTATTTAGTCTTAAATAACGATAATTCCGAAAATTAACTAAGGTCAGGTGCCTAATGGCTGACCCAACCTCAGAAATATTCGTATTGAAATGACAACAAACAGCAGGATTCACTAGATTCTCATTGGCATCAAAACATAAATGGCACTATTATCTGATGTGTCATTTATCACAGTTGCAGCAGCATTGCTAGATAAACCAAATCTGACATCTTCTCCTTTAATCTGGGCTAAAATATCCAGTAAATAGCGGAAATTATATCCCGTATCAATCGGTTCTTTGTCGTAACGTGCTTCTAGTTCTTCTGTCGCATTACCCAATTCTGCATTTGAAGCTGCAATCGTTACATGGTTTGTATCCGTAATTAAACGAATACCACGACTTCTTTCGGTAACAACAGAAACACGGTCAACAGCAGCAGCCAGCTCCTTAACGTTCACTTCCAAAACTTTATCATTATCTGTTGGAATAACTCTTTCATAGTCTGGGAATGTGCCGTCAATCAATTTGGATGTTAGTGTAATATCCTCAAAAGATAAACGAACTTTGTTTTCAGATAAAGCCATTTTAACGTTATCAATAGATGCATCATCTAAAAGTTTTCTAATTTCCAAAACAGACTTTCTTGGAATAATCACACCTTCTAATTTTTCTGCTCCCTCAGGTAAAGGTGATTCGGCACAAGCCAAGCGATGTCCGTCTGTTGCTACAACGCGTAAAACTTTTGTTTCACCTTCATTTTTTGCATGAACATATAAACCATTTAAGTAGTAACGTGCTTCTTCAACAGAGGCAGAAAATTGTGTGCGATCAATCAATGTTTTTAATTCGTCTTTACTGATTTCAAAATTGATAGGTAAATCATCTCCAGAGATAATTGGGAAGTCCCCAACGTCAATCGTCGAGAGGGAAAACTTAGAACGTCCAGAAGCAATACTCAATGAACCTTTTTCATCTGGATATGTGATTTCAATATCAGAGCCGTCAGAAAGCTTTCTAACAATATCATAAAGCATATGAGCAGGGGCAGTCGTTGCACCTTCTGCAGAAACATTTGCTTCAACAATTTCTGTAATTTCTATATCCATATCGGTCGCTTTGAAGTTGATTGTAGAACCTTTGGCCTCAATGCGAACATTAGATAAAACAGGAATGGTATTTCTTTTCTCAACAATACTTTGAATATGGCTGAGGGTTTTTAAAAAATGTACACGTTCAATGGTAAATTTCATTGTTTTCTATCCCATATAAAAAAAGACTTGTTTCTATTTTCCTGTATCTTATCACAAATCAATAAAATCAGAAGTCAAAAAACAAGTCTTCAACAATTTTTTTTATTTAGTTAATTTTCAAGAGTCCTTCTCAAAATCTCAATATCTTCTGCAAGGTTTTGATCTTCAAGAATAAGCTCCTCAACTTTACGAACAGCGTGCATAACAGTTGTGTGATCGCGATCAAATTTGCGTCCTATCTCAGGCAAAGATCGAGATGTAAGTTGTTTAGCAAGGTACATCGCAACTTGGCGGGGTCTTGCAACGGTTCTTGCGCGACGAGAAGATTGAAGCTCTTTAACAGAGATATTGAAGTGTTCGGCTACCTTCTTCTGGATTTCATCTATTGTTGTTTTGCGATCAATAGAACGTAACATATCTTTCAAAACATCTTGTGTCATATCAAGAGTAATCTCTTTGCCTGAAAGTAACTGTGAGTGAGTTGCAACTCTTCTTAAAGAACCTTCAAGTTCTCTCACATTTGATGTGATTTTTTGAGCCAAGAATTCAGCTACTTTCTGAGGGAGTTCAATCCCCATCAATTCTGCTTTTTTCTGTAAAATGCCCATTCTCAAATCGAAATCAGTAGGCATAATATCAACAACCAAGCCACCAACAAGACGAGATTTTAATCTCTCCTCAATACCATCTAAGTCTGTTGGAGATTTGTCTGCGGAAATAATGACTTGTTTTCCTTCTTCAACTAATGAGTTAAATGTATGGAAAAATTCTTCCTGAGTGGCACCTTTGTTGCCCATAAATTGAAAGTCATCAACCATTAAAACATCTACAGAACGGAACTGCTCTTTGAATGCGGCGGTATCTTTGTAACGTAATGCTTTAACAAATTTATAAACAAATTGTTCTGCTGTTAAATAAATCACATTGCGAGTAGGGTCGTTCTTCTTTATGTGCCAAATAATCGAGTGCATTAAGTGTGTTTTGCCTAATCCAACACTAGAATATAAGAACAAAGGATTAAAAGAAACATTTTTTGTTTCCGCAACTTTGCGTGCAGCTGCACAAGCAAATTCATTGGTTTTACCAACAACAAAATTCTCAAAAGTATAATTTGGGTTAAGAGGTGTTGCTAAATTATTGTTCTTTGCTGTATCATTAGCAAGACTGGCACCTGCAACTAATCCAAAAGAACTACTGTTAATGTTGCAACCATAAATATTCTGTGGTGTTGGTGTTGATGAAATTTTTTTCAATAAAGAAGTATCAATACTTTTACGAGAGCTCAATCCTGTCTGAACTACGAAATTGACTTTTTTAACACTAGGATTCTGTTGTTCCCAAATTTTATTAATTCTCTCTGCATATTGTGCAACAACCCAGTTCTTTATAAAAACTGTTGGGGCGTAAAGATTCATCATTCCATTGTTAAAATCCCCAACTGTAAGCGGTTTAAGCCAACTATCAAACGCAGTTTCGCCAAATTCCATCTTTAATTGACTGCAAATTTGATCCCATTGAATATCAATAGAGCGCGCCTCGTTTGCAAATGCTTCTTCTGCCATATCTGTCTCCCACTTTAGATATTTACATAAATTTATAATTTCTGCTTCTGCTAAATAAATATAAAAGTTATTTGATTCATACATAAATTTATTTAGCTACAAGCATAACTGATAATCTATAATAATTCTCCGCTTAGAGATGAAGTTAATTTTTAAGCCAAGGAAAAACTAATTCATTTCGTAAAAATTAATCCAAACCATAGGCGAAAGTTAAAATTTTTAAGTCAAATAATCAAAAACAAAACAATGTTTTTGGGGCTTAATTTGATAAAATAAAACCTATAAGCATTTTTACACCTAAAAACACTTTCCATTGTATCTGTTCTGATATGTCATAGAAAATTCTAACTAATCTCATCTCATAACATAAAAGAACTCTAGTTGATGAAAAATAAAGTTACAAACATTTTTTTTTACTATTTTTAAATAAAACAGCTTGACAAGCTTTTATGAAGCGATTCGAGTTAACGTCTTGAAAAATAAACAAAAAAACGCAAACACTGCTTTTCAGCAATAGTGTCTGCGTTGCAATTTTTTTAATAAACAAAAAACTATAAAGCTTTTACTTTTTGGCTCAAACGAGAGATTGTGCGAGATGCTTTATTTTTATGGAAAACACCTTTCTGAGCAGCTCTCATCATCTCGCTCTCAGCAACTTTCAAAGCTGATGTTGCGTTTTCTTTATCACCAGCTAAAACAGCAGCAATAACTTTCTTTACAAAAGTTCTTACTCTGCTTCTACGAGCGCCATTGATAACACTTCTTTTGTTGTTTCTGTTTATTCTTGTTTTTGCCGACTTATGATTGGCCATAATTCATTATCCTGTCTTAAAGTTTAAGTTAAACACAAATAAAATTCTGAAACACTTATACTCTAAAATCTGTGATAGTCAACAAGTTTTTTAAAAAATAATTAAAATTAAGTTCTATTTTTCAAAATGATGCTAATTTTTAAAGGAGATTTGGAAATTTGATTTATCTCTAATATGTCATTTTCTCGATAAAAGCTTAATAAATCAGGAGCATCTTTTAGGATAATCCAGCCAAGTTGTTCTAAAGATTCGGTGTAAAAATTTCTTACATCATTAAAATTTTTTTGTTGAACGGCACTAAGTTGAGTTTCAATATATCGAGCTTCTTCATTGCCAAATGCAAAATTATCATTGGTGATTTGCTGAAACCCGTCTATCAAAGGTATATCTTCAAACCCACCCACAAAATTATCTGCGTTGCTATTTGTAGAACAGGAAACTAGTAATATCAATAAAGTGATTCGATAAATAAATCTCATAATAAGTCTCCTTATTTTTGTAATCGTTCACAATAGAAGGTTGAGCGTCCTGCTTGAACGATTCTTTTAATTCCGCCAGTTTTCTGAGTGTTACAAACACAATTTGGACACCTTTTTCCTGTTTTGTTATAAACGCAATGCTGGTTTTGAAAATATCCTATACTGCCGTCAGGCTTACGATAATCCCGCAGAGTCGAACCGCCAGCAATAATGGCTTTGTTTAATGTTTTTTTTATAGCTTCAATAAGATGATCTAATTCATCATCGCTAATATCTGAGCATTGTCGGAGCGGGGAGATGCTTGCCTCAAATAAGGATTCGGAAGCATAAATGTTGCCGATGCCGTTAATAATACTCTGGTCTAACAGGGCGACTTTGATAGGAATAGCTTTGTTTTTGAAACGTTGCTTTAGATATTGAACTGTCAACGTTTCATCAAAAGGCTCTTTTCCTAGATGTTCAAATAACTGGTGTGTATGTAGATTCTCTGTTTTTACATAGGTAAGAAGGCCAAACCTTCGAACATCATTATAGATAATTCCGCCAAGAGTTGTGCTAAATATAACATGATCATGTTTATCAAGATTTTCAGGAATCTGTGAGCAGATTTTAACCTTTCCGCTCATGCCTAAATGCCAAATAATGCTAATTCCCGTATCAATGTCAAAAATAATATATTTAGCTATACGATATATCTTACAAATGCGCGATGAGGCGAGTCTCTTTTCAAAATCTTCAGGAATATCTTTTCTGAAACGTCGATTCCGAACAACAACAGACTGAATAATGGCACCTTCAACAGCTTTTTTGAGTGCTTCTTTAATTGTTTCGACCTCTGGTAATTCTGGCATTGTAAAATCCTTTTTATCAATTATGTTTAAGCTAAACATAAAAAAAATAAAGGGGCGATGACAAACTTTTGTTTATACACTAACATTTTTAACGATTAGTGTTTGACTACCTCTAAAGTTTAGATTAAACTATCAAAGATCGTAACTAAAGTGGATTATAGCCAGTGATTAAAACTAACAAAAAACGTACGCGTAAATATTTTGCCCCTCAAAATGAGGGAGTAAAGCGTAAGTGCGATCACCCTGGGTGTAATAAGGAAGGGGAGTTTAAAGCCCCAAAAGATAGAACGCTTAAAACATATTACTGGTTTTGTTTGGAACATGTGCAAGAATATAATGCAAAGTGGAATTATTATACAGATGATAATGACACCTCAGAGCAAGAGGCTTTCCATAAGAAAACACGCTTTAGTGGTTTTCATTCAAAAATCAAATATAAATTCGGCTGTGATTTAAATGAAGAGTTGGAATTTTTACACGGATTCGCTGGCTACGATAAAGTAAGCGATAGCATATACTTTTCTAAAGAAGATAAAATAGAAATGGAAAAGTTAAATCTTAAAACAGAGGAGTTTTGCTTAGAAAATCTAAAAAAACAATATAAAAAATTAGCCAAAACTTGTCATCCAGATTTACACCCAGAAGACAAAGAAGCTGAAGAAAAGTTCAAACGCTTAACCGTCGCATACAAAAAGCTATTAGAGAAATTATCCTAAAGGGAAAGTTCGTAGAGTTTTTGAACATAATTTTTGATTGTAGTCAGACGAGTCTTATAATTAGTCAAATCCCGTTCAATAAATAATTTTTGGTCAGGACGAACCTTGATTGCGCCTAGTTGTCTGCTAATAAAGTCCATAAGCTTGCTAACATTCTTAAACGTATTGTTATGGAACGATAAGAGAATACCTTTTGCTCCAGCATCAATGCGCTCAATATTACACATTGCGCAAATTTGTTTAATCTCAACCGTTTTAAGTAGATTCTCTACTTCATCAGGAATAGCCCCAAAGCGATCAATAAGTTCCTCACGCATATCGTTAATATCTTCAATGCTTTTTAAGTTACCGATTCGTTTGTATAAACCTAATCTAACCCCCAAATCTGCAACATATTTTTCTGGAATAATAATTGGAACCCCTGTTGTAACCTGTACGCTCCAATCACTTGTTTTAGTTAGACGTTCGTCGTCTTTTTGTCCTGCTTCTCCTGCTTTCAAGCGGTTAATTTCTTCTTCTAGCAAATGATGATAAAGGGCAATCCCGACATCTTTAATGTGTCCAGACTGTTCAACGCCTAAAATATTTCCAGCTCCTCTGATGTCTAAATCATGATTTGCCAAAGAAAACCCTGCGCCAAGTTGATTGAGAGCTTGTAAAATGTTAAGTCTTTTCTCTGCAATCAGGGTTAAGACTTTTTTATTTGGAACAGTAAAATAGCAATATCCCCGAAGTTTTGAACGTCCAATTCTCCCACGTAGCTGATAAAGCTGAGCCAAGCCAAACATATCCGCCCGATAAATAATCATCGTGTTAACATTGGGCATATCAATCCCAGATTCGATTATGGTTGTAGAGAGCAAAATGTCAGCTTTCCCTTCAGCAAAATCACACATAACATCTTCCAGATGAGAAGGAGACATTTGTCCATGCGCCACAGCAATTTTCACATCTGGTGCAAGTTCCCGAAGTTTAGGTTCAATCTGCAAAATATCAGAGATTCTAGGACAAACAAAAAAGATTTGTCCCCCTCTATATTTTTCTCGATAAATCGCTTCTTTAATCATCACACTGTCAAATGGCATAACAAAAGTTCTAGCAGCCAGTCTATCAACAGGAGGAGTCGCAATAATGCTCAGTTGTTTAACTCCCGTTAGCGAAAGTTGTAATGTCCGCGGAATAGGGGTTGCACTTAGGGTTAAAATATGTACGTCAGATTTTAGGTGCTTTAATCTTTCTTTATGAGCCACGCCAAAATGTTGTTCCTCGTCAATAATTAAGAGTCCAAGATTGCAAAATTCAATATCTTTAGCCAAAAGGGCGTGAGTTCCAATAACAATTTCCAAGCTTCCGTCTTTAAGTTCTTGTTTGATTTCTTTTGTTTCTTTAGGTGTTACTAAGCGTGATAACATCTTAACCTTAACAGGGAAACCTTTTAAGCGTTCTTTGAAGTTAAGATAATGTTGGCGCGCTAACAATGTTGTCGGCACAATCACCGCCACTTGCGCGCCACCTGTTGCAACTGTAAACGCCGCCCTAATGGCAACTTCTGTTTTCCCAAAACCAACATCTCCGCAAACGAGCCTATCCATTGGCATTCCCAAAGACAAATCTTTAATCACGTCTTTAACTGCGTTCAGCTGGTCATCAGTTTCCGTATAAATAAAGCGGCTGCAAAACTCTTCATATATACCTCTTTCAGGAACAAAAATCTCCGCTTGTTTCATGCGTCGTTGTGCTGCAATCTTTATCAGCTTTTCAGCAATGTCTTTAATCTTTTCTTTAACGCGAGCTTTTTTAGCTTCCCAAGCAGAGCCACCAAGTGTATCAAGCGCAACAACACTATCTTCTGCGCCGTATCTGCTGATGACATCAATATTTTCAACAGGAACATAAAGTTTGTCATTGTTCGCATAGATAAGTTTTAAGCAGTCGTGCGAAACCCCATCGGTAATAATATTTTCTAATCCCTCAAACCGCCCGATTCCATGCTCAATATGCACCACATATTCGCCAATATTAAGGGAAGAAATATCTGCAATTAAGTTTTCTGCCGAAACTTTTTTCTTTGAGCGCAGGTTTTTGCGCTCTCCCCAAATATCCTGCTCGGTAACAATAAAATAGTCATCAGAGTTAAACCCGTGTTGCAGGTCTAAAATCACTAAAGCTGTTTTTCCCTTAGCGGTTTCTTTTTCTGTTTCAGCCCAAGTGGTCGGGGTAACCAATTTTTTAAAACCATTTTCCTCTAAAATATGAACCATACGGTCAAGCGAACCCTCCGTATAGCAACAAACAACCTTCTTTTTCGTGTTATTTATCTTAAATTCGTTAGCTAAATCCTCATAAACGGTCAAATTGTTAATGTTTTTAAGAGAGGAAAATATCTTCTGCGGAACAGCGTTAAAGTTAATAATATCTTCATTTTCAGGCATAATAAGGCTAGAAAATGTAATATACTGGTGTTGGTGGATTCGTTTAATAAACTCTTTCTCTGAAAGAAACATCAATTCTGGCGCAATCGGACGATATTTATCAACTTCAGACATATCTTTAATTTTAAGCGTTTCCAAACGTGCTTCATAATGGTCAGTAATTGTATCTTCCTTAGCTCTTAAAGCATTATTCGCATCAATCCCCAAAATAACATCAGAAGCGGGAAGATAATCAAACAAATCAGGCAACGCATCTTCATAGAAAAATGGGAGCCAATGTTCCATTCCAAGATATTTTTTTCCCTCTGAGATACTTTCATAAAGTTCGTCTTTCAAGCCAGCCGCGCCAAATTCCTCACGATATTTAGAGCGAAAAGTCTTAATCGTATTTTTATCTAAAACAACCTCATTGGCACTGTCAAAACTATAAAATTTAATATCTTCCGTGCTGCGTTGCGTCTCCACCTCAAAAAGGCGTAATCTCTCCACTTCGTCATCAAATAAATCGATTCTGAGCGGTTGTTCAGACCCACTCGGAAAAATATCTATAATATCACCGCGAACGGCATATTCTCCCGATTCCATAACTTGTTCCACACGCGTATAGCCGTTAATGGCAACATAGTGCAAAAAGTCATCAAATTTGAGTTTACCACCAACAGTAATCGCTTTGCGTGTATTAAGGAAAATCTTTTTAGGTGGTAATTTCTGAAGAACTGCCCCAACGCTTGTTAAAACGAGTCTGCGCCGTTTGCGCTCGTTTTCAAGAACAAGCTTGGCAAGTGTGTCGATTCGCTTAGATAAAATCGTCGGGTTTGGTGAAACTCTATCATAAGGAACGGTATCCCACGCAGGAAATTCCAAAACCTCAATTTCTGGTGCAATAAACGCTAACGTATCGCAAACTTGCCTTAAACTAATGCCGTCGCTTAAAATGCACAAAACATCATTATTTGTTTTGCAAAACATTTCCTTAATCGCAAAAGCCTCCGCATCTTTTGCAACACCACTTAATGTTTTTTTGTTGTATTTCTCAAAATCATTAGACATTTGTACACTTTCTGTTAAACTCATACTAAATAAATAACCCAAACCACAAATTTGTAAAGATTTTTAAATGCGTCCAAATATTTTATTTCCACTTTTCACCTCCATAGACACCATAAAAGGCGTCGGAGATAAATATGGCAAGTTGATAAAAAAACTCTGTGGCGAAAAGATATTGGATTTGTTGTTTCATCTACCCATAAATATAATAGACCGAACATACACCCCAGCTTTAAGAGAGGCGCAAAATAACAAAATCTGGACTGGCATCGTAACGATCACCGAACATCAGCCTCCACAAAGTCGCAAACACCCATATCGCATATATTGCACTGACGGCACCGCAACTTTGGTTTTGGTCTTTTTTAAGGTCTACAAAGACACACTCACCAAAAATTATCCAGTAGGGGAAAAGCGAGCCATCTCTGGCAAAATAGAATATTTTAATGGTTTATGGCAAATGAGCCACCCAGAATATTGTGTGGCAGAGCAATATTTACCGCTTATCAGCCGTTTAGAGCCAGTCTATCCACTAACCGCAGGTGTAACCAACAAAATGGTTTGTAGGCTCGCCTCTGAGGGGTTGAAAAACCTCCCTCCATTGCCCGAGTGGTTAGCACCAGAGTCGCTACAAAGCTTGGACTACATCAGTTTTAAACAAGCTCTCGAACGTTTGCATAATCCAAAAAATCAGGCTGATTTGCTCCCTTCCTCCAGCATACGTCGCCGTTTGGCGTATGATGAAATCTTATCAAATCAACTAGCCCTTGCTTTTATCCGCCAAAAGGTCAAACAACAAAACGGGCGCAAATTTATGGGGTCTGGCGAGTTATATAAAAAAGTGATAAAAACCCTCCCTTTTTCCCTGACCGCCGCACAAGAAAACGCATTAAGTGAAATCGCCACCGACCAACAGTCGCCATATAAAATGTTACGCTTATTACAAGGGGATGTTGGTTCAGGCAAAACGATTGTTGCTTTTTTAAGTATGCTAAGGGTAATAGAAGAGGGGGCGCAAACCGCGCTAATGGTTCCAACCGAAATCTTAGCTAAGCAACATTTTGAAACCATAAAAGACCTCTGTAAAGATGTTAATATAAATGTCGGTCTACTCACAGGCAAACTCAAAGCCAAAGAAAAACGTGAAATCTACGAAAAACTACAATCAGGCGAAATAAATATCCTCATCGGCACGCACGCTCTGTTTACCGAGCAAGTCGCTTTCAAAGACCTCGGCTATGTGGTGATTGATGAACAACACCGCTTCGGAGTAAACCAACGCTTATCGCTCTCTGTTAAAGGAAATTTATGTGATGTGTTGGTGATGACCGCGACCCCGATTCCGCGTAGCTTATTGCTAACAGCGTATGGTGATATGGATTATTCCAAAATTAGCGAACTTCCCAAAGGGCGCAAACCCTGCAAAACGGTTGTGATGAATGTCAACAAAATGCCAGAGGTCATCTCAGCCCTTGCCAACAAGCTTAAAGAGGGAACACAAGCCTATTGGGTTTGCCCTTTGGTTGAAGAATCCGAAAAGTCAGATTTAGCCGCCGCCGAGGAACGGTTTGAAATGTTGCAAAAATATTTTGGCAATACTGTTGGGCTTGTGCATGGCAAAATGAAAGAAGCCGAAAAAGACGCAATAATGACCGAGTTTAAAGCTGGAAACAAAAAGCTTCTTGTTGCGACAACGGTTATCGAGGTTGGTGTCAATGTACCGTCCGCGACAATTATGATAATCGAACACGCTGAGCGATTTGGCTTAGCCCAGCTACACCAACTCCGCGGAAGGGTTAAGCGTGGGTTTGAGGCAGGCTCTTGTGTGTTGCTATATTCATATCCCATTAGTGCGGTCGGCAAAGAGCGGTTGAATATCATGAAGCAAACCGAAGATGGTTTTTATCTAGCAGAAAAGGATTTGGAATTGCGAGGCGGTGGCGAAATCTTAGGCACGCGTCAATCAGGCTTTGCACAGTTTAAGCTTGCTGAAATGCCGAATCATCAAGATTTGCTAATCAAAGCCCGAGATGATGTCGGGCAGATATTAAAATCAGACCCTAAGCTTGAAACCGAGCGTGGTAAAGCCTTAAAAATCCTACTATATCTCTTTGAGCAAAACGAAGCGGTGAAAACCTACCTTGCGGGCTAAAAATAAACGACGCTTTTTTTACAGATTTCCGCGCATTTTCCCCAAAAAACTTAATTTAAAGCCAAAAAAATCACATTTTTGGCAAAAATCTCGATTCTTAAACAAAAAAGTCTTGATTTTCTGTTAAAATTATGCTACATTGAAAATACAAAAATATTATTTTGCTATAAGACCTTATTTTTATTATTAGGAATCTTGGTTGCAGAGATATTTTTGTATTTTTTTGAGTATTAACTAAAATTCTAAATAAAATGAAAAAAAACAATCTCTTAGCAACCCTCGCAATGGTTGCTCTCAGCATCGTGTCAGTTGTCCTCACTAGCTGCTCTTACGAAGATCTCGCAACATTCTTCGTAAAAATCTCCGCCGTCAAGGATCTAGTGACAGTGGATGATTTTGACAGCAATGTTGAAATCCTCCTCTCCCAAGGAGACTATGATCTTCTTTCCGACGGAAATAAGATCAAACGCGAAGGGAACATGGACATCATCAAAACGTCGTTCTCTTATAGCTCTATCGACGACAATAACCGCGAGGTGAAAGTCGTATATACTGCAAAGAACGAACAAGGCGACACTCGGACATCTGAAACAAAGTACGTTCAGAAGCGTATCGCGCCTGTTGTTGTTCCTGATGACCCGACTCCCATCGAGCCCACCAATCCTGAAATTGTAGATTATCGTCTCGACTACACCAGAGACGTATATGCAACAGATCCAGGTGAGAAAAACAACACATGCTCAGGTGTTGTTAATACTTGGCTGGTTTCAATCTACAATGACGGCCACGAAGAAAGAGAGAAAGTGCTAGATAACGTGATCTATACCATGTACCGCATCGCTGGCGGTGTATGGGATGATCACAGATTTATCTCTAGCACAGACGACCTCTCGAAGGCTTATCTCTTCAATAGTGTAACTCGCGATGGCGACTACACAGAAGTGAACTCTCCTGCAGAGGGCGTAACCGTAAACACAAAGATGTATACCCTTCATTACAACATGATGGGATTGACATCTGAATATGTATTTATCGATCTCCTCAACTATAATGTGGAGTTCAGTGATTTTACATATTCAATCGTCGTTGACGGCAAGGAGCTGAGCTTCAGCTACCCCATGGTGGAGTTCTCTTATAGCGATCAGCCAGACATCAAGGTTGAAAATCGCAACCTCAACGCATTTGTTGACCAGTACAGTGATGAATTCGGTGTAAACTACACCGCTACTCATCCTTACACAGGAACTTATGTAACCACCTTCCACAATTACATCGATGGAAGTGAGGTTGACACCCTCACCCTTTCTATCGACCTGTACAAGGAAGGAAATGTGGTAACAGATCGCTAAAAAAACCATTGCTACAAGATCAGAAGCCCCCCAGTAGGAGGGCTTCTTTATTTTTATCTAGGCTCTATATGTCATTAGAGGCAACTCAACACAAGTCATTACAAGCAAATTTATATACGATACGTCATTGCGAGCGAAGCGTGGCAATCCACTAAATTTAGATCGCCACGTCGCTTAACGTTCCCCGCGACGACTATAGTTCAACAATCTTGTTTAATAGAGCTTTTATATAAAGCTCCCCATTTTCCTCGCAATCTCACACATTTTTCGCAACATCTCCCCAAGCCAAATCTCTTAAATAATCTTTAATACATTTCTCTCTATCATAAAAAAAAATCATAGGAGGGAAATATGCCTTGTTATCTCATCACTGGTGGCGCAGGTTTTTTCGGAACGATATTAAAACAACACCTGCTCAACACTGGTGCGAAATGTGTCAGTATAGACCTAGAACCAGATAATTTTAAACACCAGAATTTTACATCATTTCAAGGTGATATTAACGATTCGCTCTTAATGGAGCAAATCTTTTCTCAATATAAATTTGATGCGATTTTTCATTGTGCGGCCCTTTTGGCTCATGTCAAAAAAGACTTAAAACGCCTCTGGCACGCAAACGTTGACGGCACAAAAAATGTGTATGGCTTCGCCTTGAAATATGGTATAAACAAAATTGTGTTCATCTCTAGTAATTGCCTTTGGGCAAAAAATTTTGACACACCAGTCGATGAAACCGAAATCCCGAACCCCATAGAAATTTATGGCAAATCCAAATTAGAAGGTGAAAAGATTCTCTTTTCTAAGCCAGATAAGGTTAATAGCATTGTTTTTCGCTCTCCAACCATTATGGACGAGGGGCGTTTAGGGTTGTTAGGAATCCTCTTTGAGTTTATCGACGAAAACCGCAAGCTCCCAATGGTGGGCGACGGCACAAATCGTTATCAATTCATCTATGCCAAAGACCTTGCCAAAGCTTGCGAATTAGCCCTTTCAGCTAATTATTCCGACATCTTTAACATCGGCTCAGATAATGTTAAAAGCTTTAACGAGGTTTATGAATATGTTATTCAAAAATCTGGCTCAAGAACACGCCTGTTTCATTTTCCGAAGCTCCCAATGATTTGGGCAATGAAAATATGTTTTTGGTTAGGCATTTCCCCTCTTGGACCATATCAATATAAAATGATAGCCTCAAACTTTATTTTTAATACTGATAAAATTAAGCAAAAATTGGGCTTTACTCCAACACTAACAAACGAAGAAATGTTGCTCCGTGCTTATGAATTTTATCATAAAAATAAACAGGAAATCCTAAACCGCAAAGATGTTTCCGCACACAACAGCGTTGCCAAAATGGGAGTGATTAAAATTTTGAAGTGGTTGATGTAAAAAAAAGTAGCGCAAGGCTATTCATTCCCATCTAAAACCTCTTTTGCAACGTCAAAATCAAACCCTGCGCGTACAAGTGTGCCTAAATCTTTTTGCCGATTCGCTATGCGAGCTTCTTCATCAGCTCTAAATCGCCCAATCTTCTTTTTTCGTGCAAAGTTAAGAGCAGTTTCTAGCTCCGAATATTCGACATTTTCAAATAACTCCGCAATCGTCTTTTCATCGATTCCTTTAAGCTTTAATTTTTGTTCAATATAACGTCTGGGCTTACCCGCATTCAAATAACTGTTAATCTTAAACCCTGCAAATCGCTCATCATTTACAAAGTTTTGCGCCAAACACTCCGCAACAACCTCATCAGCCCAACCATATGCCTCCGTAGGGTTATATTCTTTATCAAAAAAAGCGTATTTGTCGATTCGCCTTCGTAAAACCGCACGCAAATTCTCTTCCGAGCTTTCAAAACGCTCCAAATAATATAACGCGATATTGCGCAAACGAACTTTAGAAGGCTTTTTAGGAAGAGATTTTGTTGTTTTTGCGTTAAACACTTGAAAATTACCTTTTTATACATTAACTTCTCATCAAACTGAGCTTTAATTATATAAAGGATAAAAAAATTGGCTAATAAAAATTTTGATGAGTGTACATCTTTTTTAATTGATAATGGTGTTTTTGTTGGGCGGATTTGCCGTCTGGAAAATGTTTTAAAAACAATTATTAACAAACATGGCTATGTTAAGAACGTTTCTTCCGCATTAGCGGAAACAACCGCCTTGGGAGTGATGTTGGCAAATGCTCTAAAGTTTGAGGGGCTGTTTACACTCCAACTCCAAGGAAATGGACCTGTTTCAACGATTGTGGTTGATGTAACAACCGAAGGCAAGCTGCGCGCCTGTGCAAATTATGATAAAGAACGCCTTGAAAAAGCTTTTGCTTTGCGCAAAAACGAAGGGGAAATTGAAGCTACCCCTCACTTATTAGGAAATGGCACTTTAGCTTTCACAATAGATGACGGAAAAAACAACTATCACCAAGGCGTTGTAGATTTGCAAGGGAAAACCTTAGAAGAATGCGCTCTGCGTTATTTCAAACAGTCCGAACAAATAGAAACAATGTTAAAATTATTCATCGAAATTCCTGAAAACGAAGAGGGAACGTGGAAAGCAGGTGGAATTATGCTTCAGCGTATTCCAGAGTTAGGCGGTAAAAATATAGACATGAACGAATTATCCGAGCTAAGAAATGAAGCCGAAGTTTTGATGAATACCCTCACAAAAGAAGAATTATTTGACGAAAATTTAAGTTTGGCGGAAATCTTGCATCGTTTATATCATGCCAATAATCTAGTTATCACCAAAGAAAATCACTATGAGTTTTGTTGTCGTTGCAGTCGGGAAAAACTGTTAAAAACACTTCGTGGCTTTTCAGAAAATGAGTTAGCATCTATGCTAGATGAAAATTCTAAAATTACGGCAAAATGTGGTTTCTGCTCGGAAAATTATGAATTTACGATACCAGAAATTTTGAGCAAACTGAATTAGCATTAAATAAGTATTAAACTTTATGGGCTAAACTAAATATAAAAGATATACTTTTTTACTTCGGAATAATTTAAATGGAATAAGCCTGATGAATAAAATTAAATGTATAATGCTGATGTTTTGCTGTTTGTTTTTATTTGCATGTCGTTCAACAACTGATGTCGATGCTGTGCCGTTGCGTTATTGTGAACCACGTTTTCAAGATGTTACGCCAATAGAGCTAAATGTTGAAAAAGTAGAAATTATTTCAGAGTTTATCCCGTCGTTTACCCGTCCGAATGTAGAACACTTATTTCCAGTATCTATTGAAAAGGCAGCAAAATTATGGGGTGAAGATCGCCTAAAGGCAGACGGCTTTTCTTCTAATCGTATTGCAGAATACATCATTAAAGATGCTTCCGTAACTGAAGAAGTTGAAAAATCAGAAGAATTATTACAAAAAGATCGCTTAAAGTATCGTGCTGTTTTATCGGTTGTTCTCAAAATTACAGATAAGGAAAACTTAGCTGTTGCAGAAACAACCATAAACGCATGGCGTGAACTTCGCATTCCAGTAGATACGGGCATTGCAGAAAAAGAAAAATATTGGAATGATATGGTGCAAAAGCTATTTAATGACTTTAACACACGCATAGAAAGAAATATTCACGAATATCTGAATATGTATGTAAAAAACAACAATACAATAAAAGAATACAATAATTAAACAAAGGGGACTATAAATGTATTTCAGCACTTTTATGTTTATTATTGCAATATGTATTGTAATGTGTGGCTATTTTAAATATCAGCAATGGGCTAAAAAACAGGATTTACAAGAAAAATTTTCACAAGACAAAGAACTAATGGAAATGTATGAAGAATATCAGGAATTTCTAAAAAAACATCCTGATTTTGAGCAAAAGAAAAAAATAATTCAAAAGTTAATCGAAAGGACTAAATAGATGAATAAAGGGGCTGTTGGTTTTTTATCGCTTGTTAGCGCAGGGTTAATAATAGGGTGTTCTCCAATGTTGTGGGAAACAAATATTTATGGCAATTATCAAATTAAACAAGCAGCTGGTAGTGGTGAGATAACAGTAAGAAATAATGCTGGTTTATATTGGCAAGGTTTTGGGGATATTGAAACATACCCAATTTCGGAAGATATAGATTTCGAAGAATCAGGTATGAAAGTTAGATTTAATGATGGTTCAATCGCACCAGTCAAAGGAACAGTTAAATTTAGATTGTCATTAAATGAAGAAAAACAAAAAATTCTGCATCGTGATTATGGAAATTTTGAAAATGTTAAAAGAGATTTAATCCAAAAAAACGTTGCGGAAGCACTTTCGCAAGCAGCAACACTAATGGCGGCCGAAGATTCTTATTCAACTCGCCGTGCAGAATTTGCTGATGCTGCAAAATCACAGTTAGAAAAAGGTATTTTTAAAACAACTTCGAAATTAGAAGATGCAATTGATGAAAATGGAACAAAATTTAGAAAACTGAATATTAGCATTGCACGCGATAAAGACGGTAATCCGATTATTCAAAAACCATCATTGTTAAATGATTATGGAATAGAGATTTTGCAATTTGTTGTAAATGACTTTGATTATGATCCAAAAGTTCAAGAATTGATTGATAAGAAAAAAGAAGCAAACCAAATGAAGGTTGTGTCAACCGCCAATGCAGAAAAAGCAAAACAAGATGCTATTACGGCAGAAGAGCAAGGGAAAGCACGAGTTGCCGAAGCAAAAGCAAATGCTGAAGTTGAAAAGATAACAGCAGTTGTTGAGGCAGAAAAAAAAGCAGAAGTTGCAAAATTGCAAGCACTTCAAGCTAAATATGAAGCTGAAAAAATAGCTGAAATGGGTAAAGCCGAGGCAGAAGTTGCACGTCAAAAAGTTGCCGCAGGTTTAACCCCACTTGAAAAAGCAACTATAGATAAAGAAACAGCAATCGGAATTGCAAAAGAAATTGCAAATGTGAAATTTCCTGAAACAATGGTAATCGCAGGTGGTTCAAAAGAAGGAAATATGTCGCCATGGGACGCGGTCGGATTAAATCAAATGATGGAAATTACAGCTAAAATAAAAGAAGCAAAAATTATTAAATAAATAATAAAACCCACCAAAAGGTGGGTTTTAAATGAAAAACAGGTTACCAAGGAACATACTCTAGCCACCAAGTTTTGGCAATAGGACATTTCTCAGCCCTAGATTGAAAAATAACAAAGTTCCTATCTTTCACTTTGTTTTGAATTACTTTGGAAAGAGGTAAAACACCCATCAGAAAATGCTCCAAAACGAGCTTATTGTCTTCGG